>JAYVTS010000091.1:0-3667 GCA_043788645.1 Verrucomicrobiota bacterium
GCAGTACGCGACGGTACTTAGGGGTAATCTTGTTCGTAGTCGATTTCTTCGTCGGCACAGCTTCCGAATAGCAGGCGACTCGGGGAGGGTCAACGCGCCGTCCAACTCGAATGCGCCTGATCGTGGGTCCAAAAAACACCCGACCGCTCGAACTCCGCAAATCATGGAGCCGAACCCGTCGTTACCCTCACTCGATAGAACCCCTGCCCGGTCAGCGGCGCTCCGTCATCCAATGCGATCTGAGAACCGGTTCCAGCCACCCCGACCACACCCATCCAACCTTCGCCGCCGGTCACTTCGGTCCGCCGTTGCAGCAAGTAGTAAAAGCCCGTTTGACTCGGACACCGCACAATCAAACCACCCCCAGCACCCCTGGACGCCACTAACGTAATCGGAGTCGAAGTCGTACCCACTACCGTCCCTGAAGCCTCCGGCTGCCCTAAGTCGGCCCCCACCGGGTTGCTCAGAGTTAACTGGTAGGCTCCTAGTGGTCCGGCGACCGCATTGGAAGAAGTAGTCGGTTGGTTGACCGTTAGGTTGGTCATTCCGAGAGAAAAAGCGACGACCCCGCTGGAGACGATGAAGGCATTGGGATCTCGGATTTGGTACGAAGCGGAGACGAGACGATCCGGCGGATACGAAAGCGTGACTGGGAAGCGCAGAACAGCCCCGTTTGTGACCGTGATATTCTGTGCCTTCAACTGAAGAAAATGGCCCCGAAAAATCTCATCATTAGCGTTAAGAATCCACGGTGTTCCGTCTGGGTTGACACTAATACGCCGTCCGGTTCCCCCAGTGACGAGTTCGAACTGAGCACCGTTCCAACGATAGATGAGATCGTTTCCCGCCTCAAAGGCTCCCCCTCCCACAATCCAAGTAGCGCCATTTGCCCCGACCGCAATGTCTCGGGCGTGAGCCGGGAGTTTAACGAAGTCAGCTTCCCCTTGAGCATGGAATAGTTCGCCTTGGTCATTAATGACCCAGCGCCCCGTTGCATCGGGCTGAATCACCACCCCTTGACCGGTCAAAAGGATAAAACCCAATACCGGATCGTACCGATACAACTTTTGATTCGTGACCGGTCCGCAATAACAAGAATTCCCTCCGGCAATTAACACCGTGCCATCCGCCCCAACCCCCACTTCGGTGGCGGAGCCGTGTTCGGTAATGAGCACCCACTGATCATTCACCCGATGATGAAGTTTCGAATCGATGTTGACCACCCACGGATCCCCGGCCGGGCCGACGGCGATGAAGACACCGGAGCCATCGGTAGCGACCCAATTGGTCCCTCCCCAACGATAGGCAATCCCATTGCGGTTAGCACTTCCAATGATCCACGCGGACCCATCGGCTCCCACGCCGATGTCTTTTGCATGACCGGGCAGGCGTTCC
The DNA here is from genome assembly GCA_043788645.1 of Verrucomicrobiota bacterium. Lineage (GTDB taxonomy): Bacteria > Verrucomicrobiota > Verrucomicrobiia > Limisphaerales > UBA9464 > CANIZL01. Next base: position 1,396 of record JAYVTS010000091.1, read on the forward strand.
CAAACCATTTCGATCGCCGCGAGGGTTCGCAATGTGGATGCCAGTGCGAGGGTTAAAAAAAGGGAGCAGGAAAGCTTCATAGCGTACAGTGGGCCATTCGTAACAACTCCGCCCAACCTACCCGCTCGCGGACCGTCCGCAACGCCCGGTCAGTGACGAATGGGCGATGACCTCGGCCAGATCCACGGAATCGAAAATCGAAAAAAACCTTCCGTCGGCCAACCCTGTTCCTATTGTGCCGCCTTAGCTTCCGAAACACATGAGCAAGCCGTTTTTCCCGAAGATCGGGTCGATTTCGTACGAGGGTCCAGATTCCAAGAATCCCCTCGCGTTTAAACAATATCGTGCCGACGAGCTGATCGAGGGCAAGTCGATGCAGGAGCATCTGCGGTTCGCGGCGGTTTATTGGCACACGATGCGAGGTGCGGGCGGGGATATGTTCGGCTGGGGAACCGCTCAACGCACCTGGAACACGGGGGAATGCACCACGAAAGAAGCCATTGCTCGGGCTCATGCATTCTTTGAATTCGCCACCAAACTCGGCATCCCGTACTACGCGTGGCATGATCGCGACCTGGGTTCCCACGGGAAAAATCTGAAGGAAGCCAACCAACAATTTGACGCCGTCGGCAAAGAACTGAAGAAACTCCAGAAGGACACCGGCGTGAAACTTCTCTGGGGCACCGCGCAAAATTTCGTTCATCCCCGCTATATGCATGGGGCCGCGACGAGCACCCATGCGGACGTATTTTGTTTTGCCGCGGCTCAAGTTAAGAAGGCCCTCGAATGGACGCATGAACTCGGAGGTGAAGGGTACGTCTTTTGGGGGGGTCGCGAAGGCTACAGCACCTTGCTGAACACGGATCTCAAGCGGGAAATGGATCACCTCGCCCGATTTATGCACATGGCGGTGGATTTCAAGAAAACCCTTGGGTTCAAAGGCGCTTTCTGGATTGAACCCAAACCCAAGGAACCCACCAAGCACCAATACGATTCGGACGCCGCCGCTTGTCTCAATTTTCTTCGCGAATACGGCTTGCTCGAACATTTCCAACTGAATATCGAAGTAAACCACGCTTGGCTCGCCGGAAAAACGATGGAACACGAACTCGAAGTTTGCGGTGCGGCCGGCGCACTGGGCTCCCTCGACGCCAATATGGGCGACTACTTCCTGGGTTGGGACACTGACCAGTTTCCGACCGATCTTTATCTCACCGCGAAAACCATGCTCGCCGTCCTCAAGTACGGGGGCTTCAAACGCGGTGGAGTCAACTTCGACGCCAAAGTTCGTCGGGAAAGTCATACCCTGGAAGATCTGTTCTACGCGCACATTGCCGGCATGGATACCTTTGCGCGCGGCCTCAAGATCGCGGCGGCCATTCGGGCTGACGGTCGTCTGGCTGACTTCGTTAAGAACCGTTATCGGACCTGGGACACCGGAATTGGCGCCAAAATTGAAACCGGCAAAGCCACCTTTGCTGATTGCGAAAAACACGCTCTCGCACTCGGCAACGTTAAAGACCTTGAATCGGGTCGGCAAGAGCTACTGGAAGCGATGTTCAACGAATTCATCTAACACGACACCCTGAGATCCGCGGAGGTTTCTTCGGTTGCGGTTGCGGTTGATCCCGGATAAACGTGGTCCCAAAACTAATTACCGTCGCACCTCGGCAATTGTCCGCCGGGTCATTGCCCAGCGCTTCCACGATCCGGATTGTTCGCCGGAAGTCATCACCCAAAAGCTCCGGAAGGTATTGAAACTGAATGGGTGGAAGGACGAGCACCAAGACGCCAGGCAAAACGATGGAGGGAACGCTCGGTTTCTTATTTGAGTGGCTGACGTTTTATTGACGTAACACGTTGATAACAAGTTACTTCTTATTTGAGTGGAAAACGTCCCAATGAAAGCGTGGATGACCAAAGCCTTGGAGTTGTTGCGAGCGAGCCTGGAGCGGCCCATGACCACCACGCAGGAGGAGACGCTGGCGTGGATGACGGGTGAGCGTTTCATCGTCCGCGAACCGGCGGGCGGCGGCTACATAAAGAACCTCGGTGCCATTGCGACGGCGCGGAAGTTGGCCGATTTCCCCGACCTCAGCCGCAAGGCAGTGCGGGTGGTGGTGTATGATGGGCTGAACAAGGCGAAGACCAAACTGGAGCAGGAAGGCACGAAAGGCTCAGACCACCTGACTTCCCGGAATTGGGGTGGCCCCGATGAGCTGATAGACGAGGCGGAGGTCGGTGCCTGGATAGGTGGTTTCGGTGGCGGTGA
>JAYVTS010000092.1:0-2028 GCA_043788645.1 Verrucomicrobiota bacterium
CGATGCTTGGGTTCGCTCACTGTTTCGTGAATGGGGCGAAATGCGTTCCCGTTCGGTTGTCTCCGCTGCCATGCTTCGTTTCCTTTGTTTCCTTCTGTAGAGATCTGCATTGTTACGGCTTAGTTCAAACGCGGTTCAAGGCTGGCCGGGCCGACGAGGTGGTTCGCCAATCAGAGGTTGAGTACAGCGCAAGTAGGCGAACAAATCGCGGGTCTGTTGGTCGTCCAAGGCGTCCAGCAATCCTTCCGGCATCAGTGAGACGCCGGCCGGTTTGAGCTCGACCAAATCGGCCCGGGCGAAGGTTATATTTTGGTTGTCCAGACCGCGCAGGACGATGGATTGACGATCCTGTTCCACCAGGAAGCCGGAGAGTGATCGATCATCTTTGGTCTGGACGGAATAGTTCTCAAAACCCTCCCGAATCTCGGCGCTAGGGTTCACAATCGAAAGAAGCATCGATTCCAGATCCACTCGATTGTAAACCGTTAAGTCCGGACCCACCTCGGCACCTTGTCCGAACAGTTTATGGCAGGCACCACAGGTGTTTTGAAAGAGGGTTCGACCTGAATACGGATCTCCCGTCCCGCCACGGACCACTCCCGAGAGGTGTCCGATCTTCATTTCCATCTCCGCCGTCGTGGGACTCCCTGTATGGGGCCAGAGAGGCTCCAACAACTGAAGAATTTCCGGTTGTCGATGTTGCTTCAATTTCCGCACCACGTTGAGCGGAATGGATTCCGGCTTGATTCCCACCCCCGACCACGAAGAGCCTTTCACCTCGATCGCCTGAGCCAGTTTCAGTGCCCAAGCGGGTCGGCTCGATAGGAGGGTTTGAGCGGTCGGCAGTGAATCATGGCCGAGCGCGGGATAAACGTTGAGAATAATATCCGCTACCTCCGCTTCGTCGTAGTTCTGAAACGTGGAAAGAATGGCCTGGCGCAAAGTGTCGTCGTGATAGACGCCTCGGTAGGCGCGGATCAAGGCGGGAAGCGCGCGGGCGATTTTCACTTCGCTCATTACCCCCAAAAACTCCATTCGCTCAGTGCGGGAGGCGGTCTCATCGTTGACAATTTTTAGGGCCCTTTGCACCGTCCGAGGATCGCCTTGGCGCAGGGCAAAGGCGGGGGAACCCACACCGTGGCGGGCCATCGCCTGCACCAACGATTCCGGGAGACCGGCCAGGGAGCGGCCTTTGAACGCCGCTTCAAAACCGGACATGAGGCGGTGGCTGTGCTGGACGGAAGGCGAGAGTTCAAAGAGACGGGCGCAGCTCTGGAGATCCCGACGGGTGCCAGCCTGGGCAAAACGTCGCGCAATCCGATCGAGCAGATGGCTCTCCACGAGCGGGCAATTCCAAAAGGTGGCGTCAGCAAAAAGTTGGAGCACTTCATCGCGATGTTCCTCGCACTGCGCCTCGATCGCCCACCAAAGGAGGAGCGGCATGCGCTGGTCAGCGGCGTCTTCCGGGCGACGGGCCAAGACGTTGACCAATTCCATCCCCATTTTTGCGGGAAGCCGTTTTGCGGTGGCCGCGAGTTGATTTCTGACTTCCAGGTTGGGTTCCTGCTCCGCGACCTGCACCCATTGCCGTGCGGTTGCGGACGTGACCAAGCCCGCATCACCCAAGAGTCGAACCGTCCAAAGGCGGACAAAGGGGTCGGAATGCTGCAACGCCTTCAAACCCTCAGCTTCGGTCAAACCACCGCAGAGATTTAAGGCCCAAAGTGTCTCTAAAGCGAGTTGCCCCGAGCTTTGGGGTAAGGAAGCGGACAAAGCTGGAATGAGCGATGAATCACGTCGATCACCCAGAAGGCGAAGGGTCGTTTGACGAATCCACCGGTTCGGATGGCTGAGGTGTCCGACTAACTGCCGGGACGTGAGTTCCGCGAGATTTTCTGGTCGAATCGGTGCGATCCCCGCGCTCTTGAGGCGGTAGATACGGCCGTTACTGGTATCAATCTTTCCCTCTTGATTGCGAAAGTGATTGACCTGTTGATCATACCAATCACACCCATAAACCGCACCCTC
>JAYVTS010000093.1:0-7340 GCA_043788645.1 Verrucomicrobiota bacterium
CGATGCTTGGGTTCGCTCACTGTTTCGTGAATGGGGCGAAATGCGTTCCCGTTCGGTTGTCTCCGCTGCCATGCTTCGTTTCCTTTGTTTCCTTCTGTAAAGATCTGCATTGTTACGGCTTAGCTTCTTCCAGTGGTAGGGAAAGAACCCCGGCGCACTTTTCCTCCTCGTCTTTCTTCAGAACGGCAACTTCGATTCGATCTGGAGCGGGTTTTATCGTTTTTGTCGCCTCAAACTCCTCCCGTTCGGGGGACGCCGCGGGAATCCGGAGACCGGTTAGGAATCGTCGACGTCCGGCTCTGCTTGGTTTTTTTTGCCGGTGGCCGTACAAATCCCGCGTCGGGTCGCCGCGACGAACGCAATGACTTCTTGGGCCACTGGCTCAGGAAATGTGTCGCGGGCGGCCGCTAAGGCGACACTGATCCGCATTCCGGACCGAAAGAGCAGGTGAAACAACCGGCGGAGTTCGGTCCGTTGTTCGGTTCCTAGGCCGGCACGACGTAACCCGACCGTGTTGAGTCCGGCCATCCCGTTATCGCCCCGGGCGACACAAAAGGGAGGGAGATCTTTCGAGATGGCAGCTCCGCCTTGCATCATGGCCAGGCGCCCGATCCGGCAAAATTGATGCACCAGACAATTCCCCGATATAAAGGCTCGGTCGGCAATCACGACATGCCCAGCGAGGAGTGCACCGTTGGCCAACACATTGTCGGACCCGACCAGGCAATTGTGCCCCACATGGCTGCCAGCCATGAAAAAGTTTCGATCTCCGATCACCGTGTCTTCGTCGAGCTTATTGGAGCGATGAATGGTGCTGTGCTCGCGAAAGAGGTTGTCGTCGCCAATTTGAAGTCGAGTCGCGGCGTGGGAGTACTTCACGTCTTGGGGCGCATCTCCAATGATCGCACCGGCGTGAAACCGATTGCGAGCTCCGGCGGTGGTGTATCCCGTGAGGTAAACCCCGGGCCCGATGATACATCCGGGTCCGAGTACGACGTGTTCATCAATCACTGCATGAGGGCCGACGTAGCAGTTGGCGCCTAGTTTCGCCCCGGACGCGATGACGGCGGTCGGATGAATCTGGAGGGACATCATGAACGCGATTCAAAAGCAGGAGAGCAGGGGCTCATGTCGGATTCAAGCACAGATTCCAAGTTGATGCAGGGAGACCCAATCGACCGGGCGCGTCAAAGTACGGCGCCCGAGAATCAGGTGGTCAGTCACGCAAAGATGGAGCAAGTGGCCCACTCGAACGAGGTCGCGGGTCAATCGGACGTCGGCGTCCGAAGGCGTTGGATCTCCACTCGGATGATTGTGCGCGAGGACAATCGAGTGGGCATTGGCGAGGATGGCCGGGCGAAAAACTTCACGGGCGTGAATCAACACCTGATCGAGGACGCCATCCCCGAGAATCTCCCGGCGGATCAGTTGACGTCGGGTATCGAGCAGAAAGATCCAGAGGCGCTCATGAGTTAGTTGAAGGGCTTCGGCGCGGAGCTGAGCAACGAAGGCTTCAGGGCGATCCATCACCGGCGCTTCGTGACGATCTTCCCGACTGATCCGCGTGTGCAATTCAAAGGCGGCTTTGAGGGTCACGGCTTTGTCGCGCCCCAGACCTTTGACTTGGCGCAATTCTTCAATTGAAGCCCGGCAAAGCGCGTCGAGCGTGGTGAACCGGACGCAGAGTTGACGTCCAAGTTCCACGGCCGAAGCCCCGCGAATTCCGGTGCGCAGTAGGATTGCGAGCAGTTCAGGAATACCCAGCGCATCCGCGCCATGGGCGAGGAGTCGTTCACGGGGCCGTTCGCCGGCCGGGAGATCCTGAAGTCGGGTGCCGGACACGAGCTGTCTTATGATGCCCCTCGAATAATCGCCACCGCCGCGTTTTCCGGCCGGAGATACCGTTCGGCGGCGGCGCGGACGTCCGCCAAAGTCACCGCTTCAAAACGGGCGTCGTCGCCGTCCGAATGCGCATAGCCTAGTCCGCACAATTCATCGATGGCACAGGTGCTGGCAACTTGGCCAAGATCTTGACGGGCGATTTTGCGTTGGCCGATGACCTTGGCCTTGGATCGAGTGAGTTCTTCGATCGTCAGGCCCTCCGTGCGTAATAACTCAGCCTGTTGACGGAGTTCTTGTTCGACCTGGTCTACTTTGTCGGGAGCCGTCCCGCAATAGAACGCGAAGTAGCCCGGTGTGCGGCCAATAAAATGAGAGGCGCCCACATAATAGGCGAGCCCTAACTCATCACGGATTCGCATGAACAAACGTGAACCCATATCGCTGCAAGCCTCTTGAAGGAGTTCCAAGGCGTAACGATCGGGATTGTCAAAGGTCGTGCCCGGAAAACCCAGGGCGAACACGGCTTGTTCCTTGTCGCGTTTTTCATCTGAGCGCGGGGTTACTTTTCGTGCCACCACAGCCGGTATCACGAAGGGTTTTGCCGCGGGTGCCCAGGTCCCGAAGGTTTCCTCGACGGCCGCGCGGACGGACGCCGTATGGACGTCGCCGAAAATGGCGAAAACACAGTTGTCGGGGGTCACGAGCCGGGCATGAATCGTCTGGAGATCGGTGGCCGTAAAGCGTTTGACAGACTCCTCGGTTCCCAGCGCATCGAGTCCATAGCCGGCATCGCCAAAGAGCTGTCGGCGCAGGGCTTTGAACGCGCATTGAAGGAGTTGATCCCGCTGGCCTTTGATCCCGGCGAGTTGGTTCTGACGCTCGCGTTCGAGGGGCGCGGAGGGCCACTGGGGGTGCAGCAAAACATCCGCTACCAAATCCAGGCCCAAGGCAAAATCGTCGGACAACACTTCGGCACTCACGCCAAAACTTTGGCTGCCCGTGTACGGTTCGAGGCTTCCGCCGACGCCTTCGATGGCCAGGGCGATATCCTCCGCGGTCCGGCGGGTGGTGCCTTTGACCAGCAACTTGGCCATGAGCGAGAGAAGACCGGAATCGGTGAGCGTCTCGGCCAACAATCCACCTACTAACGCCGCACGCAGCTCGACGAAGGGAAGGCGGTGATCTTCCTTGACGAGCAGGCGGAGTCCATTGGGCAATTGAAACAATTGGGTGGGAAGTTCCGCGGAGGCCAGGGTGACGGCCGTTGCGGAGGTCGCTCCGGTCCCAGGCTGGAGCACGTAGGTGGAGCGACCTTCCCCCGTGAGATACGTGCGAGCGACCCGTTGCAAATCAGCGGTTGTGACTCGATGCACCGCGGCGAGGTAACGCTCGCTGAGATTCAGATCCGCCGCGGCCAGCCAATTGCCGCCGAGATCTTGGGCCTGGCCTTCCATTGTTTTTCGAGTGGCCAACAGCCCCGTCGTGAATTGTTTGACGGCTTTCGTCAGTTCGTTGGTAGTGGGTGGCTCGGCGATGATGCGATTAAGTTCGCTCTGGAGTGCGGTGCGGACGGTTTCAATTTTATCCGCGTCGCAGATTGCGCTGACGCCGAAGAGCCCGACCGACCCAGGAGTGTACGTCCAGGCACTGGCGGAATGGGCCAGGCCTTTTTCGCGGATTGCTTGGTAAAGTCGGGAGCTGCGGCCATGGCCAAGCAGGGTCGAAAGCACGTCCAGCGCCGGGGTATCTACGTGGCGATGGTCGCCCGTGTGCCAGCCGAGGTGAAGATGGGCGTGTTCGACCGGCGCATGTTCGAACATTTCCCGAGGCGCAGTTTGTCGAGGTTCAGCGGCCACAAAACTAGGTGGAACCGCGCGGGCTTTTGATTGGGCGTAGGCGGCTTCGATCTGGGCGATCACGGTTGCAGGTTGAAAATCGCCGACCACGACAAAGAAACAGTTATTGGGGGCATACTTCGTTTCGTAGTACGCCATCAGATCTTCGCGCGAAATCCGATCAAAAATATCGCGATGGCCGATCACGGGTTGACGAAAGGGACTGCGGTGAAATGCGGTTTCGAAGAAACCTTGGCTCGAACGTCGGCCCGGATCGTCGCGGCCCATGTCCATTTCCCGCCGGATAACGTCGAGTTCTTTCACCAATTCATCGGCGGGAAGGGTGGCGTGTTGGAAAATGTCGGTGAGGATGTCGAGCACGACGTGGGTGCCCGTGCTGGGGGCGTTGATCCAGTAGACGGTTCGATCAAACGACGTATAGGCGTTCATGTACCCGCCGGCGGCTTGAACCTCCTGGTCGATACGGCCGGAACCCCGGGTCGAGGTGCCTTTAAACAACATATGTTCGAGCACATGGGAGAGGCCGGCTCCGAGCCATTGACCTTCGTCGATGCTTCCGGCGCGACACCACGCCTGCGCACTGACCACGGGCGCGCTGTGATCAGGGCGGAGGATGAGTTCGAGCCCGTTTGCGAATCGGTGAAAGAGTGTTCCGGGTGGCACCACCGGGAGGTCTGAGGTCGGGAGCGTCGACGCAGGTTGGGCCGCGGCGGCGATGGGTGCGGGCGAGACGGCGAGCTTTATCATGTTGCAAAAACGAGCGCGGACGATAGGGGAGTGCCTCCGTCGCACAAGCGGGTTGTCTGGGCCGGATATTTCATGTCCTTTCGTCGCGAGACGCAGCGGGAGCGCGTCCTTTCCTCAACTCTGAAGCTGTTGCCCATCTCACCGCCCCGCCGCTGGCATCGATGGAGTCGCGGTTTGCTTCGCCTAGACGCGGCTGTTTGACAACGCACGCTCTGGCAAAAACCGAATTAAGCACCCATGCACGCACTACAAATTGCCAACAATGCGAATTTTGCCAAAAACGATCTCGTTGACTGTAAACGAATCTGACACTCATTCAAGAGCGGCTCGATCACACCTAAGCATTTATTAGTAAGCAACTTAGAATAAAAATTCTCCTTCGATGTACGACGATCTTGTAGGAAACCTTTACACTTCTGCCTCCGTTGGTTGCTGTGTCGAACGGGTAGAACAAAACACCGCATCCATAGGCACCTCATTACCAGCTGCTTACATTTTAGAAATATCGTTTGACAAATGTTTGGCATATCAAATGCTTCACAATGGGAACCAAAGTCAGAAATTCCATTATGCCCTGAAAAACCGTCGGGGTCGATGAAAGTGTCTATGATTCAATCAAAAATCGTAAAAATAGTGTCAGTCGTCGGATTGCTGGCGGTCGTGGCCGACCTTGCTCAAGCTTCGTACGTCGTCCAGGTGGGTTATGCCGATAATCTACGCCCAACTCCGTTCTTTCCCAGTCCTTGGAGTGGCGGTGCCAACGTTGATTTTTTTGATGGGGCTGGGCCTAGTTTCGACGCGGGTGCTATTAGAGTTATCAACACCGGAGCAACTTCGATTAGTTTTGATGGGTTGACGGTGGACAGTTTTGGCAATGGTGCCTCCTACAACATTTGGAACGGATCTATCGGAAATTCTATTCTAGCCGGTCACAGTGCCATCTTCACCCAGAACGCGGGATTCAATTTCGATACCAGCGATAACGAAGGCAGCAACCCCTTAGCCATACCGAGAGTCACAATTAAAATTGACACTATTTCCAAAAACTTTTTTGATACCGCCCAGGTATTGAACACTGAAGGCGACGATCATCTTGCACAGCAAGGTCTCAACGAGTCACATCAATGGCGGGAGATTGGCACTTTCGGCGGCCAGTCTGGCAATGTGCCCGACGGTGGCTCCACGTTAGGCCTCCTCGGTTTGGCGCTAACGGGAATAGCGATCCTACGCGGCCGGACTTCAAAGGCGTAGTTGGCCAAGTTGGTTCGCTCGACCAAGATTTCCACCCCGCTCAGGTTGCGCCTTCACTGGCGCCCTGGGCGTCGCCTTTAGACTACTTCAATGCGCGATTGAGTAGGCCGAAGTGGTATCCCCGCCGTGCGTCGCCCGTCACTGGGATGCGGATGGCATTGATTGGTAGCCCCACTCAGGGCATTGAAGCCTGACGAGCAAAGCAAGGTAGCGCCGGAAGTGGGCATCAAGCGGGAGTGACTCTTCGCGGCCTGACAAGCCGGAGTGAACGGGGGTAGAAATTGCGTCGCATTGTTTCCCAATTCCGAGGCCCAGGCAGAATGATCGCATCGCTTCGGCCTTGCGACGGCCGGGACCCGCGGCCAGCCTCAGGCTGTGCTAACTCTCAATCGGAATCGTCTTCAGCCGGTCGGTTTAAAACGACCACAAAACAGCGCCGCGTTGGTGGCTCTTCTCGCCTGGACGTCCATCGCTACGGCCGCCGAACCCGCGTCGCTGCGTGATCGTCTGAAGGCGATCCCATTTGCCATCGCGTACGAGAGTTATGTGGAGGACAATTGGGAAATCTTTGTTTCCAAGCCCGATGGTTCGTCGCCCGTCAACCTCACCAAAACTTCCCAGGTGCATGAGCATTATCCGCAGGTTTCGCCCGACGGTACTAAGATCTGTTTTTCGGTGGATGCCGGGGAGGGGCGGGAGGCGGTGCGCAGTTTGTGGGTGATGGATGTTGATGGCGGCCATCGAAAGAAGCTCGTGGACTCCGCTCGGGAACCGTTTTGGAGCCCGGACGGTAAACGGATCGGATTTCTACCGCAGGAGTACGCGAAGTTTAATGTCATGGATTATTATACCAAAGGGATGAGCTTCTATGAACTCGCTTCCGGGAAGATTCAACCTCATCCCAATAGCGCCAACTTGCATCATCTCTATAACCCGGGCTTTTCCGCGAACGGGAAATGGATTGTCTCGACGGTCCACGCCGGAATGGGGGTTGATCATGGAATTTTGTTGATCGAGGCGAATGGGTCGAAAATTATCAATCTCAAGATTCCCGGTTGTCGGCCTTGCCTGAGCGGAGATGGTCAACAAATCGCTTGGGGTTCCGGCGATCACGAAATTGCGGTGGCACCTCTCGATCTCAATTCGGACAATCCCTCCGTCGGCCCCTGGAGGTTGCAAATTCAAGATCACTCGAATGAAACTTATCACGTCGATTGGTCCCCGGACAGTCGGTATCTCAGCCTGAGCCGCGGGCCTGCGTCAAAAGGGGATCCAAACAAAAAAGGAACCTTTCAAGCCGCGTGCGAAATTGTCGGTGTCTATGCGCCCGGTTGGAATATCTGTGCCGTATCTGCCGATAAATCAGGAATTTTGGACCTGAATAGCGCCACCGATACGGAGATGATTCCCGTGACGACGAATGGGTTGAGCAACAAGGAATCATCCTGGTTCAAGGTGTCACCCGATCTGAAGGAGCGCCGGTGAGAGTCTTTGCCTATGGGTTTCAAGCGGCAATCTTGATCATCGTCTGCACCGGCTGTGGTCCGGGGGCTCCCGAGGCCGGGAACAAATCTGGGCAATCCGGAGTTCCGGTGGCCACGGCGGGTTCAACGGGTATTGCGGATGCGAATCCGGTTAAATTCA
>JAYVTS010000094.1:0-22903 GCA_043788645.1 Verrucomicrobiota bacterium
GTACGAATCGTAAGCCTTCAGCGACAAAAGATGCGTAAATGCCGTCTTATTTGTTATGTCGTTGATATCACCGGTAACCGTGTCCGTGAAAAAATCAAACGCCTGGGCCACAGGAGCGGACGCCAAACCGAGAATTGAGGCAAAGAGGACGACTTTTAATTTCATTACCATAAATTTTCTGGAGTAAATCTGAATCAGTGAGGGAAGAGTGCCAAGCACAAAACACATAAACTTTGTGCGTGCTCACCCTACAGCGCATCGCCCCCACTCGTTCAAGAGAAATCCTACTAAATTTTCAACTTTAAATCGCGTTTCACATAGGTTTATTGAAACTTTTTAAAAATTTTAGATCAACCCTATCCAATTTCCATCAATCTGCCAGTTTGGCGCAACTTTTCAATGAAAGATCCGCGTTACGACAAACTAGCCCGCCTGCTGATCGAGTATTCTTGCAGCCTCAAAAAGGGCGAAACAGTGCTTCTCGATCTCGTTGATGTCCCCGATGAAATCGGAATCGCCCTCATGCGTGCCGCCCGCACGGTTGGGGCCATTCCCATTGCTGAAACCCGACATTTGCGGTTGGTTCGCGAGAATCAGCTCGGCACCACACCCGCTCACGCCAAACTGGTGCATGACATTGAATTGGCGCGGATGAAGCGCATGGACGCGTACATCGCGCTGCGCGGTGCGCAAAATAGCTCGGAAACCGGCGATGTTCCGACCGAGGCACTCCAATTGTACACGAAAACCATCCGGCCAGTGCTCGATTACCGCGTCAACAAAACCAAATGGTGCGTGCTCCGCTGGCCAACGCCATCCATGGCTCAGGCGGCCAACATGAGCACCGAAGCCTTCGAGAATTTCTACTTCGATGTCTGCACCATGGACTACGCAAAGATGGCCAAGGCCATGTTGCCCCTGGAAAAACGGATGAAAAAGGCGAATCAGGTGCGCCTTGTTGGTCCCGGGACGGATCTCACGTTTTCGATCAAAGGGATTGGGGCCAAACCTTGCGAGGGGATTCGCAACATTCCCGATGGCGAATGTTTTTCTTGCCCGACCCTGACCTCCTCCGAGGGGATGATTCAATTCAACACGCCCACGCAATATTCAGGCACGAAGTTTGAAAATGTGCGCCTGGAATTGAAGCGGGGGCGCATCGTGAAAGCCACCTGTGCGGGGGGGGCTGCCAGTGAACTGCGTTTGAACGAGATTCTTGACACCGATGAGGGAGCGCGCCGGATTGGTGAGTTCAGTCTGGGCTTCAACCCTCACATCCAAGATCCGATGTGTGACATTCTGTTTGACGAGAAGATCGCGGGATCTCTGCACTACACCCCAGGTCAGGCGTACGAAGATTGTGGGAACGGCAACAAGTCAGCGGTCCACTGGGACATGGTCTTGATTCAGCGCCCGGAATGGGGTGGTGGCGAAGTGTGGTTTGACCAAGAACTGATCCGTAAAGACGGTTTGTTTCTCGCCAAAGATCTCGTCGGCCTCAACCCAGAAAACCTGCGGTAGGTTTTCCCAGCATCAGCCCATCCACTTAGCGGTCGTGCCGAGGTCAATCATCCACACCGCACCGGCTTTCGGAGTTGGCATCGTCGTCAGAATAGAAGCGTTCTAAGACAGCGGAGCGATATCCGGCCGAGACCAAGACATCATCGGTTTGCAAGGGAGGACTATTTTCAAGTTCACTCTCGCAAAGCACCCAAGTCCTTTGGGACGATGCTTGAGGGGGGCGCATCGGCTTATGGGCTCGGAGGGCGGTTGGTTTCGCCGTTGCGATGGTGCCAACGTTGTTTATCGAGTTCCTGCAGCTTGGTCCATTGATCCGGCGTTAAGAGGTCCTTGAATTGTGTATTTTGAGCCTTGAGAAGCTCCCGCATTTGCTGGCCGGTGGCACGGTGCAATTCGCCAATTTTGCCTGCGGTTTCGGCGACAATGGGTTCAATTTTTGCGCGTTGTTCCGGGGTGAGTAGCAAGTCCCGTTGAAGTCCATCCACCACATGCTTTTTCATGTCGGAGGGTGGGGGGCGGCGCATGGCTTTCCGGAAGCCCTCGCGCCAGCCGTAAGCATTCCCAGCGGCCGCGCCCGCCGCAAAAACCACGACGAGTGCCAGCAGGATAGCCAGCTTGGGTTTCACACTCTTGCTCATGCTTTTGCTCGATCGTTCAATCACTCAATTCGAAGCAAAACTAGGGGCGATCAGATCCACCCCCGCGTCGGGTGAGGCGTAGGGATCCTGAATTTCGACGGGTGCGTTCACCCGGGCGAACACCACAATCACCGTGGCGAGCGAGCACGCGGCGAGCGCACCCTGCCACCACCAGCGCGGCGTCAATGATTCGACGATCCGACCGGGCGACCTCCGCGAGGCCTTTAGTACCCGTTGCTGGAGCCCGAAATCAAGTTCGGGCACGGCCCGAGCCGGTGCGGTCGCGGCAGACCGGAGTAAACGGTCCAGCTGTTGATCCAAGCGATTCATGGAACGTTTTGTTTCATTAGTACTACCAAGTGTTTCTTCATCTTCGCCCGAGCGCGAAACGCCCGTACTTTGACGAGGGGCCGACTCCAGCCGGTCCGGGTTTGGATTTCCTCCACGGTACGCCCTTCCATATGCAACATTGTAATCACTAGACGATCTTCCGGGCTCAAGTCCGCCAGCATTTTGTCGACAAGTTCGCGGGCACCGACGGCTTGTTCTGCACCCAGATCGCGGGTGTCCGCGACCAAATTTTGGAGGACTTCTACCTCTTCCTCTCCCAAATCGGCGTGCCGCCATTCGGGGCGGTGTTTTTCTCGGGCAATCTCATTGAGGCATGTGTTCACGGCCACACGGGACACCCAATGTTCCAACGGTACTTCGCCCCGGTACTGGTCCAGTTTCGTGAACACTTTTATGTAAATCGCCTGCACCAAGTCTTCCTCATCCGTTCGTCGGGGAAGGTGTCCTCGGACAATTTTGACCACGAGCGGGTGGAGATAGGCCATCAGCGTACACGAGGCTGCTTCCTCCCCGGCCCGAACCCGGGCGAGGCAGGCGGATACATCCAGCCCCGGTTCATCCATGCCAACAACACCGGATACCTTCGACGCTAAAGGTGACTCGCGGCAAGTGCGATGGTTACGGTTTCACACGAGGATGGGTCAAACTATTTCTAACGGGCACGCGGGGATCGACTCGAGAAAGGCTTGTCCGTATTTTTTGGTCAACACCCGGTTGTCTAGAATTACGATAATCCCGCGATCGGTTCGGGTTCGAATCAAACGACCCACTCCCTGTCGGAATTTGAGAATTGCTTCGGGTAGACTAAAATCCGCGAAGGAATTGCCGCCCGCCGCTTCGATCTTTTCCAACCGGGCCTGGATCAAGGGATGATCCGGCACCGCGAACGGTAATCGAGTGATAATGACGTTACTCAGCGCCTCTCCCGGCACATCCACGCCCTGCCAAAATGAGTCAAGTCCGAAAAGAACAGAATCGACATTTTCTTTGAATTTCTCCAGCATCGTGGACCGCGGTAAGCCCGCCCCTTGGACGTAGCAAGGAACACCCAGAGCAGCAAAAAATGGCTCCAGTCGGCCGGCGACGCTTTGCATCAAACGCGAATTCGTGAACAACACAAACGCCTTGCCGTGGGTCTCCGTGATGAAATGCTCGATCTGAGCCACCAAGGCCTCTTCGTATCTGGGATCGCGCACGTCGGGCATTTTTCCTGCGACAAAAACCCGCATTTGCTCAGGGTAGTTGAAAGGCGAACCCACTTGGAGCCCCGCGGCGGTCTCGCCACCCACTCGCCCAGCTAAATACCGGAGAGCAGGGATCTCGCTCGCCAATTTGAGTGGCCCCAGGTCCGGGGCTGACGGCGTCTCGTTCGCCGGACATCCTAGGGTTCCTTTCGCGAGGGAGTCCGGCGTGGCTCGATGGGCTTTTGGCCCGGAGCGCCCCGGCGGTCGGACGTTGGTGCCCAAGGTCGCGCTCGTCATGACGATGCTCGTCGCTGCCCCAAACAAACGCTTGCGCAAAAATTCGGCGACGTCGATCGGGGCTGCGTTCAGAGTGAGTGATCGTTGGTTACGCCCGGATCGTTCGACCCAATAAACGTGCTCTTCTTGGGCTTGTTTAAGAAAGAGTTGTATCGACCCGCGCAAATCACCTAGGCGCCGGTTGCATTCCATTAACTCCTCCCCGGTCTCCTTGTCTTCGGTCATTTGCACCAGTTCATGCACCGATTCCCTGAGGCGTTGCAGCGGGAGCGTCACGACGTCCTCCACCAAGTCAGGTCTACGAATCCGCAATTCGCGCCATTCGCTGGGGCGATATTTTGCGGCGGCTCCGGCGGCTCCACGGGCGCCCCCACCTTCACCCTGGGCCGTGGGATCCGTGCTGTTTTTGATTAAATCATCGCAACGAGTCTCCACCTGCTGAAAAAAGGCATCGGCCTGTTGTAACAGATCCGCCACGAGCTGTACGGCTTGACCTTGACGCAAGGTGGCCAACAGGCCTTTTTCGGTGCGCGGATTCCACAATCGTTGGAGCGCCCAACGAATGCCGCCACTGCTCACATTCATCCCGATATGTCGGGCGGCCACTTGCTCCACCGTGTGCGCCTCATCAAAAATAACGAAATCGTTCTTAAACAGGACGCCCCCTTCCAGTTCTTCATCGACGCCATTGAGCAAGGTGAAGAATAAGGTGTGATTCACCACCAATACGTCGGCCGAGAGAATCCGTTGGCGCGCCCGTTGGAAAAAACAAACGTGCCCCGTTTTCGCGAAATCACTGGCAAATCCGCATTTTTTGGGCGTACACAAGCCCCGTTCGGAGCAGACCTGCTCCCAAACTTTCGGATCGGGCTCGTGCTCAAAATCGCTCAGTGAGCCATCGGCTGTCTCTTGGCTCCACTCATAAACGCGACGGAGTTCCGCGGTTTCCGACGACGTAAAGAGCGAATCCGACTGTTGCATGGCCTTTTGAAGCCGACGCGTGCATAGGTAGTTCGATCGACCCTTGAGCAACGCGAAACTAAATTCTACCGGGGGAGAAAGCTGTTGAAGCACACTCCGAAGAAGTGGTAGATCTTTTTCGGCGAGTTGTTCCTGCAGATTGATGGTGTGAGTGGAAACGACGGCCTTCTTTTTCTGCGCCACCGCAAATAAAATAGCGGGGACGAGATAGCCAAAGCTTTTTCCAACGCCGGTGCCCGCTTCCACCAATAGATGTCCCTGTTCCGCCAGTGCTTGGGCGACCGCGACCGCCATTTGCTGTTGTTCGGGTCGAAATTCAAAATTCTTCGCACGCGAAAAGACGCCGGTGGGAGAAAAAATCTCCCTCACCCGCTCCACCAGATCGGCTCCGGGAGCCCCAGCGGAACTAGCGGCGGATTCGGCCAACGCAATCACCGAGGAGGTCTAGCGTGTAAAACCGGCCCTCGCCACTCGGCGAATTGCTTTGGGTTTGTGATTCGGTTCACGAGGGTGACGTCCCGGAGCGCCTCACTCATGCCGTGGACGGCGCAGAGTGACGTCTTGGGCCGCCCGATTTTTTGCAATCATATTTGCGGGCAAAATTCCCCGCCAAGCGAGGTTGGGATAAACCATGGCGCCCCGACCGATGATGGAGCCGGGATTCAACACCGAATTGCAACCAATATCGGTATTATCGCCCACCAACGCCCCGAACTTGCGCAATCCCGAATCAATACAGCGCCCGTCCATTTCCACCCAAACGTTTTCCGGCGCCAATTTTATGTTCGAGAGCACCGCCCCAGCACCGAGATGCGCTTTGTGGCCGAGGATCGAATCTCCCACGTAGTTGAAGTGCGGCACGGAAGCGCCATTGAACAAGATCGAATGTTTGATTTCGCACGCGTTACCGACCACGCAGTGATCGCCCACGATCACATTCTCACGAAGATACGCGTTGTGGCGGATCTGGCAGTTCTTGCCGATGATCGCCGGCCCGAGAATCATCGCCCCAAACTCAACCACGGTGCCTTCTCCAATGAACACGTTGGGACCGATGAACGACTGCCCGATCGATCGATGTTGCTGAATAGGCCGAACATGTGTTCGGATGTAATCGGTCAATCGCTTCAGCGGGTCCCACGGATACTCCACGCCACTAAATAACAACCCGTGCTCCGTTTGGGTCAGATCGAACAGATCCGTCGGATGGTAGAACATGGGTGAAAACTGGAACCACGAACGACCCTCCGGCAAGCAGGGAATCATCACGTTGATTGAAACCGCTCCGCGCCTGTCCGGGTCATTCCCACGAACCGCGACGGTTCCGGACCGAGTCGGCAGGTCGATTGCTAGATCGAATGCCAGCTAGGCCAGCCACCGTCAGAAGCGGCTTCAACGTGCCGGGAGCGGGATCGAAAATCCCACAAACGACACGGCTATCCTCGTTGACGCACCGATGATGAACTCGCACGCTTGGAAAATAATGTCGCCTCGTTTGCTGCTGATCGCAGCGGCCCTTACGGCTTTCACTGCTGCCGCCGGAGAAGTCCGCCAACTTTCGTTGGAGGATTGTCTCCAACTTGCCATTGAGAAAAATCTTGGTCTCCGCATTGCCCGCTACGATCCCCGTTTGGCCGCGGTATCGCTGCACGCGGCTTACGCTCCGTATGACCCCACGTTTGATAGCACGGTAGGTCAGTCCTTTCGCACCAGCCCCAAACCACCGGTCGTTAACCCCGCGGCCTTTACGCCCACTACGTCGAGCGAGATTTGGGATGACCAGTATTCCCTCTCCCTCGCTGGCTTAGCCCCGAGCGGTTTGACCTACGGTCTCACCGCCGGCCTGGATCGAAATGGGGTCACGTCGACCCAGCATTTGTTGACCAACAATTTCACGACCTCTTACCCGCTCAGTTACAACGACAGCGTCAGTTTGAGCCTTCGTCAGCCCTTGCTGAAGGATTTTTGGATCGATGGCACGCGCCTCAACATTTCCCTGGCAAAAAACAACCTGAAACAGACTCAGGAATCCTATCGGGGCAGTCTCCTGGATCTGTGTCTCAGCGTGACCAAATCGTACTACGACTTGATTGCGACCCAAGACGGGATTCGCGTGCAGACGACGGCCTTGGAATTGTCCGAAAGGTCCTTGGCCGAAAACCACAAGAAAGTGGAAGTCGGCGCGATGGCTCCGTTGGAAGAAAAACAGGCGGAAGCCCAAGTGGCCTCTCGCCGAGCAGATCTCATTGTCGCTCGCGAGCGATATGATCGAGCGGTCAACATCATCAAGAATTTTACGAGCGACGATTTCGCTAGTTTGGATGGCTCGGGCATCCGACCGTCGGGCGCCCTGGAGGCGATTCCGGAGGTCTTTAACCGGCAAGATAGCTGGCACAAAGCTTTGACGTTGCGCCCCGATATTCTCCAAGAAAAACTCATCCTGCAAAACTGGCACGTTAGCCTCAAATATGATCGAAACCAACTGTTCCCCCAGCTCGATCTGACGGGCGGTTATGGGCTCGTGGGCAATCAGCTCCACCTAGATCCGGTGCTCGGCGACATTGGAGATCGCGCCAATCCCAAGTTCAGCTACGGGATCGAATTTAAAATTCCTCTCTCGAATCGCCAAGCCAAGGATCGAATTAAACGGGATCGCCTCCAGCTCGAGCGCGAACTCCTGTTCTACAAACGGCTGGAGCAGAACGCGATGAAAGAAGTGGACGACGATATTCTGGGGGCGCAATCAGCTCTCGAACGAGTGGCGGCTACGAAAGCGGCCCAGACCTATGCCGTCGCCGCCTTGGATGCGGAGCAGAAAAAGCTGGAAAACGGTAAGAGCACGAGCTTCAACGTTTTGCAATTGCAACGCGATTTGGTCACCGCGGAGAGCACGGCCATTCAAGCGTTGACCGACTACAACAAAGCGTTAGTCGATCTGGCCCGATCTGAAGGCACCCTGTTGGATCGCCTAAAAGTAAATGTCACGTTGCAATAAATTTCGAGGAGGGACGACTTCGCGGAGTCCTTTCTCCAATGAGAAACAGGACCCGCGGAAATCGGATCCACCGCTGCGACGTCAAAATTCAGACTCTAGCCCGGATTCTTCTTAGCCTTTCGTCGCGAGACGCAGCGAGAGCCCTTTTGCGATGAACTCTAAAGACTCAATCACCATCCCGTTGCCTACTTGCCGCGTGACTGCTTCCCACCTTCGAACTCCCTCCGCTTAACTTTCAGGATTCGTCACTTCGATCAAGCGGTATGCGTCGCCAGGAGTCCGCCCGCAAAAAGGAAAATGTCTGGCCCCCTCTTTTCCCGGATAGCGGAGTGCGCTTAGTTTTCCGCCAACGACGCAGCCTGTATCAATATTAATCGGGCGATTCCACCACTCTGGTTCCGGGACGAATGTGTGTCCGTACACGACCATCGCAGGGCCGCGATACTCCGCGGCCCAACGGTAATAGACCGTGTTCGTGTTTTCGATTGTCCCACAACGGCTCGCGTTCGATAACGACGGTCTCCACCGCCGCCAGCGATTTAAGTAGATAGGCCTGTCAAAATCCTCCACGTTTCAATCCTCGCAACGAACAAAGGACCTGTTAGGATTGGTGCCGGATCCATGTGGACCCACGGCGCGATCAGGTCAGAAAAAGCAAGGGACAGGCGGTTAAAAAAGGCAGAATTCACCTCATAGAATTCACCTCATAATAAAATTTTTCAAACCGTCTGTCCCTTGTTTAAGGATCAACCAAAACTATCGCGCGGCCGGGCGCCGATAGGGCAACCTCATCGTGTGGTTCTGGATTGGGACCCACGCGGATTATGATCAGCTTTAAAAAAAGATTTGAAGGCAGGTGCCACGGAGATGATTTGGGATTTTCCGCCAGGCAAATCCGAAAAAACTAGCTTGCCGGGAGTCTCGCTCCACTCGGAGGTTTCAGGTTTCAGGTGTCAGGTTTTAAACCTGACACCTGGCACCTAGTCCACTCCCTATCCCTTTCTGAAATGACAAAAAAAGACTGAGAAGCAAAACTTCTCAGTCGAATTAAGGCCAAAAGGCGACTCAGTGCTGGTCGTTTGCGGGCAACTTAGGCTTTGCGTCGCCGTGCGGCCGTGAAAAGACCGATCAAGGCCACTCCGAGACCCAAGCCGGTGCTCATCGAGTCAGGCACAGGCGTGCTGCGCGTGTTTGAGAACGAGAAGCTCAAGTCATTGAAAACAAAGGGGCCACCACGAAGATCCTCAAAGCTGACCAACGTCGTGCCCGGAGCCCAGTTGTCTTGAACGCGTGCATGCGCATTGCCGTCCACGTTGCGGCTGCCAGGACCCGAGAAGAAATTGTCCCCGGTGTTGTTTACGTGGAGGCGAAAGACCAGTTCAACGCCCGCGCTGAAAGTTCCGACGGAGGCGGTGTTTCCGGGGTTGTTAACATGATTGTTGAAGAGGAAAAGGTCATTGGCGGTGTTCCCATCGATACCAGGGTTCCCCAGGCCATCTCTTTCAAGGTAGAGGTCATTGCTGTAAGAAGCACTGTTTCCTTCGTAGGTGGCAACTACGGGGCTCGAACCGGCGGCAATAACGAGAAAACCCTCTGTTCCTGGTGACGCGATTGGGAACGCGGAGGCTCCCAAGCTGATGATGCCAAGGGCACCCACATTTAATAACGATCTGAGCTTCATAAGTTTCATTGAATGGACCGAATATTTTGTTTCTATTTTTTGATTTGCAATAGCGATGCTAAATCCCAACAAGCAGCCGCTAGCCGCTAGTTTATCCGGCCTGGGATGACCTAGATTCAGACGACGCAATTGACGAGATAGCCATCAATGGAGAGCAATTCCAATGCCACAAGCGATCAAATTAAATATCGTTGATTCACAACGAGTTGTGAAAAACAATCGTTGGAGGTTCCCGCTGGAAGTGTAAGAAAAACCAACAGATAATCGATTCACCCTGGCTGGAACCCCTGCAGAAAATAGGTTTTTGCCAATTTGCAGGAGAATTTCATCAATCTTGGAGCCCTGGTGAAAATGTGTAAGTTTTCCTGACACAGGATTTTCTGTCGGCGAGGCATTTCTCTTAAGTGCCTTATTACAAATATATTACGTAAAATACCAAAGTGTAACAAAAGCCGACTCTCGTGGCACGCGACAGGATCGAAGGTTTCAGGTTTCAGGTTTAGGGCTTTAGACCCAGACCGAGTGAAGTCTGCGCAGAAAGAAGCACAAGGGACAGGCGATTTTGAAAGGGATTCTGATTCCAATGGGTACATGCTGCTTACTTTGACGATCAAATTTAAAACCGGCCTGTCCCTTGTTTTCTGGACTGAATGCCACTCCTCGCCACTCCTCGCCTCGCTCGCCCACGTCGGATGGGGAGCGGTTCTTGATTCGCCATTCGACCGAGAACGGGTTAGTCTAACAAAGTGAAAAAATGTGGGTTCCACTCTTAATTCTTATCGCTTTGACTGGCCTGGCGCTCGTCGGGTGCAAGGTTACGCGGTCGGGCTACGAGTCCGCGCCGTACCAGGTCCAGACCTCAGAAAAACGGGGGTAGATCTCAAGAAACTGTGTTGAGTTTAAATCCCTGATTTTCGTCGGCACGAGTGCTGGGGTGGCGCGGATTTGAGGGCGCCCCCGGCTACGCCTCGCCACCTTCCAGGCTGGTGAGAGCGAGGAGATCGGTTAAACTCCGTATCAATCCAGCCGTCCCTTTACAGATCCAAAATGTCAATATAGCAAGCATGTTTAATTATTATGCGGATTCTTGTTTTCAATCCTCCTGTCCCTTGTTTTTAGGCTGCGTTGCTCAAGGCCGAGCAAGCCGCCGGGCGGAGCGACGACGCGACCGCCCGGAGCGAAGTTGCCCAAGGCGTCGACCTCCTGCGGGGCGCTCGTCACCACCTCGAACAACTCGTTTCCACCAATGATTGGCAGTACTTCGATGTCTCGGAGTGGTTGGGCACGGCGCTCACGCGGACCGCCCGCTTACGGGTCGAGCAACGGGATTTACTTCTGGAAGCAGAACTCCTGTTGCGTTCGGCGTGGGACGTTTTGGATCAAACATCTCGTTATCCCCAGGAACTGCGAGCGACGCGGCGACAACGGATCGCGCAACATCTTGCGGAACTTTTTGAGCTAAAAGCCGCGCGCGATGGGAATCCCACCCACTCAACAGAAGCCCAGCGTTGGCGAGCCGTCGCCAGCGTTACTGCCTGGTAGTTTTCGCCGACTGCATCCGTTCGAGACGACTCGCCGCAGTGGGGCTGAGATCCTCGCCTGAACTGAGTTCTGCATCCAGGCGGAAAGCAGCAACGCCAGCTTTCGCCGATTTCCTGTGACCTTCGCCTGCGAATCCGTCTGGTGGTGGTTGAACGAGAGAATGGTTGCAAACCAATAAACTAGCGTGAAAACTCTGACGATTCTCCTCACCCTCTGTCTCAGCCTCGCCTTCCGAGTGCGAGCGGATACTGCCATTGAGGTCGGCACTGTGGAGGTCCCGGTCCGGGTGCGATTCCTCAACGCGTCCGACGGCGGGCTTTCGGCCGCGTTGGAGTTCCGGAACGCGCAGCTTGAATTCGTCTCACCCATTTTCTTCGGACCGCAGGCCAGAGTGGATTCTGTGGGCTTGGCCGGACCAGCCTTCGAGATCATCGCGACGCTCCCCGCGACGGACGTAGCCATGAGTTACGATACGTATTTGATGACGGTTCTAGCTGGTGGCGGGACGTATCGCTTCCGGCGGACCAACAGCGTCACGGTCTCTACTTCGGAATCACCCTCGCCATTGGTAATCGAGGAGGCTGCCGGGGGCATCGACGTGCAATTCGTCTCAGCAACGACTGGCGCAGCGGTTTCAGTGCGAGACATCCGGGTGGAATCCTTCCTGACCGCAACTCCCGGAGGCGAGTCCGGCGTCGTAGCCTCAGGACGTAATGGAGAGGGCCAAGCGGAAATGGCCGTCAGCGGCCCGACGACCGCATTCCGTCTGATCGCTCGGGGAGGCGCTACTCAACGCGTGGAGGTGTTTTGGAACGTCGGAACTGTCGACGCCCCGGCGGTTCAGCGGCATGAGGCAATCGTTGTGGTCCCAGCGAATGGCGTGGTGACATTGACCTGCCCAGTCACCCTCCCCTCGTCGTTGGGAGCGTTGAGCGGAGGTTTGGATGTATTGGGCGAAACCGAACGCGCGCCGTCGGTGGTAAGTGTGCAAGTGCGCCAACTGCGGGGCGGTTCCATTCCGGTGCGGAGCGTCCAATTGATCGGCGCGCCCGCCACCGGTCCGTTCCTCCTGCCGAATCTGGTGGCCGGGAGTTACCAATTGAACGCCAGTGTGGAACTGGGCGAAGGGACGCGACGCGAACTGTTCACGTTCCCGAATCAACGGCCGTTGATCTCGGTGAATCCGGGTCCGGCCACCACTGCCGCAGGCGGTCTCTTGGTGGTGCAACCGGGCTACGTTCGGGGGCGAGTCCGCTTGGAAGGACCCGTGGATACGACCGTGGCGCCTTCGCCATTGCGTTTTTTGAAACAACGTTCCGCAGCGGGGAGCGAATACAGTGTCGCGGTCGGCACGGGTTTGGACCTGAGTCCGGGGACGTTTCCTGCGAGCAACGGGGGGCAAGCCCAAGTGAACTTGGAAGGCGCGTTGAGTGCCGACGCGAATTCCTGGGACGGTCAGTACCGGTTGGCGTTGGCGGATCGAGGCAACGCGCCGAGTTTGTGGAGCACGCACCTGTCCTTGGTTTTCCAGAACCCGGACCGCACCCGCGCTGATTTGTATCTCAACGAACGCGTGGATATCACGGACAATGTCCGCGGCCTCCGAGACACGGCGTGGCGGGTGACATCGGGGTCCGATCAAGTGGGTGATTTTCAGATGGGATTCGGCGAAGTGTGCGTCGTCGTCACCGCGGCGCGCGGAGAGGTTTGGGCCCCGAGTTTGCGCGCTTCGGGAACCGCTGCCGGACCGAACTACTCCATCGATCTGACGATGGCGACGGGCCTGCCGACGGAGCGCGGTTCAGGGCGGCCGGCGATTGTCCACGCCGCGCTGCCCGTCGGAGTTTATCCGCACGTCGCGGTCGCAGCAATGATCGATTCCGGCGGCGGTCCAGCCACCGTGACTTTGCCCAACCTGCGGACGCCGCTGCGGGTGGCGAGTGGCGAGCGGCAATGTCTCGTCAATTGCCTCCGGGCGGAACTCGACGTCGCCGATTGCTTGCGACCGGGCGGTACGAATCGAGCGGTGGCGCGGGCGAGCAATTGCGATGGCCGCGTCATCACTCGCTTGAGCTGGCAATTGGATGATGAAGCGCCGCATTCAATCTGTACAAACTGCGGCGATCATGCGGAGTCGCCTTTCAGCTTTATCGCTCCGGCCGATGGGCGACCGCACCGGTTGCGAGTGCTGGCCGAGGACGCCGCCGGGATGCCGGCTTCGGATGATCGAGAATTGGCCATCGATACTCTACCTCCGGTGGTGGTTTGTCCGGCAGATATCGTCGTCGACTGCGCGAGCTCCGACGGAGCCGTGGTCGATTTCGTGGCGACTGCCACCGATGTGTGTTCCGACGCGTCGCTCGTTTGCACGCCGCCGTCGGGGTCGCGGTTTCCGCTGGGCACCACCACCGTCGTCTGCACCGCCACGGATGCGGCGGGCAACCAAACGAACTGCTCCTTTTCCGTCCGCGTGAACGGCGGCGGGACCCCGCCGATTCGCAGCACGTTTTATTCGGGCACGGCGACGAGTGGAGTTCGATTCGAACATCAAAACGCGTTCGAACCAGCGGGTCTGCCGCTCACGCTGGAGGCCTGGGTGTATCGAGAAACGAACGGCGATGACATCCAGACGATCGTGTCCCGGAGCTATCGACGCGGCTATTGGTTCGGATTCGCCGGGGCGAAGTTGCGGTTTTATCGCCGCGGTATTTTCGCTGGAAACTTCTTTGCCGATGCCCGCGACGCGGTGCCGACCGAACAATGGACCCACGTGGCGGTGACGTATGACGGTGCGATGACGCGCTTTTTCATCGATGGCCGCCCCGCCAGTGAGGCCGTGCCGCTGGGTCCGGTGGTGGGCTTGCCGTTCGCCGAATCGCTCTACGTCGGCCAGGATCCGGAGGGGTTTCGTCTCAAAGGGTACCTCGACGAATTGCGAATTTGGGGCGTGGCGCGAACTGAAGCGGAGCTGAGCGCGGGCCTGTTCACCGAGATCCGGGACGCCGCCGGTCTCCAAGCCGTGTTCCCGCAGGGCGGTGCGTTTGAATCCCGCAGTGGCGCGGTTGGTACGCGCAGCCCTGGAGCCACGGAGGCGATTTGGGGAATCCTACCGCGAGACCTCGTCGTACCCCAGGCTGCGACGGCCGTGACGCTCGACGGTCAATTGAATCTCGCCACCGAATACGCCGGCGCGGAGGAAATGGTGATCCGCTACCGCGACGGTGCGAACGGAATCCGGGACGGTCACGCCTATCTGGTCCATCGTCAGGTGGCGGGCGACACAAATCTCTACGTCGGCGTGCAACGGCTACGCTTTCCGCGCTTGCTTCAGCCAATCGCCAGTTCCCAGGTAGCGCTCTTCGTCGATTCGAATCTGTCGGGTGGGGCGACCCCGCAGTTCGGCGACCTACAACTCCTTTCGCCACTCGATGGCGGTGTCCCGTCCAGTCGGTTGGGAACAGGTTCGACTTGGGGCCGCTTGGGCGCTCCGGGCCGGGGCGTGGCCTGGGATGTTAAGACCGCGTTCTGCGATGGCGACGTGCATCCGCGTTGTCACGAATTCCGCCTCAGCGCTCCGTATCTCAATGGTTTCCAAAGCTGCGTCGGTTTCGCGCTCGGCCAGCTCGACACCGATATCGCCGGTGGTGATGACCTGGTTCCAGGCTCACTGCCGGATCAGCCGAGCACCTGGGCTCGACTGCGATTCGGTGGTCCAGTCGCTGCGCTGCCGACCGGCACGTTCAGCGGTCGGGTGTTGGATGGGGAATTCCCGACCGGGCGCGGAGTTTCAGGACTCCAGGTCCGTGTTCTCAACACCGGCAACGGCGAGAACATCGGTAGTCCGCTAACGACGGACGGGAACGGTGATTTTGCCTTCACCGGGGCGGTGCCAAGCGGCGTGTTACTCGCACTGCAACTCGATGTTCCCGCCGGTTGGCGCGGGCGGAGTGTTCATGTCCTCCCCGGCAGTGGAACGGGACCGAGCTTCGAAAGCGCTTCGCATCTTTACCTGCGGTTTCCCCCGTGCGACGGCGCGGGCTCGTGTGCGTATCGGCCGATCCAATTCATCGTGCAACGGCCTGCCGGCCCGATCCGCACCACCGGTTTCACTCCCGCCACGGGAATTTCGAAAGTGAAACTTCGCACCGCGCCCGAGCGGTTCAGTCCGGCGACACGGGTCATCATCCAAGGGGAAAATCTCCATCCGGACATCCGCGTGTGGCTGTATGATTGTCCGACCTTCGGCCTGCCCCCGGAGACGGTGCCGGATCTCGGCGCGTATCTCGCCGGCCAACCCGCGTGTCGGGAGGGCAATGAATACCGTGAACTCACCGTCGTAAGCGTCGCGTCCGATGGCCGTTCAGCCGAACTGGAAATGCCGGAACTGCCCGTGACGAATCTGGGTCGCGATTTGTTCTTCCTGGAAAAACTTTGGCGCCTGTTTCTGCACGACGGCTGGGAACGTCCCGGGTATCGCGCGTGGCAGGAATTGCCAGGCCGCTTGGTGGAACTGCCGCCTCCGTTTCCGTGGGTGCATGGATTTTCGTTCATGAACGAAGGCGATGTCCCTGCCCGGGAAGCGGCCGGTACCGTGGGTTTGCCGGGGTACGACAATTTGGAATTTGAGGCGCTGTTCGGAAAGGAACTGCACTGGGGTTGTGCCTGCGATGTTCCCGATCCGTTGTACGCTCTCGTTTACGAACCCATTTACAACGGCGTGATGGATGTCGCCGCGGGCATCGGTGCTTGCAGTGGTTTCAACGCTACAGCTCAAGCCTTGGCGCTCGGTCGATTGGATCCGCTCCGGTACGAACCGGGCGTGCGTTTCGGTGCGGGCTTTGGCGGATTGGGCTCGCTCGCCGATGGTCTCCTGCATCCGCCCAAACCGGCGCGGTACTCCTCTCGGAGTGTCATTGCGTGTGAAGTCTTCGGCTTCGACGTCGGCTCCTGCGACGGCATTGGTCCCGGTAATCTGTGGTCGCAAATACGAGTGAACCACGGCGTGATTCTGTCGTGGGAATTCATCTCGGCCCTGATTGATGGCACGGATACCACCTTTCTTTCGAGCCTTGGCACCGGATCCATCCGAGGCGGCCAACCCCGCAGCATCGGGCGTTATTTGCGCGAACGGCGGAACGATCCTCAGGGATTGCTCGGGAGCGTGGTGGTGATCGCCAAGGATTTTTCCTCCGCTCACAGCCTCACACCGTACGCGATCAAGACTGAGGCCGATCCGAATTTGGTCCGGGTGCTGGTCTACGACAGCAACAATCCGGGGAACGCCGAACGACAGCTCGATATTGATCTGGCGGCGAACAGCTATCGCTACGAATTCGCACCGGGCGACGTCTGGAGCGGCACGGGGATTTGGCGATTCCCGCTGTCGATCTGGCTTTCCCAACATTCGTTCACCAGTCCGTTGGACGTCTTGGGTGGTGCCGCCCGGTTCCTGCTCTCTGGCCTCGGGGCTGCCGATATCCGCATCAGCAGCTCGGAAGGCGAGTGGGGTTGGAGGAACGGAGAAAGGGTCGACACGCTGCCTGGAGCCCTCGCCGTCCCCGTGCCCGCGATGCCGGTCTACGGGCGGTTCACTCCCCCGTTGCTGCTTCCGAGTCGGCGGCCCGACCTCACCGTCAGCTTCGACGTCCTCGGTACAAACTACGGGCTCGTCCTGACCGGAGGCGGCGTGGCGTTGAATTTGCAAATGCTCCGAACGACTCCGGGCTCGGTCGACGTCGTGGAACTGCACTCCGGGGCCGAGATGGGTGAAGCGAGTTTTTTCGGCACCTGGGAGAACAGCGGTTATTCGCGCTTCACCCTGCGGTCGCAGAAAGGGGTTGGCGAAGTTCGTCCCCAAGTGGTCTTCACCTCGGCGACGGGCGAACAGCTGATCTACCAATTCAGCGGTCTGTCCATGCCCACGGGCCAAGTGGTTGCTTTGCGAGTGGATCGAGTCGGCCGGCGTATCGCGCTCAAAAACGAAACCGGTGTGATCCAAACGCCGCTTCTCAAATGGACGCTGGCCGGAGCGACCCCCGGAACAAATCAGACGGTTACAACCGGCGACGTTCCATTCCCGCCCCTGCCTCTCGGGGCCACCGCCGTGCTGGAAATCCAGGGGGACGAATTGATTGTGCGGACGGATTTGCAGAGCGACGGAACGTTCGACAGCGAGTCCAAATTCGCTGTGCGAACCCAACCGTCACCGCCCGCGTTGCAAATTCAGCACGACGGAGAAGAGGTGGTATTGCAATGGCCCGTCACCGACCCGCCCTGGTTCTTGAGTACGGCCAACTCGCTCACAGGCCCGTGGTCGACCGTGATGGCGGAACGGACGGCGAACGGTTTGGGATATCGATGGCGTACCAGCTTGAGCGAGGCTGCCTTGTTCGGTCGCCTCGTTCCGCCAACCGCCGATTGCTTCGCCTTGGTCGGTCTACCGCTGGGGCGAGTGGAGAATCCGTGGGAACCAGCGGGAACGGATCTGCGCTTCGAATCGTTCGATCTCGCCGAACGCCCGTTGCTGAACCAGGAGATCGCCCGTGACGGCGAGCTCTCCGGCTTGCGAATCCTCGGCCGACTCGAGGTGGATCTCCTCGTGCCGTGTGGCGAAGTCACGTTGGAGGTGTGGCGCTCCGAGGCGTTGAGTTTCGAGGTGTTTGAAATCCCGGACGCGGCACCGCGGGTAATAAATTTGCCCGCCCCGTCCATCGCGGGAATCACGAACATGGTGTTCCGCGGCATCGGCCGGCCGCTGACTCGGGTGCGCGTTCGCTCCTCGTTGAAGCCGGCGCTGCTCCTCCGGGTGTGTTGTCCGCGAGCGCCCCGTTCGACTCCCGCTCCGGCCGGGGCTGGGGTTTGTCTTCGGATGTCGGAACTGCCACCGGGATCACAACCCAACCCTACGACGCTGGAGGGAATCACGTTCACCGCCTCCGACGCCGAGGGGCGGCCACTGGGAGATACTCGGATCGGCACCGAGTTGAGCTTCTCTGCTTATGTTGGGTATCACGTCCAACACACCGTCGAACTTGTCCCCGAGCGGCCTTGCTCCCGGATGACGATTTCGCTCTTCGAACAATCCGGGTTGGTCGATTGCATTGCTTACAACGCCGCTCGACGGGAGTTGTCCCGTTCCCGCGTATCCGGTATCCCAACCACGCCCCAAACCGTGACGTTGGACGGAGCGGGTTTCGCGATCTCGTACGTTCGGATTGTCTCGCCGAACGACCGGACGGTGTTGTTGGAAGTTTGCTGTGAACCGTGGGTTCGGCTGGCGCATTGCCGTGAGGTGTTGGAGTTGGCGCCGTCGCCGATAACCAACCCCATCGAGTTGTCCGACCTCACGCTCACGTTTCGCAACGGGGCTCCGCTCAGGCCACCGCCGCTCCGACTTGTAGCGGGTGAAACCGGGATCGAGCTCGCGCGAGAACAGGAGTTTATCTTCCACGCTGGACAATCGGCGGTACAACTGCGGCTCGTGGCCGAGACGGACGGAGCGACAGTCTCGGTCGAGACGTTTCAGGCGGATGGTCGTTTGGTGTCTCGCCTTGAGCCCGTATCCCTCGGGGCTGGACCGCAGGTGCTATCTTTGTCAGGTCCTGAGGTGCGCCAAGTCATTCTGAAACTGGCGCTCGGCAAAGCGATTCTCACCGACGTCTGTACCCCACGAGGTCCTTAGTGGGATTGGGGGAAGATCCAATTGGGGCGATTCCATTCGGTGCGGGGAAAAACAATTTGTAACAAAAAATAGACAGTCAAAATGTATCAAAGCTGTCAGAACGGTCTCTAAAATTGCCCGGCTAAAGAGTGGCATAGATGCCGCGTAGGCGTGGCGTGGCGGCCTCCCAGGAGAGACGATCCAACGGGCTGGACCGGTGCCACCGGAGTAATTTTACTGAGCGCTGGGTGAGCCGCTGGAACGCGGCCACGTGATGGGGGACGACCCGCCCAAACGCGGCCGCCAGGGCCTGGGCTTTGAGCGTCGTATCGGCTTTCCGGACGGCCTCCGCCGTATTCTAAATTCCCTCCGCGTGGAGTCGTGCTTCCACGACCAGGAGCAGGTTGTGGAGCAGACAGATGAATTCCGCCTGGGCGGCTTTGGCCGTCTCGGTGCTCGCCCAGGCCTGCTGTTCTCCCAACTTGTTTTTGAGCTGATCAAAGACCTTCTCCACGATCGTGGAAACAAGGGACAGGCGTGTTTTTAAAGGCTAATTGTCAATCTAACTATCATGTTTTATTATGACGCGAAATTTTTTGATGATCGCCTGTCCCTTTTACTAAGCTCCTCCCGTCGGCCGTTCTTCCGAATCCTTTTTTAACCGCCGCACCTCGGTTTTCAGGAGACGTCCAACGCGGGACTTGGCCATATAGATCGACGCGACGTTTACGCCCAGCGTGCGTGCGGCTTCGCTTACGGACAATCCTTGCAGTGTGTGCAGATCGAACATTTGAAGCTGCTTCGTGCTGACCTGAGTTTTCACCTTTTCCATCGCCAGATGCATCAGGTGCCGGTTCCACTCGTCGTCCCAAGCGCTGTCCAGTGCTATCGATGCTGGGTCCGGAATTCGATTGACCGGGGCCGTGCCCGTGTCATCGGGCGGCTGCGCTGGCGAAGCGCCCGGCAAGCCTCGCCATTGACTTCGCTTCCGAAATTGATCCGCGATTCGCCAGCGCGACTGTTGCAACAACCAAGCTTTGAATGAGCCGCGCTCCCGGTTCACCTCAAACTCGCCGATCCTTTTCGCCACGCCAATGATGGTTTCTTGCACCGCCTCCTGCGCCTCCGAGTCGGTGAGTCCGGCCTTGCGGGCGACGTTGTAGATCAACTCCCAATACGTCTCGAAAAACTCGCGCCAGCTTGCGTCATCGTCCCAATCTTTGAGGCGGTTCAACAAACTATGTCGCGTGGGAATTGATTCCTGGTTTGGTTCATTCATTGATGTGCCCGTTTCCTCAAGAAATTGCTGCATGAGGCTCATCACGCAGCGACGAGCTGAAAGTTAACCGACAATATCGACAAAGACGAGATGCCGGTAGCGGATCAGAATTCTATCAAGGGCGCCATTTTTCCCGTTAACTTTAGCCCTGCTAGCCCGTGTAGAGCGGGATGAAACAATTTCTGATGAAAATCGGGCAGGCCACCGCTGCGTTTAGGGCGCCGTTTGCCTACATCGTTGCTCTCGGCGTGTTCAATGCAAAAGCAATCCCTCGCCGCTTGGCCGCGACGCTGTTCCTCGCCACCTGTTTGCTATCGCATGCTGACGACGTGCTCGATTGGAATAAGGTGCTTAGAACGGCGGTGAACACTGCGCCCGTGCTTCCCG
The DNA here is from genome assembly GCA_043788645.1 of Verrucomicrobiota bacterium. Classification (GTDB taxonomy): domain Bacteria; phylum Verrucomicrobiota; class Verrucomicrobiia; order Limisphaerales; family UBA9464; genus CANIZL01. Next base: position 20,517 of record JAYVTS010000094.1, read on the forward strand.
GAGCCACCCAGTTTCGTCTGGCAGCGATCGTCGAGGGTTCAGTCTTCGATGCGGTCAATGGCATTGAGCGCCGCTATGCTCCGATTCATGTCAAACCAGCGGGGCCAGCGGATGCCTCTCGCCGAGCCGCAGCCGTGCAGGCGGCTTTTACCGCGCTGGTTGGCGTCTTTCCTGCGCAGAGCAACACCTTTGTCGTGGCACTCACTAATTCGCTGGCCGGGATTGCCGCGGATACCGCCACCGAGACCGTTGCCTCCATCGCCGAGGGCCGCGCCTGGGGCGAGCAGGTCGCGAATGAAATTCTGGCGTGGCGCAAAACGGATGGATTCGATCCAACCTCGACGTATCAAGGGAGTCAGACCCCCGGAAAATGGCGGCCAACGCCTCCCGCCAACGCCAATGGCCTGGCGCCTTCTCTGGCCCACACGCTGCCCTGGGTGATTCCCAATCCTTCCTTTTTTCGGCCTCCCGGCCCCCCCCGAATTGACCAGTGCGAAGTACACCGCCGACTTCAACGAAGTAAAGGCCATCGCTGACACGAATAGCGTAACGCGAACTCTGGACCAAACTGCCTCCGCTAGATTCTGGGCGGGGACGGCCCTCACATTTTGGAACCGAGCGGCAGCCGACGCGGCCGCGCGACAACATGCGTCCTTATCGGCCAATGCGAGGCTGTTTGCTTTGCTGAACCTGGCGATGGCGGATGGCGCCATTTCGTGCTGGGATGCCAAGTATCTCTTCGAGTATTGGCGGCCAATTACGGCCATTCGCCAAGCCGATCTTGATGGCAACCCGGACACGGCGCCGCAGGCGGACTGGACTCCGCTGATCGTAACGCCGCCCTATCCCGAATATAGTTCTGGCCACGCGACGGTGAGTGGAGCGGCTCAGGAAGTATTTTCCTGAGATCTTCCTCAACGCGAGTCCTCAGTGCCTCGTTCTTCTTCAAGGGCCTCTTAGACACGCCACTGCCTTTCATATAACTCCAGATGAATTCGTCTGAATTCAAGTCCGGCGAATAGGCCGGAAGAGAATGCACCTCAAGCTGGCCGACCAAACTTGCGACATATTTCTGGACTGTCTTGGCTTTGTGCGCTGGGTGTCCGTCCATGATCAGGAAAATCTTTTCCTTTCCGCGGTTTTTAATAAAGTCCTTAAGGAATAGCTCGAAGGATTCCACATTCAGTTTTCCATTATAGGTCGCAGCCCAGAACTCACCGCGTGCGTTCACCGCACTTATAACATTTATACTTTGACATTGACATTGGCCCGAGGTAACAACCACAGGCGTCTCTCCTTTGAGTCCATACGCTCTCTGAAGCGGCGGATCAGACTGAAACCCAGCCTCATCCAGGATACGGTAAGTCTAGTCCCACCCGTGATCTGGACGCCTGCCGCCACTCCTTCGGCGACGATTGGAGGGAATTTTGTGGTGACGAATACTCCCTCTGGCATTCTTCGGTATTACCGATTGAGGATGCCTAACTGACGGAACGTTTGGCCGGGATTTGAGGGCTTCATGCTAGCAAAGCTTTTCAATTCTCTCGCCACCGGTTCGGAGCAACCTCAGATACCCGGTCTCGCCTACTCTACTCCGCGGATAAGCCCCGATGGTGGGAAATTGCAAAAGCCTCCCTTCCGGGAGGCTTTCGACTTGTTCTTCGCCCGGTGCGGGCGAGATGAGACGCCTGAAGTGTGATTACTTGAGGAACTTGCTGCGACAGGCTCCGAGGAGCCCTAAGCCCACGCCCAGCAGCAACACGGAAGAACCAGAATCAGGAACCGAATTCTTCTCGACGATCCAGCCCCCGGTGTGACCACCCTCATCGTTGTACTGCGCCGTTCCAAACCGGTTGATCGCTAACCCGGAAGAGTCGCCATTGGGTTCAGCACCGCCAAAGTTACCCGCGTTGAAAGCCGTCCAGGCTTCGCCGGTGACCCACTTCCAATTATTTGGGTTGGTCGTTGATACCGAGCCATCAGCGGTCGACCCGCCGATCCAAGCCTCGGTACCCACCGATGGCACGGGTTGGAAAAAACCGTTGCCGATGAGTCCCCCGTAGACGGCGCTATTTTCCGTTGCCGTTGTTAACACCGCGAGATAGCCACCAACGCTGGTCGCATTGGCACTGGCGGTGGTCCAGGCAACACTCCCGTCGTAGAGACCGTACCAATGTCCGCCGAAGGTCGTGGTACCAATGAGGCTGGCCGATGCGGTGAGACAGGTTGCGGCGAAGCCTGCCACAACGGCACTCCATAGTTTTCTGTAGTTTTTCATAATTTTAGACTTATTCTAATTCGCTTTCAAATTTAGATTAACTCTGGCATGGTTGCGGCATGGCCAGACCACGCCGGATCGACCCGCTACTCGTCCAGCGGGCGCAGGA
>JAYVTS010000095.1:0-15872 GCA_043788645.1 Verrucomicrobiota bacterium
TCCATTCACGGTCATCCCGTCAAGCGTCCCAGACTGGACTAATAGCGCGCCACCCGCAGTCGTCTCCAACGTTCCACCTTTAATCGTCCCGCCTTGCAAAAACAGCTTTTTTTCGGTGGTGATTGCACCGGTTACTCGAAGCGTACCTCCCGTCAACTGCAAGGTTTCCCGACAAAACAAGCTATTTATCGAATTGTCGCCGGTACTCAAGGTGACCATGATTTCGCCGGCCGCAGAGCCTATCACAACGTCATCCAATGGTCCCGGCACGCTTCCCCCATTCCAGTGCGCGGCGTCGCCCCAATCTCCACTGCCGCCGACCCAAGTAACAGTCGCTGAGAGCCCTGAAATTGACAGGCTCATTGCAAAAATCGCTTGGATCAAACTCGAAAGGCGACTAAAATGCGGCGTTGGAACCATCCTGGATAGAGAGTTTCGGTAAATTCTCATATTAAATAGGTATAAGGCTACTAGTTTATTTTCACGTTGCGGGTGTTTATGATCGGTGGCTGCGTTCACCATTCAGAGCCGTTTTCTCCATTCGGCGGCCCGATCGAATTGCCCCTGGGTTTCGTAGAGCTGCACTATTTTCTGAACCGTGGTGCTAAGTCGCCCTTTGCAATTGGCCGGGATGGTATCCGCTCGCATTTTTAAGCCATTAACTCCCGTTACCATTAGTTTCTCGGCTTCGTTGGTCTTTCCCTCAGCCAACAACACCTCTCCCAAACGCGCTTGAGCCCCAAAATGGCGCCAATCGTCAGGTAGTTTCGACCCGTAAATTTGCAGGCACTCTCGCATCAGCTCCTCCGCCTCACCCAGCTTGGCCCGCTGCTGGAGCACGACGGCTAAACCTTCCAACGTCTCCGCCACGTCGGGGTGGTCGTTACCGATGAGTTTGCGGCGAAGCACCAAGGCCTGGCGATACATGGCCTCGGCTTCGTCGAATTGCCCCGCGAGATCCAGGACGCTGGCTAAATTGTTCAATGACTGTGCGACATCGGGGTGTTCATCGGTCAGCAGCTTTTTTCGCATCGCCAGGGTTTGGCGTTGGATTTTCGCAGCCTCAGGCAGATTGTTGGCGTCCTTGAACACATTGCCTAAGACGTCGAGTGCTGTCGCTACCAATTGATGTTCTTCGCCAAGAAGTCTTTTCAGCATCGAGACGGCACCCCTTTGTATGGATTCTGCCTCGCTCAATTTACCTTCGAGACGGAGAATATCGGCCAAGTTGTTATTTGAAATAGCCACGTCTTGGTGTCCTAATCCGAGGCGCTTTTCCTGAATTGCCAGGGCTTCTCGCTGTAGCGACTCGGCCTCGGCAAAGCCGCCTTCGCTCAAAACGGCGGCACCGAGGCTGGTCAAGGTACCAGCGACGTCTGGATGATCGTTCCCAAGCACTTTTCGCCTCATAGCCAGGGCTTCGCGTAGGGATTTGTCAGCTTCACCTAACTTGCCCTGGCTAAGTTGAAGGCAACCCAGATTGTGGATCGACGTGGCGACATTTTTGTGTTCCTGACCGAGTAGCAGTCGCTGCATCGCCAGGGTCTCCAAATAGGCAACCTCGGCGTCGGCCAATTTGCCCTCATACCAGAGCACTGTGCCAAGATTACCCAGCGTCGTAGCAAGGAGTGGGTGGGGCGTTCCCAACAATTTTCGACGGATGGCCGCCGCCTCTCGATAGTTGGCCTCGGCCTCGGCCAGTTTCCCGTCGGTGAGGAGCACATTGCCCATGTTGTGCAACGATGAGGCGACATCGGCGTGCTCATTGCCATACTTTTTCCGGCGAATCTCCAGGGCCTTCCGGTGCATTTCGGCGGCATTGGTCAACTGACTCTGACTCAAAAGAACCGAGCCGAGATTGTTAAAACTGTTCGCGACGATGGGATCCTCCTGACCAAGCAGATCCACTTGTATCGCCAAAGCTTTTCGGAAGAGCGCTTCGGCGTCCGCTGGTTTTCCTTGATCAACTAACACCGCGCCGAGGTCGTTTAACGAATCCGCCACCAAGAGGTGTTTTGCTCCGTACAGGTTTGTGCGGACGGCCAGACCGCCTCGGATCAGTGATCCTGCTTTTTCGTAGTCGCCCAGCTCTTCGTATACATTTCCGAGCGTGTTCCGGAGGTCGGCTTCGACGTCTGGTTGATTTTTGAGGTCGGTCTCAACTCGCTTCTCGGTTTTCGTCAGAATCTCTCGAAGCATGGTGGTGTCACGCCCAAGAGCTACCGACGGGCCGACTCCGTTGAGCATGTCTTTCAAAAAACGAGCCACTTGGCTGCTCTTGGCGGCGTCCGCTTTACTGGTCTTTTCCGCCGCTTCGGCAATTCCTCGGAGTCGTGCTTCCTCGCGTTCCGCCCGGGTCGCTCGCACGGCCTGCCAGGTGCTAACAGCCGTTCCGACGATCAAGACGATTGAGAGTCCCAACGCGACTCCCAGTCCGAGGCGGTGGCGTCGAACAAATTTCCGGGCGCGATAGCCCGCACTCGGTGCCGCAGCGGTTACGGGTTCATCGTTGAGAAAGAATTCGACGTCCCGCCCCAACCCACTGGCCGTGTCGTAGCGGCGCGTGCGGTCTTTCTCGAGGCACTTCATGACAATCCAATCGAGGTCGCCTCGGATCCCGCTGAGGAATTGCGGAGGTCCGGCTCGGTGCAGGAGCGCGGTAGCGGCCAATTCTGGCGGCGTTAAATTTCCCAGTTTGGTCGACGGCTTGGGGGGATTCTCCTCCCGAATAACCCGGCGCATTTCATCCAGGCCAGCCCTTCTAAGCTCGTGTTTTTCGAAAGGAGTGCGGCCGGTCAGCAATTCGTAGAGCAGAACGCCCAGGGCGTAGATGTCGCTGCGAGTATCGACGTCCAATTCTCCCAGCGCCGCTTGCTCCGGACTCATATAGGCGGGCGTGCCCAAAAACTGATTCTCCGCCGTCAATTGGGTTTCTTCGGAAAGCCGACCTTGGATCGCCTTGGCGATTCCGAAGTCTATGACCTTGGGTGTCGGCTTACCGTCGACCACTGCCACGAGAATATTGGAGGGCTTCAGGTCGCGATGAACGATTCCCTTTTGATGCGCGTGCTGAATGGCCCGGCAAACTTGGATGAAAAGATTAAGGCGGTCGCGGGTGGCTAATTGTTCCTGACTGCAGTAGTCGGTAATTTTGATCCCCTCAACCAACTCCATGACGAAATAAGGGCGGCCGGTTTCGGTTGTCCCGGCGTCAAAAACCCGGGCGATGTTCGGATGATCCATCAGCGCCAGCGCCTGACGCTCAGCCTCGAAGCGGGCGATGACTTGGCGCGTGTTCATCCCCAGCTTGATGAGTTTCAGCGCCACTGTTCGGCGGATGGGCTCAACCTGCTCGGCTCGATAAACAGTGCCGTAACCGCCTTCGCCAATTGTTCCGATCAGTTGGTAAGGCCCGATCCGTTGGCTCGAGGACTCATCAAGCCATACGGCCTGACTCGACAAGGCCAAGGCATCGACCAAGGCGCAAGACGGGCAAGGTCCGTCGGGTTGTTCCGCGGGAAGCGGCGTTTTACAGATTCGACATTTTCGATCACCTGACATCGGTTAACCTTTCAACCTTAACGGCTCATCCAATTGCCGGCCGGAAAGACTTGGTTTGGTCAGCGGCTCCAACTGAGGACCACCCCAGCTACCTTCTACAAAGGGACTTCCGGCAAAACGTTTGAGTAAATTAACGCGAGAATGAAAACACGGGACAGCCAGCTCGTGCTCAGCCCGTTTTGCCCCCTGAATACGCCTTATCCTTTCACCACCCGGATAAGGTACTGAATCTCTTCATCGACCTGCGCCGGGTCTGCCACCGTATGGGCGACTGCGTTACGGACCAACTCCCCATATTGCTTTCGGAAGGCAAAGACGGCGCTTCTGAGGCCGCCCTCGCTCAATCCGACCCGGGGCGCTACCTCCCCGTAGGCCGGACTTTCCTTGGCTCCCGACTCAAACAGCTGAAGGTGTTCGAACAATTCGGCCTTTCCTTTCGCGACATACTCCGCTTTCAAGCGCTCGCGGGCTCGGTCCAACAGCGTCAGCGCCCACTGCCGCTCGAAGAGTTTTCCAGGATCGCGCGTGTCCACAGGCTCCCGCGCGTACCGCTCCTCAGCGGCTAACGCGTCCAACGAAAGGATTTCCCGGTCTCCCCCTCGCTTTACGGCTTTGGCCTTCTCCCGCTCATCCGCCAGGAAATGCTTGAGTGAAGCCAGGAGAAAACTCCTGAACTTTCCCTTCTCCCGCTGCACTTGGCTTAAAAAATTCTTCTCCAAAATCCTTGCAAAAAAACCTTGAGTGCTATCCTCCGCAGACTCCTTGTTCAAACCTGAGCGCCGCGCGTAGAAGTAGAGCGGGTACCAGTAGGTGCGACATAGCTGCTCCAGGGCGTCTGCGGCGACGGGAGATTTCGGGTCTTTGGCATTAAGAACGACCGTCCAGTGGGTCGTGGTAAACCAAGCGTCCTGGTTCGTGGCGTTGGGTTGGGGGTCTTCGCGATTTGACATAGCCGTAGCATCACATCCCTAGTCAAAAGCCTGCTATACTTCGCTCGGCCATGGCAGCCTAAAAATTTCAGAACTTTGAAACAAATGCTCGGCGAGCGATTGCATTGGTACCTTTACCAAAATGCATTGGGTTTGCCGGACGCTCGTATCGCAGGGACCCTACCGAAACCGACGGACGAGCGAGGATCCGCTCCGCACGAAGGAACAGATTCCGGCGACGTGGTCAGTTTGTTAGGGCATTAGAAGCCACAGTAAGGGCTTGAATGTTTTGATCAACCTCACTGTCCACGAAACCGGACGCCCCCGCCTTTATTTATTCGCGGAATTCAATTCCATTTGTTTCCCCTACTTTTGGGGGTTCTCAGCGGCCAGGTAAACAAGCCCACCGGCGGGCTCTGAGCCCGGCTCGCGCCGATGGGCGGTCGAAGTCCTCTAACTCTTCGACTGCTCGGATGATCCCCATCGCCACAACGGCGAAATTCGCTCCAGTTCAAAGCATCCAAGATCAAAAATCACCCACATATTCTACGGAAGAGCCGGAAATGCGTTTCCTCAGTTTTCGGTGCCCCGGTTCTCCTGTCGAAGAACCCACGTTTGATGAATTTCAACAAACGTATCTCGGAGGTTTTTGCTGATTTCCCATTTCGGAAAATGATCCCGGGTCTTGCTTAGGTCAGAGATGTAACACAGGTGATCACCCTCTCGATTTTTCTCCAAATACTCAAAGTTCATCCGCTTGCCCGAGATGGATTCAATTAATGCAAACGCTTCCAAAATAGAGGTCGAATTCGCCCGACCTCCGCCCAAATTATAAACCTCGCCGACCCGCGGACATTCAATAAACCCTTCAATAAATCGAGCCACATCCAGGGAATGGATATTGTCACGGACCTGCTTGCCCTTATAGCCGAAAATCCGGTAGAGTTTTCCGTCTAAATTGCATTTGATCAAATAGCTCAAGAAGCCGTGAAGCTCCACTCCCGAATGGTTAGGCCCGGTCAAACATCCTCCGCGAAGACAACAGGTCGGAATTCCAAAATAGCGACCATATTCCTGAACCAGAACGTCCGCCGCTACCTTAGACGCACCAAAAAGCGAATGCTTACAACGATCTATGCGAAACGTCTCCGGTATTCCGTTTACATACTCCGCGTCGGCATAGTCCCACCGGAGATCCTTCTCGACCAACCTCAACTCGTTCGGCGCATCGCCATAGACCTTGTTGCTGGACATATGGACAAAGGGTGCCTCGGGACAAGAACGTCGACAGGCCTCCACCAGATTCAAGGATCCGACCGCATTCACATCAAAATCATCGAACGGTCGAGAGGCCGCCAAATCATGGCTTGGTTGAGCGGCCGTGTGGACCACTGCCGAAGGCCGTAACCTTTCCAGCAATTCCAGCACGGCGGACCGATTCCGAATGTCGATCTCATGATGCTCGAACCGTGGCAACTCTTCACGCAAACGGTTGAGATTCCAGCGCGTGTCACCCTGAGGTCCAAAAAAGTCGGCCCTCATATTATTGTCTGCGCCGTGAATCTGCCAACCCAGTTGGCCAAAATGCCTGGCCACCTCGCTGCCAATCAACCCGCTGGAACCCGTAATCAAAATTGTTTTTGTCATGATGCCGACTTTATTTCATCTTTTGAGGACGCGTTTTTTTATCACTTGAGCCGGATTCCCCCTGACGACGCTCCAAGGCGGTACCGAACGAGTGAGGACACTCCCCGCGGCGACGAAACAATGCTGTCCCACCGTAATGCCCGGACCAATAAACGCACAGGAGGCGATCCAGGTACCCCGCTCAATCGTGATCGGAGCATTGCGGTAGGACATGGTGTGGTCGGTAAAATCATGATTGCCGGCCGCCAGGTAGACGCGATGACCGAGGGCGACATGATCCTGCAGAGTAATCGGTTCGAAGTTCAAAAACTCGCAACCCTCGCCGATCCAGCAGTGATCGCCGATAATCAGTTTCCAAGGCATGTGAAAATTGACCCTCGGGCGGAGAAACAATTTGCAGCCAATCTGGGCCCCAAAACAGATTAGTAGCCAACGCTTGAACGCCATCGGCCACGGCAATGGACTAAGAAAAAAAGCGCATTTAACCAAATACCAAATGGCTTCATACCAAAACGGTTTTCCTCGATCCAAACCGACTTTTTTGTTGAAGCGATCCAAACGGACTTCTAACGGCGGCCCATCAGAGGAATTGGAATCGTAACTTTTCACGGACAATATCTAAGTCGCCTGAGTTAATGTTCCGCCGAACCCTAGGGTTTAACCTTTACGATTTCTCGATAGGTTTTCAACAACGCCTCGGTAGCGGCTTCCACCCGGTAGTTTCGTCGGACCAACTCGATCCCGGCACGGCCCAAAGCTGGAAGATCAAAGGTTCCATCCAACAATTGCCGCAATTTTGCCTCCACCGAAGCACTGTTGGTTTGACAGATCACACCCGCTTTCGCCGCTGAAATAGACGGATGGAGATAGACTTGATCCGAGATCAAGACCGGCAAACTCGCGTGCATGGCTTCAATATTGGCAATACCGAAGTTCTCATTGAGCGAAGGCAACGCAAAAATATCCGCACCCGCAAATGCGTCCCATTTATCCGCCCCGGACACAAAACCGATCTCGCTGGTGAACCGACGAACGCCATAACTCATTAGCCACCCGTGGACTTTACTAACGAACTCGGTTCCACCGCAGCCAGCCAGGACAAACCAGAGGCGCGGAAATTCGTGTTTTAGACGGCCGAGGGCTGGAATAAGAAAATTTAAACCCTTCTTATAGTCGATTCGGGAGAGGAAAAGAACCACTTGAGCATCGGATGGAATACCCTTTTTTTGTCGAAAAGCCAAACGATCACCTCTTTGGTCCGGGAGGATGACCGGTAGTGGGACGATCACTTTTTTCGTAACGGCACCGAAGGTGACGAGTCGCTCGGCCTCCAACGGTGCGGTGAGCAGGGTCGCTTCCGATCGGGCAAGCATCGGCCGTATGAAAACCGGGCCCAAGAGGCGTTTGATGAGGGATTTTTTTCTTAGATCAAAAGGATCGAGTGCGCCGTGTGGATGGACGACAAAACGAACTCCTTGCTGATGGCAAATTCTTGCTGCGTGCCAGCTTGGAAATGCCCAGACACCATGAATATCGACGACTCCAAATCGACGAACATGATCCCGCAACCATCGAACGAGCGCTGCGGAATTTGCGAATCGCCGGGGAAAAGAACGCGCATAGAGGTGTCGTGGGAGCGCTTGGAAATCCCGCTCCAAATAACTGAGTCGTTCGCCCGGCGCACTCGTTCCCGCTAGTTCAGATAAAGCTCCGGCCTGATGAAGTCCCGCCGCAATGCTGAGTGCCGCGCCCGGCAAACCGCCCAACGACTCACAGAAGGATCCAACGACATGTAGCGAGGCCGGGAGGAGGCACTCTCTAGGCGCTTCACTCGAACCGCTTTTCGAGAATGATTTCATCGAACGAAGGCGAAGTCGGTGAAGTGAATTCAAACGTCACCCAGGGATTTCGCCTGCCCGATACTCTTGGCCCGATAGTCTTGAACGAACGCATACATTTGGCGCCCATCAAGCGCGGTGGGAATCGGTGAGCCGATCGATTGTCCACGGCGGCTACCGGGACGCTCGGTCCCCAGGATCGAGGCCCAGGTTCCAGGGGAATCCTCGATGACGAGGAGCGGACTCGCCTGCAATTCCGGGTGAATCCGGGCCACGGCTTCACGATGGGCGAGAACGGGCACCCCACAGGCCAATGATTCGAGCAATTTCATTCGGACACCCGTGCCACTGACATGGGGGACTAACATGAGCGAAAGTGAATGGTAGAATTCCGACAAATCGGGGACAAATCCTTCGACCCGTAGAAACGGAAATCCGCGAGCCTGAGCGATGATCCCGGGCGGGCAACCCTTGCCTACGACTCGAATAATACCGCCAAATCCGGACTTTAGCAAAAGGGGGCAGACTTCATTCACCAGAAATTCCAAGCTTTTAAGATTTGGGACGTGACGCAAATCTCCAATCAAACCAAAAACCGGCGGGACCTTCGAGGTTTGTTTCAAATCGAAATCACTTCGCCGCTGGCGGCTCCATTCCAAATTGAAAGTCGGAGAAGTGAGTCGCAGCCCAGCGGATCCAGGAAAACTGCGGAAATGATTCAACTCAACCGGGGTTACAAACCACAATTCATCTACCAGACTTCGCAATTCCCATTCGTGACGTCGCAACCTTCGAGCGTTATGATTGAAAAACCAACGCCGTCCGCCTTTCGCCGCCATCGCCCGCTGTTCGTATAATGCAGAATTTAAATCATGAACCATGCAAATCCGACGGGTCCCCGCTCGCGCAGGATTACGTAAAATCGGGTGCGCCACCGTATGGTGATAAATTTCCAATTCGGACGCTGGAAGGGCCTGTAGTTGCTGCTGAACCCAGGTCGGATAGTAGAGAGTCTCCGCCGAGGGCATCCTTTGAAGCAAGCCCATGACCAACCTCTTCGACTCGCGAAGGCGGGGAGGAAGCCGGGCTGCGGTTGCGGTGGCCAGGTGACGAACGTGCACATTTCTGGGAAAACGAATCATCGAAGTCCGTTGCTGTCGTTCCTGTATCTCTGGTTGGGTATTGAGCCAGGAAATGACTTCCACCGTGTTTCGCTCAGCGAGCGTACAAATCTGGTCAAATACAGTTAGGAAATTTCCCTCGTCCGGGGGAAACGGAAAATAGGGAGAGAGAATTCTGATCGTCATGCGATCAGGAACTCGGTTCCGCCATCCATCGCAACGCACTTTCCAATACCCGAGCTGGGGTGATCAGGCGCATGCAGTTTTCGACCGGGCATTGGTCGTCGAAGCGAGGTTTATAACAGCCCTGGCAAGGCAGTCCTGGTTCGAGCACTTCACCCCGCCCGTACAAATGAAACTCATGACGATTAAAAATATTATTAAAAAGCACGACGGGCTTCTTGAGAGCGATGGCCACATGCAACGCCATCGTGACCGAGGTCACGATCAGATCGGTCTCAGAAACCTGTCCGAAGAATTCCGAATAAGGCACCACTCCCCGATATCCGCCTCCCGTGGCCTGCGCCAACCGTTGATTCTTGGCATCTTCCAAGGAACCACCCAAAAAGACGACTTCATAATTTAAACCAAGCAATTGCTTGGCCAGATCCTCCCAGCACTCCTCCGGCCACAGGCGGGTAGTCCAAACATTGCTGCTCCCCGTATTGAGCCCAACCAATCGCCGTCGATCCTTGATTCGCGTTCTGGGGGCGAGGTCTTCCAAAATATAGGTTTCTCCCGTCCAATTAAATCCACACAGTTCAAAGATCTCCTGTGGGTAGTGGGTGACATTGCGGCGCATTAAATCATCCCAAATGCCCGTGGACCATTTGTGGATTGCGCACGTCTCCAACGGGACAATACGCCCCGTGGCATTGAGCCCAAATCCGCGTTTCTGTTTGGCCCGAATCAAACCCGCCAAGGCGCAAACTTCAAAATCCTTGTCCAAACTGAGCAACAAGTCAAATTCTTCCCACTGGAGGCGAAGAGCGGTCTCCCAAGAATGCTTGAGCAAGCGGTCGACCCATCGTTTCGGGACAAAATCCGGAAACGCCGTCACCCAAGTTATCTCTGCCCTAGGATACTCTTGTCGAAGCTTTCGAAGCAACGGAGTACATCGTAAGACCTCACCCGCAAGACCTACCTTAAGGATTAAGATCCGGAATTGAACCGGTTGATAGCTGGAACAGTTCCGGCAATGAGTTCCCGATTCTTTATGAGGTCGACAGGGCTTGTACCCGTTAAAATGGATACAATCGTCATGGACTTCGAGATCGTGCATGAGGCGAATGATTCGCTCCTGAATCTTACGGCCGAAGGCGTATCGAGCGAAACCCAGGCGATGCCAAAATTCGGGACATGGGTCGGCCAATCAGTGTCCGAAATTGACGGAGCAGGTTGGTCTTCATGACTCGCTGGCTGGGGATCCCTCTACCGTCCCTTTAAACTTGGCTGCCCAGTGAAGGAGTCCGTTTTGATCGAACGGTGTCGGGAGTCGGAGTTCGCATTGGGCGAACCCCCTCCTTTTTTTTAACTTTGGATAAACTAAAAGAGAGTCCAATAATGACCCAGAGAGCGTAGATGGTCTCATATCCTACTTGGATATTCATGGGAACAATAATTCCGATCAATGCCCCGTTAATTTCGGGGTCCTGTCTGGATCGTTTTAGTGCCCAACCCATGAGCACCAAATAACAGAGCGTACCCACCAAGCCATGTCCCATGAGGATTCCGAGTCCGACCGATCCGACACCTCTCGCGACCTCCGTCGCCAGCGACTCGACCGGCAAGAACTGCACAAATTCGTCGGGTTTGGGAATCACCCCGGCTCCAAAAATCGGATATTCTTTAAACATTTCCAACGCTCCGATCATCGCCCCTACCCGAATGATGAGTGAATCATCATCCACGCTCTCCGAAGCCCGATCCCAAACCTTTAGGAATTGATCCTGTGCGGGCTGCCAAACTAGGATAATCAGCGAACTAATAGCGATAAACGAAGCGACAATTGCCAAGTGTCTACTCCAGCGTCTAAAGTTAGAAAGATGCCCAAAAAAGACTGCTGCCAGCGCCAACGGCAGTGAAATAACCAATGAAAACGATCCGGACGCGAGCAATCCAAAGAGCATGACGATGATCATTCCAACGTTTCCAGGAATGGAGCCAATTCCATACACCAGTCGAGACATGATCAAACAGAGGGACGAAATCAGGAGTGCCGCCAAGACGGAGGGTTCCGGACAAAAGGCATAAGATCTAAAATTCCGGATGAATTCCACATCACTATAGAGTGCGTACGATGGATTGTTGAGTGCTGGAATGCTAAATGGGAGCCCTTGAATATTCGCAATTTGCTGATAGGCGGCATAAATCGCAGAGATCAAAGCACCCGAAATAAAGCCGGTCTTGAGTGTATCGTTAAAGTTGTTCAAGTTCGAGTCACCCGGATTAATCGCAAAAAAGCCAATGATCGCCAGATTGGTGCAATAGACAATCATTGGGTTGACGTGCATGGAGGCAAAACCCTGTCCCGCGACGCTTGCCACCATTCCTGCGAACCAAATCGCCAAAAGAATGAGCAGTTTGGGTTCAATCCGACGACTCCTGGTTAAAAACCGCAACGCTCCACAAATCGCCGCCAGAATCAGCGTGGGTTGAATTCCGGTGGTGCGACCAATGGTCAGCAACGAAAATGCCGGAAACAATAGACTCAAACCCAACAAGAAATGGAGAGATTCACCAAACGACTTGGGAAACTTCATAGGTCTATTTTCCTCGTAGGGGCTTTCATTTTCGGGATTTGGCCAAGCGTTTACGATCTCGGAAGTAGCCTCGAAGTTGCCAAAAATGCCGCGCCCCCATCACTCGCGCTGCCCGGAGATGGCGTCCAATCTTGTCCCAACGGCCTTCCTGGTATTGGAACGACGTTTCAGAGACAATTTGCCGGGCTAGCACCCGATCATCCTGGAGCAAAACCTGGCGGGCTCGCTCTACACCCGATGGGGTTGCCTGGAGGAAACGCCGGAGAAATTTCCTGCTGAAGATCAAATTGCGCACTTTTGTGGCTAAGGCGGGATCACGAAGCAACTCGGTAATGACCGCGCCGCGCGAATCTTTAAGTCGAGCGGTGTCGGATGATAGATTGGAATAAGCTTGGCCCCGGAAAGTGTTACGCCATTCAAAAAGTTTTTCCGGGATCACGGTGAAGACGAATCCTTGGGCAATAGCTTGCCACAGGAGCAGGACGTCATCACCGATCCCGGCCGCTGAATTGTACCGCAACGTGGCAAAGACCCGGCGATGAATGGCCAGGGTAAAGGGATGATGTGACCACATGGGAACCGCGTCGAAATAGAAAAGCTCGGGCCACGGTGAAGCCAAGTGGATTCCGTAAGTCATGAGTCGAGGGCAGCCATAGGTGAAGACGCGTTGCCCTTCCTCGTCAATGACATCATAGCCGAAACCGTAGAGATCAGCACCCGGGGATTTTTGGAGCCACCATCGCAGGCGTGTCAGAAAGTTTGCTTTGACTCGATCGTCGTCGCCTAAAAGGATGATCCATTCCCCTCGGGCCTCTCGTACCAGGGCGTTGCGATTTTCCGACCAACCTAGATTCCGAGGCTGATGAATGAGACGAATGCGACCACCTGAAACCAAGTCGGCCAGGGCCTCGGAGATTCTGTCTTTCTTCGGTGAAGCATCGTCCGACACCAAAATCTCTACCTCGCGATCGGCAATAGCGAGTACTGAATTGACCGTCTCTCGAATGAGTTCCGGCCTATTATAGGAAGGAACCAAAAGCGAGAATTTCATTGACGCAAGAGATGCGGTGGGGGCGCGAGGACTTCCGGGACCTCCCGGCGTCCGTGATGGAGCATGAGTTGCCAGGATCGAGACACCGTCCAGAGGGTGGGTATTAACGTGCCAACCAGCATACCAATCGGTGCTCCACTAATACCCCACCATCCGGTGAAGAGCCAAACCAAAGGCAGTACGAGGGTGACATTGAGGATCGATACTCCAAAGAATGCATTGCCAATGCTGGCGAGCACGGGAGTGGAAATGGCGACATTGACGACCAGCAGTCCGCAGCTGAGCAAAATCCAGCCCAGGACGTTTGCACCCAGGTATTTTCCAGGCCCCAGCCAGATCGGAATCAGTACGGGTGCCGAAAACCAAACGGCCACTGCTCCAAGCAGATAGGTACCGATTGCCAACGCGGTGCCCCCGAGAAAATAACGCCGATGTGAACGAAACTGCCCCAGGGTCCATGCCCGAGCGACAAAGGGATAGAGCATTTGCGGAATTAGCGAAGCGACCGAGGTCAACAACATTCCAACGCGCAGGAGGGACGCGTATTTATAGACAATTTCAAGGCCTAGATTACGTTCAATGATGAGGGTGCCAAAGTTCATGACGAGATAGCCGAAGAGTGCTAATCCCAGTATTTTACCGGTTTCAACCAATAATTGTCGTCGTTGACTTTGACTTTGACTTTCCCCGGTGGTGGATCGGGGATGGGTCTCGCTCACAGAACTTCGGGAGGAAATTGCCTCCGGAAAATGGCTTGATGCGGGCTTGCGATATTTACGGAGAAGATGGTCTGCGAGGCCCAGGGTTACCATGCCCTGTATGAGATAGATCACGCCCAGTCCCAGAAGTCCAAAATCTGAACGTAGACTTAGCCAGGTGAGCACGCCACCCGCGGAACTCGTGCCAATCCGGGTTACTTTGTCCCAACCGACTTCTCCCAAACCGTTTAATATGGCAAATCGGGCGGAAGCATCGAGCCCGCAAGCTAGCCCCGCCGTGTACAGGAGCCAGCTCATGAGCGCCGTGAGGCCCAAGTGGTATTTGCGCCCGACAGGCAGGATATAACCTAAATAACTGAGCAGGCTTGCAACCAACAAGAGTGCTAAGGCTTGTCGAGCTAGGCGGCGAACATTGGCAAGTCCCGCGGCCCGAGATTCAATTGGTCCGCACTGTTGCGCGGTGAACCGGGAAATAACTGGGACAATAGAGGACTGCGCCAGTATTAAAAAACCTCCAATGGTTACTAACAACATCCAGAACCCCGACACGGTCTCAGCCAAGCAGGTGCTGTAGTAATGAATGTTGAACAATCCTACCAGGCCATCGACCGCGGTGCTGACCATTCCGGCGCCGACTCCAAAGACGATTTTACGACGCGTCACGGCGTCCTTCCTTGGGTCGCTGAGCAATGGCTAGGAGGTGCCCGCGGGGAAGAAAGCGATCCACCACTCGAAGCAACCCCGCTCCGGGACCCTGAGCGACCAAGGCATGGAGCCAAGCGGATCCCTGCGTCGCAGCGGACAAAGTCGGTTGTAACCCGACAGCGCCCAACGGGTATTGAATTTCCACTGATTCAAATCCAGCTCGACCCAGCAGACCCGACAAGGTTTCTGAGGTGTAGTGGTAGTAGTGAAGCGGCGCGGTAAACATAAACCATTTGTCCCGAAAAATCCGAGCATAGGCGCTGCCGTAGTTCGGAACATAGATATAAAGCAACCCGCCGGGACGACAGATCCGAAAAAGCTCCACCAGGGTCTCAGCCGGATTGTGGATATGCTCCAAAGCATCCCACAGGGTGATGGCATCGAAGAATGCGGTTGGATAGGCTGCATCCCGGAGTTCTCCCGTGAAGATTTCGTGCCCCGCTGCTCTGGCAAGGCACGCTGAATCTTCACCGACCTCATTCCCAAATGTTTTCCAGCCAAGCCTCTGGTAGGTGGATAAATTGACTCCGTTCCCGCATCCCGCGTCAAGTACCTTGCCCAGGGGAACGGAGCGAATATGGCGACGGAATGATGCCAAACGGGAAATCACAGGACCCAAGATCCGAGCCCCGATTTCGGCGATAGTCCCTGGGGGACTCGGTGGCGGATAGCCGAAATAAAGACGAAGAGCGACGTCCCGAACCCCCTGTTTCCAGGTCTTAGGTCGTTCGGTCGCGATTTGGTTGGTATAATAGGTCTTCGGATAAAACCGACCAATCTCGGTCGGGGCAATCCGTGGGTTCATGAAGACGACCTGGCAGTTGAGACATCGAACAACTGGCCATTGGCCTTCATTTCCGTAGAGATAGTCGCGGGCCTCAAAGAGAGGGGTGGATCGATCTGATCCACACACTCCGCAGTTGACCGATTCAAGAATGACAGACATGGAAGGATCCGCTCACACCACGCGGTGGACACTGCTTTCGATGAAATACGACGATCTTGCGGGGAGGGCCTGCGTTGCGGCGAAAGAACCAGCGAGTTCGGTCACCTATTTCTGTCCCATCCCTAACTTCCTCATCCCCTGGCTTGTTCAAAAAGACCCAGCGTTTTCATTTCTTCCAATGAATTCAGATAGCGAGTTCGGGCTGATGTGTCTAATTCCTGTCCCAATGCCCACTCCACGAAGTGCTGAACGCCTACGTTGAAAGGCACGAAGTGGGACGAGCCCAGAACGGTTCTGAGGCGGTGGATGTCCGCCGCCGCATGTCGGATATCGCCCAATCTAAACTGGCCGGAGATTCGATAGTGGGCTTCCTTCTCCAGGACCCCTGCGATTGCTGTAATCACTTCCAAGATGCTCTGGCGAGTCCCGGTTCCCACGTTGAGGACGTGGGTCCCCGTCAGGGGTGCGGTTAGGGCTCGTACGTTGTAGTCCACCACGTCGTCGATATAGACAAAATCGCGACTGGCTAGCCCATCCTCGAATACATTGATCTCCGTATCGGTTCGGATCAATTGAGTAAAAATGGATAGAAT
>JAYVTS010000096.1:0-2770 GCA_043788645.1 Verrucomicrobiota bacterium
GAGAATGCCGTTGGAAATGAAAGTACGTTAGCACTTGTGTATGTGTTCCAACCGGTTTCTCCTGGATCTGGACTATTCGTAGCATTGCCATTTCCATTCCGATCCTCCAAATAATCGGGAATCCCATCGCCATCGCTGTCGAAGGGATTTCCATTGGCGTCCGTCGTAACATAGTGAAAACCAATATCGACACGCGAGCCGAATTCCTTGGTCAGGCTCGTCTGGGTTGTGTAATGATACAGCCCGGCACTGACTGCTGTTCTCGAACCCTGATTCACGTAGTTAGCATTGCTTTCATACCACCCTCCCAATGGACCATACGAAAAACCAATCCCGGTCGAGATGTTACTGGTGCCACTTCCGGTCGCCGGTGGCGTCAACCCTAAAAATGCATTGTAGTCGTTCTGAACAGATGCTCCTGAAATTGACGCAATTGGATAGTAAAAAACATTGTCATTAATGATCCAATTCGGACCCGTATTCGCCGAGCTTTGAATTTTCACTGTCCCGCCGTAAAAAAGGTTGTTCCACAGTGAAGCGGTCAGTTGTGAATAACCATCTCGAATGATGTTCAGATTGGCCCGTTCAAAAACATTGTTGGTAAATCCAACGGTCGAAGCCAAGACATTTCCCGACGTGATATTGTAATCGAGGGTGACAGTACTGGCTTCGAATAGACAATCCGAAAAGGACAGGGTATCAAACGCAGCGCTCGGCGCGTAGAAGGCGCGGCTACCGGCGTTGGTGCAACCGAAGCCCGGGAACTCGACGAACCGGAAGGACATTTGAGGACGGATTGGCCAAACATTGGTCACCGTGATCATGGCCGCGGCCGTGTTGTTGATCGGTTGAACGTCTTCTTGAACCCCTTGCAGCCACGTCACCACGGACATTCGATTGGGTGTTCCTTCGATGGTGAGTTTTGAATTGTTTCCCATCCGGATTCCAAAATTAGCAGAACACGCCATCACCGCGCCATTCGTCACGGTCAGGGATCCTCCAGAGATCTCGATATTTGCCGGGATGATATCCACGCTCGGATAATGATAACCGGCATCGAGAGTGTCCGTATCTCGTGGAGCGGTGACGCCGATAGTGGATGGGATTGAGATGGAGTTGTTGAGGACGACCGGCGGATAGGTCGTTGATCGCCGGAGATCGGCGATCAATGTCGCGGAGAGATTGGCCGTTTGCCCCGCGTTGCGCCACGGGCTGTTGGGCGCCAGGTAGAACTTCCCGCCCATGACCGTCTGATAGATTCCAGCAGAGCTGCCGAGATAATTGTTCCCTCCGGAGACAGCCGGGGCAACGGCCAGGTCGGTCAGAATCGAATTGTAGAATTGGTTGAGATTGGAATAGGAGTAGTACCCAGATGCCCGCAGTTGCGAGTAGTTGTGAAGGGTCACATTCGCCCCGATCAGGACGCTGGGAATCCAGTTTTCGAAGAAAGCAGAGGCGTTATATCCGTAGGCATTGACGCCGGTATCGAAAAGGCAGTTCTCCATAACGACGGTTCCTTGGGTTAAATCCGCGACCGGAAACGTGCACTTTTGAAATTGACTATTTCGGATCCAGTTAACGTTGTCACTGTTGAACACGATTCCAAAAATGGCATTGCGAACCCGAAAGTTGTTCAACCAATTGGCGTTGTGGATGCCGTTGGCGAGATTTAAGGCATATCCCGCGTAAACGTAGGAACCCGGTCCGTTCGGGTTACTTCCTGGAATCGTTTCGCCAAAGGTTTGGTCATCGACGGCCGTGAGGACGACCGGATGGTAGGTCGAAGCGAGGCACGAGAACGTCCCGTAGATGTTAAGGCTGGGAAGCACCCCGCCCTGCACGTATTTGGCAAACTTGATGACGCATCCCGGCTCGATCCAGGCGGTCCCCGACGAACTCACGTTGACGGCGTCAGTGACCCAGTAGGTTTGGTTGCCCAGAAGCGGCAAACAATTCGTGGTTCCAGCCTGCATGGAATAATCTACGATGATTCCCGGCCGTCGGTTCAGCGCCGCGATCTCGGCGGGCTGAGCCACTCGGATATTGACGGTTTCCCGGATCCCACTCGGCATCCGCTTGGGCAGCTGATTCAGGACCATCTGCCGTGACTGAGCGGCGTTTGGAATGGAGGCGCCACCCCGGGTGGGTATCGCATCCTGAGGGGTAAATTCCGCTCGGATCTGTTCTAAATCGATGGCTTCAGCCAGGAAACTGCGGCCACCATTCACCTCAATCCATTGCTTCTGAACCCGACGTCTAGGGTTCGCGAAACTTGGCCCGACTGGAAAGGAGACTCCGTCGATCATTTGCATGAAACCAAAGTCGATCCGGTGGTTCGCCAATACCTCTTGCTTGACTCCCCGCAGCGCCAGGTCCGATGCGGGAGGCGGAGAGACCGCAGATGGCAGGTTCAAATCGGGCTTTTTCCCAGAGCCCTGTCTGGGGTAATTGTTCTCGTCAACGTCGGGAGGGATCACATCCAAAGGCGCGGCTTCAACCGCATGTTTTTCGGGTTTACCATCGTCGATACTGACCTTCGGCTTGGTAGCTCCCAAAAATTCGGTCCAGACTTCCAAGCGAGTGGTCAGTGGATCCATTCCCCATTTTTCAGGACCCGGGAATTCGCCCGGTTTAGCAAGCCCTTGAATAATAACGTCTTGTTCCAGGCCGGATCGCCGGGTCGTGTACCGGATTGAACCTTGAAAGGCGCCGGAGAAGGCGTCGGGATAAGTCACTTCGTTATCGGCCGTGAGGACACCCGTGCTGGGTT
>JAYVTS010000097.1:0-16789 GCA_043788645.1 Verrucomicrobiota bacterium
TCGGACAGTGAACGCCGCAGGCCTCAAATTTACCCCGTTTCAAGGGATTTGAACTCACCACTCTATTTTCTGGTTTACCCCGGCTTTTTTGAGGTCTGAAAGATCCACTGAGAGGCCTCGGAAAACTCTAGCGTCTGTTAGTGGACGTAGCCCCGTTTTGTTGGGGAATTTCGGACCGACCGACGCCTTCGCTGGCCGCTCGTCGCGACGGCGCCGGGTTTTGACGCGCTCCCTGCGTCGCGCGTGGGTGCCGGGGCGGCACCCACTCCGGAGAATTTTGTTCCACCTTGCTCTCGCTCAGGTTCAGAGGTCTGAGGCGATCCCACGGTGAGACGAGTCATTCAATCATTCAGCGGTCGTCCGATCGCAAGCAGGGCTTCAACCCGGGCCACATCCTCCGGGCGATCCACTCCAATGCTGTCGTGAGTCACCCGAGCGACACCCATTCGGATGCCCCGTTCCAACGCTCGGAGTTGCTCCAGCTTTTCTGCGTTCTCCAGCGATGAAACCGGCCACTTCACAAATTGCAAAAGAGTATCCCTCTGGTAGCCGTAAATACCCAAGTGTTTCAAAAACGGGAACGCCGCCAGTTGTGCGGCGGCTGGTTGGTCGGATTCAACTCGGAGAAAGGGAATCGTGCGCCGACTAAAATAGAGGGCCTGACATGGCTCACTTACGGTGACGACGACCTTTACTACGTTAGGATTGTCGTACTCTGATAGCTCCCGAAGAGGTGTCGCCGCGGTGGTCATCACGAAAGTTCCCAACAAATCCGCAACCGACTCAATCACGGCCGGATCCATGAGGGGCTCGTCGCCTTGAATGTTGACATAAGCGTCGGCCGAAACCCGAGTGGCGACTTCCGCGATGCGATCTGTGCCGCTGGGATGATCTTCCCGCGTGAACTCGACGCGGCAGAGACGGTGGGCCCGGTCGGCGATTCTCTGGTCGTCCGTGGCAACAATCACTTCACTAAGGCTGGGGGCGAGTTGACAGCGGCGAATGACCCGCTCGATCAAGGTTTCGCCGCCGATTAAAGCAAGCGGTTTTCCCGGAAACCGAGTGGAAGCGAACCGCGCAGGAATGACACCGATGATCTTCACGTCCTGCCGGGATAACGCCCGACCGACGAGGAAGCAACTGGGAACGAAGTCCGGAAAAAGCCCGACCCCCTAACCTGGATACGAATATCCGGGCTAACGGCGGTCGGGCCTGATAGATCTTGACAGCGATGAGCTGGTCGAGATTAGTCCGTGAAGGCCACGGGCTCGTGGAAGATTTGGAAGAAGCACGGTTCGGTGATCAGACGGAGCAGATCGTCTTCTCGCCGTTTGAGATCCGCGAATACACGCGGCGTGACGTTATCCGCTGGATCCAACTTGGGCATATTCAGGCCAGTTAAGAAGTCGCTGAGCGCCGCCTTTTGTCCGGCCGCACGGGGCGAGACGTGAGTAAATACGGTTCGCGTCTCTCCCGCGTGACAACCGTTGCAGGTGTTCAGCGAGAACTTGTGCCGCACCTCATTCGGGATGCTCGACGCGGCCGGGGCCGGGCCGTCCCAGAAAAAGTTCTGGGTCGGCATCGGAGCGACTCCGCCGAGGAACGGCACCTGGGGTTTGCCGGGGCTGCGCCACATCAGCGGCACCGTATGTTTTTCCGCAAGGATTTGCCCGACGTTGGCGAGGCAGAATTCCGTAATAATGGGTTGGAAGTTGTGATCGAAGTCAGGTGTTTGTTTGACGGTGACTTCGCGCAGTTGGCCCGCATCGGAGTCGGTGCCGAACAAACGCCATTCGCGCAATTCCCACGGCTGACGGAGGAGTTCATTGGAGCGCAGTTGATTCAGCGAGCTTTGATTCGGCTTGCGTGTAGGATCGGCACCCCGGGCGGCAAACTGATCGGTGATCTGTTGGAGTGCGAGATTGAAAGGGTCACCAAATTGAAGTTGTGACAACTGATACCATTCGAGCGCATACTCTTTAATGGCGCCGCAGGTGCGTTTCGGCACGCAGTATTCGAAGATAACGGTGAACTGCGCGGGATCACATTTGTTACCACCACCACCACCGTAGCCTGAGGCCGGCGGCCGGTCATTGCCACCGTTGAACGCGTCTTGGATCAGGCCGAACACAAAGCGGCCTTCGCCACCGAGGCATGAGGGATTGCACGGATCGTCACCCACCACGCCGCCGTAACCGGGGTTTAGTCGCAAATCGACTCGGTTCACAATCGCCAGCAAACGGAAGGGTGCGATGGAGAGATCGAGTGGTTTATCCGCCCCCCCACTCGCGGCTTCCCAGCCCTTGATGACCTGAGCCACAATTTCGCCATTCCGATTGGCAACGCTATCAAAGTTAATGACCTGTTCGGTCTGCCAGGAACGCAGCCAGTGTCTTGCGAAATCACTGGGATTAATGCCCGTCACGGGTTGGTTGGCGAGATCCGACATCAGTCGACCAAACGTCCACGCGCCCATCCGTGTTCCTTGGCCGGTGCAGGGATCAAACGTGCGTTGAGGATCCTCGACCACGCTGAGGTCAGAGACCATCAGGCTCTTATCCCAGAAGATAGGGCGATCCAGGAGCGTTTGGACATTCGTCACGTTGATATTCGTTCCGCTGCCAATTGCCAAATTCGTACATATAATATTTGTGAAAGCTAGATTGCTGAACAGAACCAAAGGTCGCATCACGAAATTCGTGATCCTGATGCTTTGGAACACGGGCTCATCCAAGGTGCCGATCACCACTTTTTTGATGACATGATTGGTGTGAAAACCGGGCGGCAGGATGAGGGTGATCGTTTTCTCCGTCTTGTTGGTGACCAAACACGGCACTTGCACTCTCACAATGTTGGTAACGACCTTCGTGACACTGGGAACACCTAACCCGAGTTTAACTACGTCCTGGTTGAAGACGATATTTGTCACGACCACATTGGTTAGGGCTGGACAAAATGTATTAATAATATCGATGACCACCTGGTTGCTCGTAATGGTCACCGGATTGGGGTCAAAGAAGACTTCGTCGACGATGATGTTGGTGATGATCGGATGCGGGATCGTGCCGATCAAACGGTTGGTAATCGTGACCTCGGGGACCGTCAAAAAGTTGGTGAGGGTCAGCTCTTTCAGCTCCACGTTGGTGAAACAAAACTGAGTGAGTAAATCAGGGCGACCGAGCAACCCGGCTTTGCTCGCACCGGGGCGGCCCGGGCCACCAGCCAGCGCCAGGCCTAAGCTGTTCGGAAGACCCGTGCTGAAGGGCGACGGGTGGATTAAAATGCGTTCGCCGAGATTGAAGGCGGCTACATCGAAGAGGGCAGGTTTTTGAGCGTTAACGGCGGTTCTTCCGTCGAACGAACCAATTACTGGAAATAGCTTAACGAGTTCGCTGGTGAACTGATTCGCACCGAGCAGTTCATTGACGTCAAAAAACAACGAAGTGGTAAAAACGTTGTCACCGGCTCTTTGATCGCCGCCTTGGCCGTCGTCGTGAAAGATCACCGTGCGGTCGTTGAGAAAAAGTGGGAATCTCGGCGGCGGATTCTGGCCTGGCGCCAACTCGGCTTCGAGAATCGCATTCCCGCCTCCCCCCGCGTCCGCTTTGCGCAAGAATGCCTTCGCGATGCGCCAAGGTTTGGATGGATCTCCGCCCACAATTGCCTGGGGATCGCCCGGTCGCCCTTGATCGACGATGCGGAAGAAGAACGCTCCTTGCGCGACGGCTGGGAGCTGGGCGGTGGAATTGCGAACTTGGGGAGCGTGGACGGTGGTCCAAGGGCCGTTGGGAGAGGGGGCGATTTGGAGATCACCGCCGGTATCCCAATCAAACCGGACTTGGTCCCCTTCAAATTGAGGGGGACGAACCGTCGCTCGATCGGGAGCGGCTAAACCACCGATAGGAACCAGGCCGAGGCCTAGACAGGAGGCTAGGCCGATACGGGTAGCGATGCGGACGAGAGGACGAAACATGTTCATAACGGGACGCGGAGACGGGCTCCGCTTCATCGAACCCTGGTTTCGCCAAGTGGCGTCAACCCACCGCCTGACGCAGGGATGCAAGGATCAGGGAAAGCACGACACGGGCCGTTCGCGAGAATGAGAGAGGTGCGACTTTCAGGCCGGGAAAGCGTCGCCCACCGTTCGGTCGATGCAATCAACCGTGGGTCCTGTTCCGTCCTTTGAACGGCCACTGCGCGGTCTGCCACGACCAAACGAGAAACGTGATGACTCCCACGATCAATGCTCCCGCCGAGAACCATAGGACCTCGCTCGGCGTGGTGCCCAGAGCGAATAACCAACGCACTCACGACCTACATGGATTCTGGGTGGGCCGATTCTGGCACAAACGATTGCCAGGGGAGCACACCGATGACCGACAATTCAAAACCCACATACATGAGAGTGACTAAACCAAGACTCCATAAAATAGACCACGGAATCGTGCAGTCCGGATTTTTTACTTCATCCCCCAAATAGCAAATATCATAATATCCGAGCAGATCATAAATGCCGGTTCGGGCGGCGACCCCCAGTCCCAAGAAAAACCCGTAGGACAGGTGGAATGCGTTGGGTGGCAGGGCGAAGGAATCCGATATACCCGGAGGCAATTTCGAGCGAGCCGGAGAGGAGTAATTGCGCGAGGAAGAGAAACGCCATGAGGCGGCCCCAGGTTTGGGCGCCAAAGCCTTCGCGCAGATACCGGAACGTTCCGCCCGAGCCGGGCAGCGCGGCCCCGAGTTCGGCCCAGATCATTCCATCCGGCAGCGTGATGAGCACCGCGATGAACCAACCCAGCATGGATTGTGGCCCGCCGAGGGCGCTGAGGACCGCCGAGAGGGTGATGAAAGGCCCGGCCCCGAGCATGTTGGCCATATTGAGCGCCGTCGCCTGCAAGAACCCCAGCCGTCGTTCGAGCTGCGGCGCCGGTGGAGTGTTCAAGGCAGCTCGCTGACTGGGCGTCGAGGAGTTCATGTGGGCAGTTTGAAGACTTGGTGCCCCTCAAGGAAAGGGCCAAGCTGCGGATGTGGGAATTTCTCCGGGCGACTTTGCAAAACTGAAACAGCGGCTCACCGAAGCCGCGCGCCCGAACCGTGGCGCGGCTCGGGACGAGGCAACCCCTGCGGCTTTGGCGAAGGTCGTGCCGGACGCGTTGCCGACGGTGAACGTCATTCTGGGCGTTGACCCCTCATTGCGCGGCACGGGTTGGGGCGTGTTGCGGGTAGTGAAGCCACAACCGCTCGTGCTGGCCCAAGGGACTATTCGTTGTTCCGCGAAATGGGAACGTTCGCGTTGCTTGGCCTACATTGCCGAGACCTTGCGGGACGTGTTGAAGCAATACCCGGCCGATTTATGTGCGGTAGAGGGTTTGTTCCATGCCCGCAATCTTCGTACCGCCCTCATCATGGGTGAAGCCCGGGGCGCCGCCCTTTCCGCGGTGGCGGCCGGGGGCTTGCCCGTCTTTGAGATTGCGCCGCGCCGGGTAAAATTGGCGGTGGTAGGTTTCGGCGGTGCCCAAAAAATTGCCGTGGCCAAGATGGTGCAACGATTGACGGGCCTGGCGGAGATCCCCGACCCCGATGCTGCCGATGCCTTGGCGCTCGCGTTGACCTATGCTCAGGAAGCGGGCCGGTTCAGTCGAGCCAACAATGGTGTCGCGCGGGTTTAGCCCGAATCGCTCATCCCGTTTTGCGTAGCTACGGGTGGCTTTACTGCATGGTTGCGCTCGGGGGCACGAGCTACTTCCTTCGTAGCGGCGTTCTGTCGAAAGCGGCACCGCCTTGTTATCACGTTCACTAGAAAATCTCGTAGCCATGCCAAATCCCTGGACCGGAAAAGGAAACCCGTACACCCGCAATGAGGTGCGTGCCCGTTTGATGGACACGCTCAAGAAAGGCGACGCTCTGATCGCGGCCGGCGCCGGCACCGGCATTTCCGCAAAGTTCATCGAAAAAGGCGGGGCGGATCTCATCATTATCTACAACTCCGGCCGATTTCGCATGATGGGCCATGGCTCGACTTGCGGGATGATGGCCTACGGTGATGCCAACGCGATCGCCATGGAAATTGGCGAATACGAAGTCCTCCCGGTCGTTGAAGAAGTGCCCGTGATTTGTGGCGTCCACGCCACCGATCCTCGGCGCCGCATGTGGCACTGGCTTGGGCAGGTGAAAGAGATGGGCTTTTCAGGCGTTAATAATTTTCCTACTCACACCATTGTGGATGGCCATTTCCGTGGCGTGCTCGAAGAAACCGGGATGAGCGTGACCAAGGAATACGAAATGATCGCGTTGGCCCGGAAGATGGACCTGTTTTCGATCGTCTACGTCGGATCGCCCGATGAAGCGGTGGAAATGGCGAAGGCGGGTGCGGATGCCATCATCGCTCATGTGGGGACGACCGTCGGCGGATCGATTGGGGTCACCAAATCCGTGGTGAGTTGGGACTTTACGATCAAGCGGACGCAGGAGATCATTGATGCGGCCACGCGGATTCGAAAAGACATTTTCTTCCTCTGCCACGGGGGGCCCATCAATACTCCGGCCGACGCCGAGCGAGTGATTCAAAATACGGACGCCGTGGGTTTCGTGGGCGCTAGTTCACTGGAACGGATGGGCGTCGAGGCGTCTTTGACCAATTTGACCAAGGAATTCAAGCGTTTGAAAGCACCGGCGGCCAAGGCCTTTGGTAAGAAAAAATAGCGAGGGCTCGTCGATCTCGCCCAGATATCACTCCCGGGAGTTGCCGACCCCCTTCCTCATTCGCGATTGGTTAGCCTTCCGCCATGAATGAGCGTCGTCGTTT
The DNA here is from genome assembly GCA_043788645.1 of Verrucomicrobiota bacterium. GTDB lineage: Bacteria > Verrucomicrobiota > Verrucomicrobiia > Limisphaerales > UBA9464 > CANIZL01. The sequence goes on from JAYVTS010000097.1 coordinate 6,806, forward strand.
TTTGAAGTCGTTGGTCGCGGTTCCCGTCTTGGCCGCCGGGTGCGCGACGACGTCCAGCCGCAGCTCCACCGTGGCACCAACCCAACCACTCGATGAAGTCCGCCCGATTTCAGGAGCGAAGCCGGTCACAACCGTCCGCCCCGAGGCCATCTCGGGAGATCGTCCTCGGCATGTGATTCATCTCGTCGCGGACGGAATGAGTTCGGGTATTTTGACGGCGGCGGACCATCACTCTCAGTTCACCCGCGGCCGCGGGCTATCTTGGTTTGATTTGGTCCGCAGTCGGTTGGTGCAGCCGGGATTCATGAATGTGCGGTCCCAGAATTCTTTGGTGACTGATTCCTCTGCGTCGTCGTCTGCTTGGGGGAGCGGCGTGCGGATTCCGAACGGGAAGGTGAATCAAAGCAGCACCGGCGGAAAATTGGCGACCCTCTACGAATTGCTCGGGTCCTCGGGTTGGCAGCGGGGGTTGGTGACCACGACCGAGATTACCCATGCAACGCCCGCAGGTTTCATCGCCTGCGAAGAGAAGCGGGAAAATGGTGAGGCCATTGCCGCTCAGTATTTGGAACGGCGAATTGAGGTCGCCCTGGGCGGAGGGAGCAACCACTTTTCCAAAGACAAACGAAAGGACAAACGGGATCTGGCCGCGGACTTTGTGGCCGCGGATTATGCGGTGCTGCGAACACATACGGATCTCGAGAATGCTCCGATGGATCGCCCGTTGTTAGGGATTTTTTGTGGCGGCCATCTTCCCTACTTGGTCGATCAAAGAGGGGATCTGACCAAACCGGTAGCCACGCCCTCCCTCGCGGATCTTACTCGGACGGCCTTGCGTCGCTTGTCGATCCACGAACGCTTTATCCTTCAGGTGGAGGGTGGCCGGGTTGATCACGGCGGGCATAGCAACGATGCGGCGTCTGCCATTTTGGAAATGTTCGGTTTCGATGAAGCACTAGATGTCTGCCTTGAATTTCAGCGGGAACATCCGGACACGCTGCTGGTGATCACGACTGATCATGCGACGGCGAATCCTGGACTCAACGGGTTGGGGGACAACTATGGGAAGAGCACGTCCTTGTTTCATCATGTGAGTCGAATGCGACAATCCACGGGTGAAATTGTGAAGCGGCTTCAACTCTCGGAAAACGTGACTCAACTTCGGGCGCGTTTACGAGAGTCCACGGGGTTTCAGGCGACCGTGCTCCAGGTCGAACTGCTCCGACCGTTTCTGCGCAAGCGGGGACATGCGCTGTTTGAGGGTTTGAATTCAGAGGTCGGGGCTTTGGGCCAAGTCCTTGCCAATTATCTCGGCATTAGCTTTACCAGCACGAACCATACGGCGGATTACGTGCCGATTTTGGCGCTGAGTCCCGGGGCGGAGCGTTTCCGCGGATTTGTCGAGAACACTGAAGTATTTGAACACTATTTGGACTTTGCCGGGGTGCAGTTCCGGAATCCCCAAGAACAGTTGGTGGTGGACGCGAGCCGGGCGGTTCCCACGGAAAACACCGAAGAATACTGGCGAGTTTGAGGCGAGGACCCTTCCGCTGGCCTGGGCGCCCCTTGGCTAGACACGGTCACCACGGCGGATCGCACCGTGACGCTTCCCTTGGTCGGTGGCGCTGGCTTCATTCGCGTGATCGATGGCACCACCAAAACGGTGCAATTGTTTAAGGCCCATTTGGATTCCCAACAGGAACCCAACAAGCCCGTTTCAAGCGGCAAAGGCGCCGGGATCGCCGTCCTTGATGGAATTCGCGGACAACTCCTGCCGTAAGTGGGCGTTCGTTTTTCCAAAGAATCCTACACCGGCCGGGCGAGTGTTCGTGATCGAACCTCTCCGGCCTTTTTTTATCTTCGTTTCACCTATGCAAAATCGTGCGAGGCCGCGGTCTGCAGACCTGCATAGTCCAGACGTTCGATGGTTTTAGCCTGGATATGAATCGTGCGATGCCGGTGCTGAACAATGCCTTCAATCACCAAAAAGGCTTCCGTGCTCACGAGCAATCGCATGGCTTCGAAAAGGGTCGGGGCCACGATGGCATTCGCGATACCCGTTTCATCTTCCAAACTCACAAAGCAAACCCCTTTCGCCGTGCCTGGGCGTTGACGGCAAATTACTTGTCCCGCAATCCGAATTCTTTGCCCAGTCCGCGCTTGCGATAATTCCGCAGCGTGCCAGATCCATTCCGAGAGTTGCGGTCGAATGAATGCCATCGGATGCGGTCCGGTAGTCAATCGGAGGCCGGCGTAATCCGCCTGCAAACGTTCGCTCGCCGACATCGGGCGGAGAACGGAAGGCCGAGAAGTGAGAGGCAAGTGGTGAGGGACTGCCGGTGAGCACGGAGTCGGATCAGTCCCCTCAAATAACTCTCCTTGGCGTACGGGTTCGCCCGTTTCCCAAAGGGCGGCCCGGCGGTGCGCAGCCCAGACGTTGAACGCCCCAATGCCCGCCAGCATTCGTTGTTCCTCGGCCGAATACTTGGTACGCACGCGAAAATCGCTCAACGACGTAAAGGGCGTGCGACTGCGCTCAACCAACATGGCCTCGACCGCCGCACGCCGCAGGCCCTGCACTTGAACAAAACCGAGTCGTAACGAATCGTCGGGGCCAATCGTACAACGCAAGTCGGATCGCGCCGCACACACCGGACGCACGGTGATACCGTGTCGTTTCGCGTCTTTGATCAGCGTGGCCGGGGTGTAAAAACCCATGGGTTGATTATTCAGCAATGCGGTAAAAAATTCCGGCGCCCGATGCGTCTTGAGGTAGGCACTTGCATAAGCCAGCAGGGCGAAACTGATCGCGTGCGATTCAGGAAATCCGTAGAGCGCAAAAGAACCAACCGCCTTCGCAATTCGTTCCGCCACGTCTGGCTTCACCTCACGCTCTAGCATGGCGGTTCGTAATTTTGTAGCCGCCCGGGTCATGCGTTCATCGGAACGATGGTAGCTCAGTGCTTTGCGCAATTCTTCCGCTTCCGTCCCAGTGAAATCCGCCATCACCATCGCGATCTGCAACATCTGTTCTTGAAACAACGGCACGCCCAACGTCCGTTCGAGTACGGGCACCAAGCGTGGATCAAAATACGTTATTGCTTCTTCTCCAGTTCGGCGGCGGAGATAAGGATTGGCTAAATCTCCTTGGATGGGTCCCGGGCGAATAATCGCCACTTCCACCACGAGATCGTAAAAACATTTAGGCTGGAGCCGAGGGAGAGTGGCCATCTGGGCACGGCTCTCGACTTGGAAAACTCCAATCGTATCTGCTCGACTTAAAAGCTCAAACGTCGGTGGATCGTTTTCCGGCAATTGCGCTAAATCGACCGGCCGACCTCGTTCGGCAGTTAAGGTCACCGCCTCTTGCAAAGCAGCCATCATTCCGAGACCTAAGAGATCTACTTTAATGATACCCAGCTCCGCGCAATCGTCCTTGTCCCATTGAGCCACGACCCGCCCAGCCATGGCTGCGTTTTCGAGCGGAACAAATCGGTTCAAGCCGCTCTGGCAAATCACCATCCCACCCGAATGTTGACCTAAGTGTCTCGGCAGATGGGCCAACTGACGATACAGCGAAGCAAAGGCGGCCGCACGAGGATGCTCGACGGGGAGACCGGCCTGCTGCAGTTGAGATTCAAATTCAGACGGTGCAGATAAATCACCGTGTCCGACTAAGTTCGAGAAACGCTCAAGGACATCGGTTGGCAGGTTTAATACTTTCCCAACTTCCCGTGCCGTGCCGCGGCCGCGATAGGTGTGGATCGCTCCGGTCATGGCCGCGCCGTGCGGTCCGTAGCGTCGATAGACCTCTTGGATGACGGCCTCGCGTCGATCCCCGCTCGGGAGATCAATATCAATATCCGGCCAACCTTGGCGCCCCGCACTCAGGAAACGTTCAAAAAGAACGTTGAATTTAACGGGATCCACCGCGGTAATCCCTAAGCAAAAACACACCGCGCTATTCGCGGCGCTGCCCCGGCCTTGCGCTAAAATAGCGTGCTCACGGCAATATCGAACGAGATCGGCAACGATGAGAAAATACCCATCAAAGCCTAATTGCTCAATGAGACTCAGTTCTTTTTGCAACAACGCGGTGACTTTCGCGGGGAGGCCGTCGGGATATCGCTTGCGGGCACCGCGAGCCGTCCAATCCCGCAATACTCCGGGCATCGTTTCACCGGGACCGACCCGGTACGCAGGAAATTCATACCCCAGATCGGTGAGTTGAAACGTCAAGCGTTCACTGAGTTTTACGGAATTTATGAGTGCTTCCGGTAAATCGGCAAAGCGCACGGCCATCTGCGCCGGAGATTTTAAATAACGCTCGGCGTTGACCGCCAGGTGGAGGCCCGCGAGATCGAGGTGCGTGTGGTGGCGCAGGCAGGTGAAAACATCGGCGACCCTTCGGCCTTCGGGCGTGGCGTACTCGACGCCATTCGTCGCGAGTAACGGGAGGCGCTGGGCCCGCGCGAGATCAATGAGGCGTCGATTCCAACGCTCCTCTTCAGGCCGACAACGACGCTGGAGTTCGACGTACACTCCGTCAGATCCAAATGCGTGGACGAGCCGCTGCAAACGCTCCTCGGGTCCGACTCGGGGATTTGTTTTGGGGCGATCAAGCAAGGCTTGTATGAGGGGGCCTTCGTCGCTGCCGGTGAGGGCGACCAAGCCTTGAGCAAACTCGGGTAATTCGTTCCAGCGTACGGAACCTTCTCCCTTGGCGGCGCGGAGATGGGCGCGGGTGAGGAGTTGACAGAGATTTTGATAGCCGGTGCGGTCGACGACGAGCACGGGTAATACGGTGCTATCTTCGAGGACCAGTTCGGCGCCGACGAGGTCCTTCAAGCCTTGTTCGCGGGCGGCGATACGAAAGCGGGGCGTGCCATAGAGGCCCATGCGATCACAGACGGCCATCGCGGGTATTTCGAGTTCGGCGGCGGTTGCGGCCAAGACCTCGGGCAACGAAGCACCGCGCAGAAAGCTGAAGGCGCTGCGGGCGTGAAGTTCGACATAGCGCGGAGTGCTCATCCTGCGAACCTCTCAACCCAGGTCTCTAACTGTTCGCGGTCCTGCGTCTGCCAGCCTTGATCAAATTGAGTCATTTCTGGCCTTTGGGTGCAGAGCCAGTCGATGAGTTCGAGCGAGCCCGTGGCAAAAAACGATTCGATCAGCGAGGCCAAGGGGTCGGCGGGTATTTTAGGCCACGACAAAAACCACGGCGCCGATCCGGGTTGGGGTGTCAACAAGGGTGTCGGCAAGGCGCTGAGCGGTTCGCTGGGCCGCGCCGCGCCCCACAACAATCGGCGCAACGCCGCCAGACCTGGGCCGGCGCCGGGGAGTGGTTCGGTGTGCTGCGGGCACCTAGCCGCCGCAGAACCCCAAGCCACCGTGAGGCCTCGGCGCGGAGTGATTTCCCAACCGATGGATCGAGGAGTTGCCGGGTATTTACCCGCCGTATTAAAACGAGGTTTCAAGGTGCGCAGTAATTCTGCTTCCCGGAGCAACGCCGACGCTTCGTCAGCACATAAATCCCAGTGGATCCGCTCCACCGCCATCAGCAATTGGGCTAGTTTACGCGAAACACCTTCGGGCCGGGCAGAGCGGTAGGTCGCGAGTCGTTGACGTAGATTTTTCGCCTTCCCGACATATAATACCCCCTCGCCCGCTCCGCAGAGCAAGTACACGCCGGGACCGGTGGGAATGCTCTGAAAAAACTCCGCCCCCAACCGTTCTCCGAGGGGACGTTGGACGGGAAGAAAGCTGAGCTGTTGAGGGCGCGGTGCGTCGGAAGGCATGGTTGATGGGAGAGTCGTGGGGGGATTAATCGAGTACGTCCGTGACGTTCCATCCCGTGGCAGTGTGGCTCAAACGCAGGGCGGTGCCATCGGTGGTTTCGACCTCCCACTCTTCGCGTGACCAAGCGCCCGGTTCCCACCAGCGGCCCGATGCATGCCACGGGCCAATCGTGATTTTCAACCGCCCCGTGGCAACGTTGCCACGCACAGCGACCGGTCGGGGACTTTCCGAGGGTGATGAAGTTGCGGTGGGTCGGGCGGTTTCCACCTGCGTCCCAGGAGCCGGTCGCAACCGTCGCCAAGGGATGGGTTGCAATAATGCGGGCCGGGCGGGTTCCGTCGTCGTGAGTTGCTCAAAATCGGGAGGCTCGAGTCGGAACCCGTCGCGTTCATGGCCACGACCGGCGAGGTGGACCGGTGAACCCACCCGATCCGCCCCGAGCAAGGCCGATAAGCGTCCGAGTGTTTCCTGCAATTGTCCTGGATCCCGGAGCACGGTCTGAAATAAACTGAATTGGCGCGTCAAAGGTCGCCCCGGATGCACCGTGAGGGACACGCCGGTGACGGCCGCATCGGTTCGCACCGATTCTAGTTGAGTGTGCAACATCCGGAACAGCACGTCCGCGTGGCGAGTGGGGTCGGGGACCGTAATCACTCGATCTAATTTCACGCCGGATTCCAACTTTAATTGCCAGCGTAATTCTCCCGCCACCAGCCCCGCGGGCTCCAGGCGTAACGCGAGTTGATCAACCATCCGGCGCAATAAAAACAAGACCGGTTCTAGAGTTTCAACGGGCTCTTCAAAGTCATAGGTCTCCGCGAACCGTTCGGCCGGTTTTACCAGTCGCAAAGGCCGGGTGGTATGAGTCGCTGCCGCCGCAAAAAGCGAGAGTGCTTCCAAGCCTAACCGATCCGTTACCGCCGCCATACCCAGGGCGCGGAGTTCGCCCACGGTACGAACGCCCCACTGCGCGATGATCGCCGCCACCGCTGGCGAAGGCTCAAGCGCCGCCACGGGCAACGCGGCCACAAAGGCCTCCGGGTCCGTGACGACTTCGCAGGCGTCCGTCGAGGTCGAGTGTGCCGCGTGCCGGGCCAAGTTAGGCGTCGGCCCGAGCCCGATCTGAGCCCGGAGTTCCACCGCTGCCAGTGCGGATCGCAGCCGGTTAGCCCAACGCCTTAACGTCGCGGGTGGGGCCTCTTTTAGCTCCGCCAAACCGCGTAATTCTAAAGTAAACAAGCCCGGACTAGTGTGCTCAAAATGCGGCGAAAATCCGTACACACACTGGCTGACGACTTCATCAGCGGTGGTCTCGCGTTCTACGGATCGGGGGCGGATCAGCAAGGTAGCGCACCGTGCTTGAGCCTGCGTGGGTGTGTGATCCACTTCTACGCCTTGAGCGTGGGCAGCGGCTGTCACCGCACACAATCGCGGTGGCGTGCGAGCCGGATCCACCAGGGCAACCGGTAACGACCACAATTCTGGAAATCCACGTAACGCTGCCTGAAGGGTGAAATTTGGAAATCGGATGACGGCATACATGGGCTGGATGGCGTGGATGTTTAGCCGACCAAGGCGAAACGTTCGGGTTCGGTCGTGGGGCGGAGTGGGGCGGGAGGCTCTTCCCGTTCACCAAAAGTAACCGCACGGAGCACGGTGAAATCGAGGGCGTTCAATAGCTCGCTCGGATTCCGTCCGGTGTGAGCCACTCCCAATCGGGCCACCGTTTGCACGCGCCGCGCCGCGCCCCCGACTAAGGGCATGGACGTCACTACCAAGAGCGTGGTGCGATGTTGTTCGCGCAGGCGGTTGAACCGGTGCCAGACACTGCCCGAGAGGCGGCGGAGTTGGACGAGGGGATTCAGCTTGAGATCCACAACCACCAACGGGAAGTTGCGGTCTCGTAATAGCAGGTCGGTCGCAGCCAGCGTTTCGTCCACCGTTCGGCAGCGAACCCACAAAAGGCGGGCCAAATCGGCGGCCTCCGCCGCGTCGGCATCAAAGCTATCCGCGCCATCGACAAGGGCGAGGAAGCGTCCATCCGCGGCGGCTTGATGAAGTAAGGCATGGATGATTTGGGCGGAGCCGGAGCCTGAACCTTCGCCGACTAATTCGGTGGTTTCGCCGTGGGGCAGGCCACCGCCGAGGGTGCGATCCAAACGGGCCACCCCCGTGGGCACGGTGGCGGCGGCCGGGCGAACGGCGAAGCCAGACCGCGCCCGAGGCAATCGTGCGGCGAGCAGTTGGCGAACGGACCGAATCTGGACTGGATCAGCCATGAACTAAAATTGAAGCGGCAAGCGAAATCAAGGTGACCACCCGCACCCACTATGATACCTGGGTGGTTTCGACCGGGAACCCCGGTGTGAGAGGAGTTATTCACCGATGGGTAGGTCATCTACCGTCCGACCCATGCCGTTCTATTCCTTACGTTTGAACCCTTTTCCAAGCGCATCGACCGGTTAAACTGTCGGTCATGGTTTTGTCTGTAGTGAAGTACGGCGATCCGGTTTTGCGCCGGAAAGGAAGCCGCATTGAACGTGTTGATGACGCAGTCAAGCAGTTCATTGTTGATCTGTACGAGACGATGTACGTGGCGCGAGGCATTGGGTTAGCGTCCCAGCAGGTAGGCCGGGCCTGGCAGGTATGTGTCGTGGACGTCCGTGGCATCAAAGATCGACCTTCTCAGCTGTGGATTGGTGGTCGAGAAGCGGATGTGGAAGCATTCATGCCTTTGGCCCTGATCAATCCCACGCTCAAACCGGTCGGGGAAAAAACCCGAGGCCCGGAAGGTTGCCTCAGTTTCCCGGAAATTTACGGGGACATCGAACGATCCGCAGAAGTGGAGGTGACGGCCACCAACGAACGCGGCGAAGAATTTTCCTTCAAAGCGGGCGGTCTCCTGGCGCGGGCCGTGCAGCATGAAGCCGATCATTTGAATGGAATTCTTTTTATTGATCGCATGGATTCAATGACGCGAAGTGAAGTGCGAAATGAAGTCGACGAATTGCAGGCAGAAACAAAAGCGAAGCTCACTAGAAGTCTTCGGTGAGGGCGGCGCTCGGACCGGCCGGCGCCTTCGCTGGCCGCCCGGCGCGAAGGCGCCGGGTCTTCGGGGAGCAGCGGTGATGTGGGCTGATTCCGATGCCATCCAGGCACCGTCGCGGAGACGCGCTCCCTATGTCGCGCGTGGGTGCCGGGGCGGCACCCACTCCGGGGAATTTCGGACCGGCCGACGCCTTCGCTGGCCGCCCGGCGCGAAGGCGCCGGGTCTTCGGGGAGCAGTGGTGATGTGGGCTGATTCCGATCCCATCCAGGCACCGTCGCGGAGACGCGCTCCCTATGTCGCGCGTGGGTGCCGGGGCGGCACCCACTCCGGGGAATTTCGGACCGGCCGACGCCTTCCGTGGAATATCCGGGCTAGCTTCGGCCGCTGGTTTGGTGGTCCCGAACCGGTGATCTGAGGATGAGGATGCGTGGCGATGAGTTACGAGCGTCGCTGGGGAGGCTGGCCGGTCCCTTCGGACGGACGACCTAGGTCAACAGGCCCTTCCTCAGGCAGTTGCGTTTTTGTACGCTCTGGCTTGCTGTTCGCCTTCTCCACCGCAACGCTCCCGTGGCTCGGTCGCCATCGCCGTATGAAAACACGCCTTCCGTTTGTTCTGGTCCTGGGAGCCCTCGCTTGGTTCCTCATCGCTGGTGCGCGCGCCTTCCGCGTGAGCGCCGCCGACGGCGATTCGGACGATTCTTACAAACAGATCGAACGTTTTACCCGCGTCTTGTTTAAGGTTCGTAACGACTATGTCGACGGCGACAAAACCAGCTACAAGGAACTGATCAACGGTGCCCTTCACGGCCTCATGGAGACGCTCGATCCCCATTCTGAATACATGGAACCCGTCAAATTCGAGAGTCTTAAGGAAGATACCGAAGGCCAATACAGTGGCGTCGGCCTGCAAGTCCAGCCCCGAGACGGCGCGCTCCAGATCATTGCGCCCATGGAAGATACCCCGGCGTTTGAGGCCGGGCTGCTCTCCGGAGATCGCATTCTTAAGATCGACGGAAAATCCACAGAAAAGATGGCCCAGAGCGATTCTGTCACCGCGCTGCGCGGCGCGGCGGGGTCGAAGGTTACACTCCAAATCACGCGCCCTTCATTTGCCGAACCGAAGGATTTCGTGCTGA
>JAYVTS010000098.1:0-7057 GCA_043788645.1 Verrucomicrobiota bacterium
TGAAGTGGACGTCGTCGTCTCCGACATGCGGATGCCGGGCATGAATGGCGCCCAACTACTCAATGAAGTGATGCGGCGCTATCCGCGAACGGTTCGCCTGATTCTCTCCGGCGACGCGGATCAGGAGTTGATCCTCAAATGTGTTGGCTCCGCTCATCAATGCCTTTCCAAGCCCTGCGATCCTAGCGCGCTGCGCGCGACCGTCGCCCGAGCCATTGATCCCAGGACCTCGCTCAAGAACGAACCCTTGCAACGCCTCATCGCGCAGATGGATCATCTGCCCAGCGTGCCGGCGCTGTATGCGCAGATTGTCGAAAAGATGCACGATCCCGACGTGTCGTTGGAGGTCGTCGGCGATATTATTGGTCAGGATATTGGAATGACGGCGAAGATTCTTAAATTGGTCAATTCTGCCTATTTTGGCCTGCGACGAGAAATCTCTAGTCCGACCGAGGCGGTGGTTTACCTGGGATTGGATACCGTCAAATCATTGGTGCTTTCGCTCAACGCCTTCTCTCAATTTGATTCCGTTCGAGTGGGGAGTTTTTCCTTGGTGGCACTGTGGGATCACAGTTTGAGTACGGCCGCCGCCGCGAAACGAATCGCCCGAAGACAGGAAGCCGAACAACGGTTGGTCGATGAAGCGTTTGTTTCGGGCCTATTGCATGATGCCGGCAAGGTGGCGCTAGCGATTAATTTTCCCCGTCGCTACGACGAAGCACTCCGCTTGGTGGTGGAACAAAAGGGGGATGCGCTGACGGCCGAACATCATTTGTTTGGCGCCAACCACGCGGAGGTGGGCGGGTATTTGTTGGGGTTGTGGGGGCTGCCGGTGCCCGTGGTCGAAGCGATCGCGCTTCATCACCGTCCTACTTTGAGTCTGAACCGAGAATTCAGTCCGTTGACTGCCGTTCATGTGGCCAATTCGCTCGTCCGAGTGACAGCCGTGAACGGGGCGACACCGACTATTGACCTGGAATATTTGGAAGATCTTTCGTTGACGGATCGCCTGCCCGTTTGGCGGGAGGAGCTGAATGGCGGAACTTAACGCCCACGAATCTTCAACGCCGCGAACACGTCCGCGGGTCAAGAGCCCAATGCGGACACCGCCGACACCGCCGAACGATACGACGCAATGGCCTCGTCGAGGCTGCTGGCTGAGGTTTGCAGGTCGCGCATCAGCCCATCGTTCAATCCGTAAATCCAGCCATGCACGGTCAGTTCCTGAGCGCGAGACCACGCATCTTGCACAATGGTGGTCGAGGCGAGATTGGCTACTTGTTCAATCACATTAAACTCGCACAATTTGGTGCCTCGGGCGATATCGTCGGGCAGTTGATGTAGACAGGCGTGATGTTTTTCTCGCACGTCTTGAACGTGACGCAACCAGTTGTCCGCCAGGCCCACCCGTTGGCAGCGCACCACCGCCCCGACGCCGCCACAGCCATAGTGCCCGACCACGATGATGTGCTTAACCTTCAACATATCAACCGCGAATTGGATCACTGAAAGGCAGTTCAAATCGGTGTGAACGACGACATTGGCCAGGTTTCGATGGACGAAAACTTCGCCCGGTAACACGCCAATAATCTCGTTCGCAGGCACCCGGCTATCGGAGCACCCGATCCAGAGAAATTCCGGGTTTTGTTGCTGTGAAAGTTTCTTAAAAAACTCCGGGTCCCGGCGCTTGATGGCGTCAGCCCAAGCTTTGTTTTGCTCAAAAAGTTTTTTCAGATGGTGCATACAGGAACGGGGGGCAGGTCAAGGAGCGCTGAAATAAGTAAGGATGAAACACGCAAACCTATTGATTGATGTTCCCGCCACGCAGCTTGAGCTTCAATCGCCTCAGCACTCCAAATGGAAAACGATTCGCAAACCGTCGGTAGGAATCGTTGTCCTGCAATGAAAAAAGATAGGCCTTGTGATTGTCAATCAATCGCTCCAACACTTTTGGATTCTGATGCAATGGAAATCCACCAATCTCCATCACAAAGACGACGTCCGGCAAGATATAAGCCTTAAATCGAATGCCACGCCCTTCCAAATGACGCAGGCACGCCGCGATTCCATTATAGGTGATCTGGGCATCGTGAAAAACAATGGCTCCTCGGGCGGCCAAAATTCGCAAACAGAATTTGAAGTCGGCGACCACCGATTCATCGGTATGTTCGCCATCAATAAAACACAGTTGAATCTTGTCCGCGATCACTCCGGGATCGAGGGTCCGGGCATCGCCGTCAAGGGTCGTAATTTTTTCGGTCTTCTCACTCACCTTGGTCAGCATCTCCAGCATGCGCTTCGTTGAATTATTCAAATAGACCCAGTCGTAACCACGAGCGTCAGGCTGTGACGGCGGGCGCTTGTCAATTGAATAGATTCGCTGGCATTGGTTGTCCAGCAGATGCGGCTGGATGCTTCCGCCCAGATAGGAACCAATCTCGAGGTATTTGTATTCGGGCACCAAGTCTCGAACGGCTGCCTGACACGCTAATAACGACCGCTTGTCTTCGTCCGTTGACTGGCTCGAAATCTGAGCAAACAATGAAAGGTCAAGTTTGCTAATCGCTTTTTCAAAGTCGATCATTTTCTAAGTCAATTAGTCGTGCTGTTCGAGCGTCCCCCGCCTTATTCCCAAAGAGATTTCGGTCCTCAAACTGACCCACCCCATCGTCACGGTTCGCCGCCGTCAGAACCCATTTTTTGTTCGGCGCAACTCCAGTCACTCGCAATTCAAAGAAATCGGGGCATTCAAAAAGAAAAGGAGCTGCGGCCGCGCTAGGCGGAGCACCACGAGCGGCGACCGGCACAGCGACACCGACAGCAACCGCCAAGGAAAAAACGACACCGGGAGGTAACCCGTGGGCAAACAAGATGGCTTTCATGTGCGGGATCGAGCTAAACCGATGACTAAGCCTAAGCTAACGGGAAGCCAAGAACTAGGGCGGCTTGACGCATCCGTTCGTCGGTCGTCACTAACGGGAATTGTTGGCAAAGATCGACCGTCCCAAGATGAATCGCGTCCGACGTCCGAAGCGGGATTCCCGGATGCGTTCGTCGCAGCAGGGCGGAAGCTTTCGATACCGCCGTGCGATTCAAGGGGACCAAAACGATACTCCCCACGGCAATCCACGAATGAAATCGTGCCTCCGCGTGTTCCCGCAATTCGACCGAAATAATGCCGCGGCGTTCTTTGGCCAACAGCGCCGAAAGCACTTCGATCAATGCCAACTCCGAACTGTACAGGACGTGGCCCGCGCACTCGCTCGAGTACTTCGCGCTGTCCGGCTCGAGGGTGAGGAGCTTCACCAAAATACAGGAGTCCAGGTACATCGAGTGAACTTACACCTCACGACCGTCTCGATCCGCCCGGATGAGTTCAGTGCCAAAAGGACCTTCTGTCGGCACCGAAGTGGACTTAAGCAGATCCCAAGCGGGTTCAAAACCAACGCGTGCCGCTTCGGACGAGACTGGGCTCAGAACAGCCTTCGGTTTGCCGTCGCTGGTAATGGTCACGGTGTTGCCCGCTGCGACGTACTCCAAGAGCGACGAAAGCCGAGCTTTGGCCACCCGTACCGGCATCGTGACCCCAACGTGAGGAATCGAGACGGAATCCCGCAGACTGGGTGCTCCGACCGATTCCTTTGGACCAGGGTAAATGACTGACTGCTTTCGCCTCACAACTAGCATGTAGTCACAGGAGTCCACATCGGCAAGACTTACTTTCATGCAAAGATGCCGCTCTGAGTACGATTTTCGGTGGCCCTTGGTGATTTCACCGAACATGGTGGGGCACGATGTCCGAAGACCTATTTGAATCCGTCCGTGGCGTGACAAAAAATGAGCCACTGGATTTGCTCGCCGTGAGTAAAGGAAAAGTGAACTTCCACATCGCTTTGACGCCCAAAGTAGTCGGTTCCGATAAGATCAAAAAGAACTTCGCAGCCGCCATTGATCGCCATCAGCAACTCAAGGTGCATCAAGACTATTTGAAGAAATTGATCCAGTTGGCCGACTTGGTCGAGACGGAAGTAATTCGGCCGATAAACAGGCTGTATAGCGATAGTTTGGCGCGAGAAATCCGTCTATTGGATCAGTGGAATGATCGGCCACCCCATCGGCTTTCCACTCGTCGAAAAGAAGGTCTCCAGTCGCTACTGCTCAAACGTCTGGATGACGCGATCCTTACCCATGACCGGTTAGATTTGGAGGATCTGCGCACCAAACATAAACCCTCCCTCTCCCCCGACGAGAAAGCCGCAGCGACACGGGCCATGGCGGATGTCATCGCCGAAATGACCGGATTGACGATCGACCCCGCGGATTTAATGGGGGAAATGACGCCGGAACGACAGGCGATGCTGGACGAAAAATATGGAAGAGAGTTTACTCAGGGATCCGCCGGGACCGCAGTTCCCGGCGCCACCCAACCCCGAATCGGAGGGAAACCAAGATCGAACAGGCCCCTCACAAAACAACAGCTCAAAAAAGAAGCCGAAAAACAGGCCGCTCAAGACTTGCTGGATCAGGACCTCAAACGGGTCTTCAAAAACCTGGTCCTCGAATTACACCCAGACCGGGAACAGGATGAGGTGCGGCGGCGGGAGAAAGACGAGTTGATGAAGGGCCTGATCCAGGCGCGGGACGCAAACGACTATTCGGAATTACTGCGACTCCACGTCCTGGTGACTGACCAACGGCAGGGAAATAATTCCGACGCCAAGGAACTCTTTGCCGAATCGACCCTCAAGACACTCACCCAGCTGATGCGAGAGAAATCTCGTCAACTGGAAAACGAAAATTTTGATCTCCAGAACGATCATCCGCTCGTCCGTGAATTGAGTCGCGTGACGGGGATAGCGGTGATCGATCAGCCACAACTTCAAACGACCGCCCAGCGCATCGCGCGGAGGATAAAACAGAGTACCGTCGAAATTGAACAATTGTTAGCGACCCTCCCCGGGACTGCCTCGACATTCAACCGCTATCTCGATGATTTCGCAGAAGATGCCAACGCGGCATTTGGGACGGACCTGATCGAGGAAATACTGAGAAACAATTTTTCAAAGCCAAGGGGAAATGGTTTTTTCTAGTCACTAGCCAAGGGGCATTTCGAACCGCCCGGCGCGAAGGCACTGGGTCTTCGAGTACGCGGGAGACGTCAGCGGATTCGGGTGCAATCCAGGCACCCTCGCAGAGACGCGCTCCCGGCGTCGCGCTTGGGTGCCGGGGCGGCACCCGCACCGGGACCGGCCGGCGCCTCCGCTGGCCGCCCGGCGCGAAGGCACTGGGTCTTCGAGTACGCGGGAGACGTCAGCGGATTCGGGTGCAATCCAGGCACCCTCGCAGAGACGCGCTCTCTGCGTCGCGCTTGGGTGCCGGGGCGGCACCCACCCCGGGGCTTTTCTAAGGGTAATAAAGATGCGCGGGGACTCCCGCCCACCAATAAGCTGTGAACAGCCGCCCGGTAACTTCCTCGCATCTCGCATTGTCCGCGGCGGTCGGCGTGCTTGAATCGTCGGCCTCATGCTAGACGGAACCGAGAATGCGGGCGGCGGGTTCGGAGATAGTCCGGATTTCAAAAAATCGAAACGCCAACGCCAGAATCTCGTCGATCTAACCAAGATCGACCGCCTGCCCCCTCATTCGCTCGAAGCCGAACAAGGCGCGCTCGGTTGCATTCTCCTTTCCCCCAACGAAGCCATGGGGATTTGCGTCGAGAAACTCAAGGCCGGGGCGGAACTGTTCTACGATCTCCGTCATCAAACGCTCTACGAAACCGTAGCGACCATGTACGACGCCCGGGACGCCATCGACTTAATCACCGTCAGCCAAAAGTTGAAAGACGTGCATCAACTCGAAGGTGTGGGTGGCCTCGCCTACCTGAGCGCCCTGCTCGATGCCACCCCCTCGGCGGCGAACCTTTCTTACTATCTCGAAATCATCCGCGAGAAATTCATCCTCCGCCGGATGATTGCCACCTGCACGGAGGTCGTAGCACGCGTCTACGAGCAACCAGGTGAAGTCGATACTCTGCTCGACGAGGTCGAACGCGACATCCTCAAAATCTCCGAAGATCGCGAAACCACCACGATCAAGCCCATGAAGGACTTGGTGCGAGGCGCCATTGACCTGATTCAGGATTACCACCAGCGGCAAGGCGGGTTGACCGGTCTCGCCACCGGATTCACTGAACTCGACAAAATGACCAGTGGGATGCATGGCGGTGAAATGATCGTCATCGCGGCACGTCCTTCGATGGGAAAAACCTCCCTCGCCATGAACATCGCGGAGCATGTCGCAATCAATGAGAAACAGCCAGTCGGTGTCTTCAGTTTGGAAATGACGAGCGAATCGTTGGTCATGAGACTCCTCTGTTCCCTCGCCAAAGTGAACGGTCGCGCCATTCGCGACGGGTTTATGAGTGAAGGAGATTTCCGCAAGCTCACGGCGGCCGCCAGCAAACTGGCCAAAGCCGGAATTCACATTGATGACACTCCAGCGCTCAGCATTCTCCAGCTCCGCGCTCGGGCTCGACGTATGTGGCAACAACACGGCTGCAAACTGTTTGTCATCGACTACCTTCAGCTGCTCCATAGTAGCTCGAAAAAGGCACAAGACAACCGTCAGCAGGAAGTCGCCGAACTCTCCAGTGGCGTCAAAGCACTCGCCAAAGAGTTGAAAGTACCGATCATCGTCCTTTGTCAGTTGAACCGCGAAATGGAGAAAGAGAAAAACCGCAAACCCCGCCTCTCCGATCTCCGTGAATCCGGCGCCATCGAACAAGACGCCGACTTAGTAGGCCTCCTCTACAAGCCCGCCAGCGATGACGATGAAGAAGCCTTGCCCGGTCCCGATGCTGAAGGGGGCGGTATTCCGGTGAACCTGCTCATCGCCAAACAGCGCAATGGTCCCACCGGCGATGTGAACCTCACCTTCCTCAAAGGCTTCACCCGCTATGAAAGCGCTTCAAAAATTAGCGAACCCGAGTGAGCGACGCATGAAGTTCGTGCTGGCCCAACTCGCCACTCTCGGGTGGCTCTCAGCCGCCGTCGTCGTC
>JAYVTS010000099.1:0-35773 GCA_043788645.1 Verrucomicrobiota bacterium
ATTTTGGGCCGTAAATTCCGTCACCGCCCCAAAGACGGCGCGGAGTTTGGCTAGGGGCGCTTTGGCTGCAGGTGTGAAGGCTTTGGCTCGCGCTTCAGCGTCATACGTCAGGGCGTCATCGGAGGTGAAGTAAAAGCCGATGAAGGGCGCTAGATCCTTGAAGAGCTTTCCTTTTTCCTTCGCGGTTTCTAACGCCGCCGAGACGTAGCGGATGTTAAATTTTGAGGTGTCGATTCCCGCGAATTGAAGGTGTTTCATTCCCAGTTCAGTGAATGGATCTGAGGGCATTTTTCGAGTGTGTTCGAAGTGGACGGCGTCGAGCTTTTTGGCGTCGAACTTGGCCGGACTGCGATTGACCCGCGCTAGGTCGAAGCGTTGGATCAATTCGGGCACACTTAAGACCTCTTGGCCATCTGCGGGCGACCAACCCAGGAGCGCCAAATAATTCACGACTGCCGAAGGGGTATACCCGTCGGCTTCGTAATTGTTCATGTGCGCACCCCGATCACGTTTGCTCATTTTTGAACCGTCAGAATTCAGGATGAGCGGGATGTGCCCGTACTGCGGCGGGGTCACGCCGAAGGCACGGAACAAGGCCAAATGTTTCGCGGTGTTGGTGAGATGATCTTCGCCGCGCAAGACGTGCGTGATCCCCATTTCCAAATCGTCGATCACATTCACCAAATGAAAAACCGGACCGCCATCGCCACGGACGAGCACCCAGTCGGGGTCTTGTTCCTCTCGATCCGTGAGGGGCCGATGTACATTGCCCACGATCAGATCCGGGATCGTGATCGGATCGCGGGTCATGCGGAAAAACACGGCGCCGTCGCGATTATAGGCGAACCCTTTGTCGCGGAGTTCTTGGATTCGCTGGCGATAGATTTCGCCGCGTTGGCTTTGAAAATAGGGGCCGCGATCACCGAGACTGGGTCCGGTAGGATCGCCATTGACCGGTCCCTCGTCCCAGTCGAGTCCCAGCCAGCGGAGGCCTTGGAGGATTACCTCGATGGCGGCTTGGGAATTGCGGGCGATATCGGTGTCTTCAATGCGGAGCAAGAACTTTCCGCCGTGATGTCGGGCGTAGAGCCAGTTAAACAAAGCGGTGCGCGCACCACCGATATGAAGGTAGCCAGTGGGTGATGGAGCAAAACGAACCCGAACAGTCGACATGGGGCAGTTTAGCGGCCAGCCCGGCAAATTCACACCCTTTCTGCCAGCGATTCCGCAAGGTAGGGAAGACTCCGCCGCTGGCGGACCCAGGGATTATTTTTTTGGCGGAAAATCACGTTGCCGCGATTTTCCGCCTGAATTCTGACGACACCTCCTCTGTCACGGCCATGGGCCGCAATTCTCGCAGGCCACTTCGGATGTCAAAGAACTACGGATCCTTCCGGCAGAACCGGATGGACCCCCGAGTCATCCGCTCCCAAGCGGTATCAATTCTTCAGGGTGCTCCAGCCCGCCACGTAATCGGTCAACAATTTCCTGGAGCGTCCGGCGCTCCCGTTGCAGGCGCTTGCCATGCAGGCGAACAAAGGCGTCAAAAAGGTCATAGCGGAGGATCAGAAAAAGCAACCGAGCCAGGATGGTCTCGGGGTGATGGCGGGCGCAGTGGGTGAGACGATTGCCGCATTAGCGAAATCACCTGGCGAGTTGTCTGGCAGGCGAGTTGTCTGGCACTCAAACGTTTTAAGCATAATGACTTGATTGTTATATGAACATAACATGTTTTAGTCAACTTTTAAAAAATGAAACTTTTATTCATTGTGCATCATGTCAGTATATTTATATTTACATGTCGACTATTTTTGAAATTATGGGTAACTAACATAATGACAGAATGTTTATATTGACAATAATTTATTATGGCGTTGAATGATTATTATGTTTACAAATTCAAAAACATATTTAACATAATGTTTGGATATTTATATTGACAAAGTATTTAGACAAATTAAATTACGAATTTACAATGCGATCTGGCGCTGAGATCTTCCGTTGCAAACATTCTAACAGGATTGCTATCTCAAAATGGCCCGGCGTAGGGTGACCTGGTTTTGTTGCGCTGGGGCATTGGATGCTGGGATCAAGTGCTTCAGGACGACTGGTTGGTGTCGCCAACCCTGGAACCACCTTCACCGTCAGCAACGATCAGGTCGAGTGTTCTGCGGTTCCCATCCTTGGGAACCTCGGCCAGGAATGCGGGGACGAGTTGGTTCAAAATAGTTGGTATCGTATTATCATGGGCAAACCGGTAACTTTCCACCTTGAGGACGGCGTCTGCGACCCGCAATCGCGCCGTGATCTTGGCAACTTTTACGAACGGTTTCAGGGTTTGAATGAGAAATCATACCAGGCGTCGCATAGCGGCCGCCGGAAGAGGCGCGATCATGATCACCCGAGAATCAGGGTGCCTCCAGAACTCGAAAGAATCGCTGGGTTTGTTCCGGAACAAACGCATCGTACCAAGTGAGCGGAATCCCTTTACCACTCAAAGGTCCGCCCAGATTGGTCCACGGATTGGCGGGAAGCTCCCGAGTAAACTGCGCCTGATAGGCATGATTGGTTCGCGAATCCCATTGCAGTTGAATGCCACCGATCGAATTGGAGATTCGGACCAACGCGAATTGGTCCGCCGGGATCGTCACGAATTGCGATGGCAACAACGCCACGTTGCTGAGGCGCACCTCGTCAAGGTTGCCATCGAAATTGCGTCGGAATTGGCTGTCTGAACCGAGGTAATTACCCGCACCGAGGTAGAGCGGAAAGTCGGCCCATGCGACCGGCGTCGCCGCCCCGCTGCCAACCGTTTGAAGTACGTAATCCACATACAACTGCACGGTATTGGTGTCAGCGAGAAGGTTATGGCGGAACACCAAAGCGGTATGGTGCCAGCGGCCGTCGGCAAAACTTGGGGAGGTCCATCCCGTGTCCAGTCCGACATTCAGGGCATAACTTACGAACCCGTTTAAGCTTCCGCTGGCCGTCATTTCAATGGAATAAGAACTCAAATGATTTCCGCCGAAACCGGTGTGGAGTTGGTTAATTAGAGCGGACGGGTCAGATCCAAAAACGACGTACGGTTGGTTGGCTTTGAAAAACAACTCGACGGTGAAGTCATTCATCAGCACAAAATTCGTCGAATGAGGAATGGAGCCAAAATTGGCATCGCCCGACAGATCTAAACCCGTACCAATAACGCCGGGAGAATACTTGGCGGCGCCCACCTCGGTTCCGTTGAGGCTGAGGGGACCCGAATCAAGGATCGTGGTGACGGGGCTTCCGTTCGTGCCGTCGAATCGGTAATAGGCAACGGTTTCTGCGGTCGCGGCAAAGGGCAGAATCGCCAGTGCGACTCCGGTCACCAGCAAAAAAAAATGAACATTCATGCAGAGTTTGCTAATGGGCGTCGAGTGTCCCACTGCGCCAGACGCCTTTAAGCAAAGAGAACCCGCCGTCAAATCGAAAGGGCAACTGAGTCAGTTGCGGGGTGAGCCGCCTCATCCTTGAACAAAAGAACGCGTCCCTTCGAAATGGTTTCCATCCGGAGGGACGCGTTTTGGCGGGGTCGAGTCGAGTCAAGACACTCGGCGGACTCGGGCGCGATCAAAGCCGACGAGGCCCAATAGGGCGGCGCTCAGACAGGCTAGTGTCGAACCGGAATCAGGAACGGCTGTGGTCAGGTTCCCTCCCAAGCGTACCGCCTCAAGAGCATTGTCTGAGAAAGTCATCGTAATCGTCAGCTGATTTGCGCCCAAAACAAACAGGCCTCCTCCGGCCGGAACGCTAAAAGGTTTCGTAGCCGAATAGTTGTTCGCGAGAGTGCTGATCGAATTGCCATTCAATTTCAAAACGCCTCCATCATCGATCCCCCAGACCCCCGAGATCGAGGCCGCGGCTACGTCCGCTGGGGAAGAAAGAGTAAAATTGCGATAATAAGTATACGGAATGACGGATCCATTTCCAGAGCTATTTGGGTCGATGGTGATCCAGGATGAGCTCGGTCCGTTGGCCGCCCAAATAGGAAAGGCACCGCCGGGATTGCCGGGAGCGACGACCTGCGCCGGTAGAATTCCGCCCTTGGGCTGGTCAACCGTCCAGTGAGCGTCCGGGGTGTTCCCGGCGGTGATCAGATTATTCGCGGAGTCGAGCCCGGTCGAAAGATTGATCGTGGACGCCTGTGTTACCGCGGCACCCAGGAATAAAATTCCCGCGATCACCGAGGTTATCGATTGGGCCATGTGGGCTGCACCTCGTCTTTCGCCTTTCGGCAAGGTGGAAAAGGTGGGTGTTTGACCGATTTGAGCATTCATATTTGTTACGGATTTTAGATATTCCCACAAAAGGTGGAAATGAGATTTTTAATCCAAATAACTAAATTTGGACCAACGTTTCTAGCTGAATCTGTGTATTTCAGGAGGTGACAAGTGGGTGACATCCTGTTACGGAAAGTCCTCGTCGCAGGATTTGAGTTCGATGCCCCCCTAGAAAAGGGAAGCACGCTTTGGTGGAGGAGATTCATTGCGCGAGTCCCACTCCCCTATTTTGCCACCGTCAAGACCTTTCGAGAGTGTTTCATCGCCGGGAGCGCATCTCCGTTTTACCGCGGTTCGCCGGGACGGGTTTCATGAGTACAGGAAAGAGGCATTGGGTTGCGAATTGGACTACAAACACTACGATTCAATCTGCTGCCGCCAAGCATGAGCTTGAACGGAAGAGCCAGTGCTGAAGGATTTTTGCAACGTCATGGGATACACACAGAACTTGGAGAAGGCTGCCCGGAGGCATTTGAATGCTGCTTCCCATCTCTTTTCCGAAGAGCGGAATGGCAATGGGCCGGGCAACAATGCAGTTGCTGGCTATCTCTATGGCATGGCCGGCGAATTGGCATTGAAATAAATGATGAAAAGGAGCGGCATGAGCGCGGCTCGTAGCGAATCAAACCGAGATTATCCGTTTTTCGCCCACTTCCCCGAAATCAAGACTCATTTGCTAAAACAAGCGATTGGACGCCTCCAAGGTAACTTGCTTAAGTACGCGAAAAATGACCGATTGTTCCAAAATTGGAGCACGAAGATGCGTTACGCTCCGACCGATGAAGTGAAACGAGAGTGGACCACTGAGTGGAAGAGGCAGGCCGAAACGCTCGTCAACGAAATGGCCTATTGAGAATTTTATGAACACGGTTTTTTTCGACGAATCGCTGGCGTTGTTGGTCGACGCTTTGTTGGCCACTTTGGGAAGGGAATTTTTGCTCAATGATACTGTCGTCAGAGGCGTTGCACTCCGAGATGCCTCCGGGATTTTGTGTTTTATCAGCGAATCTGCAGCCTGTGAACCAGAGCTTCGCCAGAAAGCTGAAAATGCCGCGAAGGTAGCCCAAGGTCGGTATGCGTGCGCTGATCGCGCACTTCTTTTCAGCGATGATCCCGGTGCGAAATATCTGCTTCAAGACGAGGACCGCCTGCTCATGTCGGTGGGACCGGAGGGCAAGTTCAAATGTTGGGTGGTTGATCGAAGAATCGTAGGCTCCGGATGGATGGTAAAGCCCGTTTCCATTGTGAGTAAACCGCCCCGCGTTGTATTCGCCAGCCTTAAAGGAGGCGTCGGGCGCTCGACCGCATTGGCGGTAACCGCTTTTGATCTAGCCAGCCGAGGTCGAAATGTGTTGGTCTTCCCTTTTTGAGGAAACTCTGTCGGCCACCGATAATTCGTTGGCAAGCACGGGCACGACGATCCTTATCCTGTTTGATGCATTAGATCGGCTAGAGGCGGATTGGACGCAGATCCGGGTGCTCACATTGAGTCTGCTCCGTCGGGCACTCGGTTTAAAGTCATTTCAGTCGTTTCGCACCAAGATTTTTATCCGACCCGACCAGTTTTCCGACCCGACTCTTTTTAGATTTCCAGACGGATCAAAATTGAAAAACGAGCACGTCGACCTGAGTTGGCAGCCCAGAGCACTCTTCGATTTGCTTTTTTTTGAAATCAGCCGCGATGAGAAAGCCGGTCGGGCACTGAAAGCCGTCGCTAGCGAAATTGATGCCAGGGGGGCATTGCGCTCGCTCACCCAATTCCCAGCTGGGTCTCAGGACGATCAGATACGGCTGATCAATGCACTCGCTGGATCTTATATGGGAACAAACGCCCGTCGCGGGCGCGTCTATACCTGGGTTCCTTTGCACCTGAGTGACGCTCATGGCGCCTGTTCACCCAGAACCTTTCTTACGGCTTGGCAAAAGGCGGCCGAACAGGGTCAAGCGCCGACGAATCGAGCGGTCGACCATCTCGGGTTGATTGAAGGCGTGCGTCGCGCCTCAAGTGCTCGTTTGGAGGAGTTGAGGGAGGACTATTTCTGGATCGACGCCGCCCTTGGGGCCCTCGCGGGGTCTTTTGTTCCTATAGAAAAAGACGACCTACTAAAACTTTGGCTCAGATCAAAAGTCGTCCAAAAGATTCAAGACGACGCGGCAGAAAACAAGCAACTCACGCCGATTGATCTCGATGCAGCGGTCGATAAAGATTTGGCCCTTCTTGAGGCGATGAAGAGCATTGCCGTGATCGAAGAACGCGCCAACGGTAAAATCAATGTTCCCGACATCTTCCGGGTCGAGGCAAGGATCAAACGCAAAGGAGGAGTTGCCGTTCCACGCCGGACTTAACTCAGCACCTCCTGAATGACTTCCCTATGCCCCTCTGCACGGAGGTTAGCAAACCGAAAGGGTAGCTTTGGATTGCAGTGAAATATCCGGGCTAAGGGGCGAAAAATTGAACCTTGGCGCTGAGTTCAGGAGTGAGAAAATGATCGGGGCCTCGAATTTGGATTTTGACTTGCAGCGTGCCTTTGGCCCGGTTCGCTTCCGGGGCAATCTCGGCCACTTCGCCGCCGTATTTTTTTTCCGGATAGGCCTCTGGACTGACGGTGCAGCGTTGGCCCAACCGCACTTTAGAAAGATCGACTTCGTTCACATCCACTTCGACTTGCAAATCGGTGAGATCCGCGACGGCGATCAGCGAGGTGCTCGGTCCGCGGCCGCTGCCGAAGGTTTGGGGAGTGACGAGTTCGTTGGGGTCGACGAGTTTGTCGAGGACGACGCCATTGACTGGGGAGCGAATGGTACACCAGTCGAGGTACGTTTCGAGGAGGATCCGATTGGCACTGACTTGCTTGAGTTGCGCCTCAGCGTTGGCTTTCGCAAGCCGGGCGTCGTCGAGCATTTTTTGCATTTCAACCCGACTGGTCACGAGTTCGTCCGCACGTTTGAGATCGGCAAGGGCGCGGTCGATGGCGACCTTGGCGATGACCGCTTGAGCATCGTTTTCGCCCAGACGCGCCTGGTACTCCGTGTCATCCAGCCGGACGACGACTTGTCCGTTGGTGACGGAGTCGCCTTTCTTAACCCCGATCCATCGAACAACTCCTAGGAAGCGTGGGCTGAGTTCGATCCGTTCGTGGGCAATAATATATCCGGAAACCGTGAGGAGAGGCCCAGTGGTTTCGCGGGATGCGGCTGGGTCTGCCGAATCTGGGCGGGAGCTATTGGGCCGGGTATCTGGGGCTGGGATCGGGCTCGTGCTGGAGTTGGCCACGTTGGGATGGCCGCGTTCGGCCGCGAGTTTTTTGGCTCGAGCAGCGAGTTCTTGGTCCGCTTTGGCCACGGTCGTCTCGCGTCCTGATTTAGCTCCGGCCCGTTCGCCGTCGTTGGGGCGCGGAAGCGCTAGGTACGCCGCTACCCCGGTGGCGACGAGGACTCCGAAAATAATGAGCCACATCGTCGAACTGGAACGTCGCTTGCGGTTCGAAGCGATGCGCAGGTTTTCAAGTGGGTCTTGGTTCATAACGATTTGAGGGCAGAAATGACGGGTAGACGAGCGGCGCGGACGGCGGGCAAGAGACTTCCGGCGAGGCCGATTAGAACCGCAAAAAAGATCCCCATTCCGACGAGATTCGGGGTGACCCGGAATTGATAGACGGTCTCGGAAAACGATTGGAAATCGAGAGTGCCAAACGTGATTCCGCGGGCGATGACATAGGTCTGGAGCGCGACGGCGACGAGGCAGCCAGTGATCCCACCGAGGGCCGCGAGGAACGCGCCTTCAATTAGAAAACAGACGACGACCGCGGTGCGTGAGAATCCGAGCACCCGGAGGGTTCCAATTTCCCGGGTGCGAGAAGCGACGCTGGCGTACATGGTGTTCATGGCGGCAAACACGGCGCCGATGGACATGGCGACTCCCAGCAGGGCCGCGAGAATCTTAAAGGGCATCGCGCTCAACGTTTGTTTTTGATAATAACCCATTTCGGAATCGGCCCGAAGGGAGAGTCTTTTGTCTAGTGCGACTCGATTGGTCAGAGCGACGAGGGCGGCGGCGTCGCGGGGACGGAACAAGATGCTCGAATACATTTCGCCTCGATCAAAAATCGCCCGGGATTCGTCCGCGTCCATCCAGGTTTCGGAATCGAAGGCACTCCCTGAACCGTCGAAGAGCCCGACGACGTTGAGGCGGTCGCGTCCGGCTTTAATCGAGCCGCCGATCTGCAAACCGGCGAACCGATTCGATAGTTTTCGGGCCACCGTGATTTCGCGGTGCCCGGGATTGAACCAGCGGCCGTCGGTTAAGGTAACCTGGGGGCGCAACTCCATGCCTCTCGGGGTCACGCCTCGAACGAGCGTGTTGGCTTCGCCCGATCCGTTTAAACGCGGGACACTAACCAGCATGACCAGTTCGGCGGAAACGAGGGGTTGCCCGTGGGCATTGGTAGCGATTTCATCGAAATAACGGACGGTGCGGAATTGTTCTAGGGTGACCAAGCTACCGGATTCGGCCTGAGAACCTTTGCGAACGACGAGCACGTTGCGCGGATCCCCGGTGTTGGCGCTGCTCGCTTCGATCCCTTGGGCGAGCGCTCGCAACAGGACAAAGACGGCCACCACCAGGGCGATGCCTAAGATCGTCGAAAGCGTGGCGCGCCAACGGACCAGGACGTTGCGAAAATTGTATTTGAGGGGCAGTCCCATAACTTGAGTGATGGGTTGATCGGTCAATCGAGGGTTTGCAGCCCATCAACGACGGAGGTTCGGGCCATGGTCCACGCGGGCATGATGGCGGCGACGATGCCAAGGGTTGCGGCGACGATGGCCCCGGTGGCCATAATGCGCGGAGTAACGTCAAAATACGGCATAAAGCCATGGGTCAGCTTTTGCAGGGTCAGGTAGCCGCCGGTGAGGAGATCCATTTTGGTCCAGAAAGCCCACGCGCCGCCGATGCCGAATCCGCCGCCCAGGGCCGACAGCGCGAAACTTTCTGCCAAAATAAACGTGGCGATTTCCCGGCGCCGAAAGCCAAGTGCTTTCAGTACCGCGAGTTCGCGGAAGCGTTCTCGAATGGCCATACTCATCGTGCTGACGCTGACCAAGAGCAGGGTAAAAACGACGACGGTGCTGATGGAGCCGATGAGCAGTTTCACGTTGCCGAACATGCTCACGAAACTGAGTTGGAAGGCCCGTTCCGTTTCGGCGCGGACCTCGGCGGACGTGTTCGCAAACGTCGCATTGACCCGGGCAATCACGTCATTGACGACTTCGGGCGAATCGGCGCACAAATACCAAGTGCCGGCTTGCCCCCAATTACCCATGAGTTGATCCAGGAGTTGGTGGTGGAAAAAGCAATTGCGGTCGTCGACGGTTCCCTCGTAGACGGCGGCGAGCTTGAGTTCGAGGTCCACCGGATAGAAAGTACCGGTGAATCGGAGGGTATCGCCGAGTTGGAGATGATACCGTTCAAAGGTGTCTTTGCCGAGGAGGCAGCTGTTCCGATCT
This sequence comes from Verrucomicrobiota bacterium, assembly GCA_043788645.1. GTDB lineage: Bacteria > Verrucomicrobiota > Verrucomicrobiia > Limisphaerales > UBA9464 > CANIZL01. The sequence goes on from JAYVTS010000099.1 coordinate 9,825, forward strand.
TTGACGAAATCGACATACGATCCGGCGGCAATTTTTCCTTCAATCATCAGCGGCCGGAAGCGGGCGGGATCGACGGCAAATTGAGCCCATCCGGTGGCGGTTTCGTCGCGAAACTGGCCGCCATAGAACGTGAAGGGTGAAACCGCTTTGACTCCGGGAATGCGCTCGATCTGGGCCAGTTGCTTAAAGGGCAGGGGTTGCATGAGGGAGACCTTGTTGCGGGCAATGATCCGAAGGGCACCGGCCTCCGATTCAGGCGGGGTGGTGAGCTCTCGTTGCAAGGTGAGCAAGGTGACGAGCAACGCGCACGAAATGGCGACCGAAATGACGGTCAGCAAAGCCCGACGTCGATTGCGGAGCGCGTTCTTTGCGATAAAAGAGTAGAGGGTCATTTCGTTCCTCGAACGTCTCGTTCGATGGCTCCTTTCTCCAAGTGGACCGAGCGAGTTCCGTAGAGTGCGGCTTTCGGGTCGTGAGTGACCATAATCACGGTTTTTCCCGCCTCGCAGCTCAAGCGTTGAAGCAGGACTAACACGTCGGCCGCGGATTTAGCGTCCAGATTTCCGGTCGGTTCATCCGCGACGATCAGGGCCGGATCCGTGGCAATGGCGCGCGCGATCGCGGTACGCTGCTGTTGCCCACCCGAAAGTTGATCGGGCCGGTGATGGGCTCGATCCGAGAGGTCGACGAGCTCCAGGGCTACTTTGACCTGAACCTTTCGTTCGGCGCGAGAAAGGCCTGTGAGGAGCAGGGGAAGCTCCACGTTCTCGGCGGCCGTCAGGACGGGAATGAGATTAAAACTTTGGAAAACGAATCCCACGTTTTGGTTTCGCCAATCAGCGAGTTGTGATTCGTTGAGATTCGCGACGTTGATCCCCTGGACCAGAACGGTGCCGGACGTGGCCCGATCAATGCCGGCGAGGAGGTGGAGAAGGGTTGATTTCCCCGAACCGGAAGGGCCCATTAAGGCGACGAATTCACCCGCCGTAATTTCAAGAGAAACCCGATCCAGGGCGGTGACGTCCATGTCGCCTTGCCGGTAGATCTTGGAGAGGTCATGGATTTGAACGATGGGATCTGGCATAGGAGCAGTTCTGCGATCGAGATGACTTCGCCCATCTCTTTTGTTTAAACTTCACCCGCTCAGTGGCGAACGAGCCCGAGGGCGCCCGGGGCGCCCTCGGGCCAGAGCGGAAAGGCGTCTTTCATTTCGGCGGCAAGGATTGTGGTAGCCACGGTGGCGCTGGCGAAAAGAGTGAGGACTTGAGTGCGCAGGCGTTTCATACAACTGGTCGGGAGTATGGCCCGCGGGGCCTAGGAGACCAACGTTTCCGAGCCGTCCGGTGATGAAATAGGCCAGCGCCAGCATCAACGCTGGGGTGGCAGTTCTCAAAAAGCTGTTACGTATTGGCGAGAGGGGATGATCAGGGTTGAACCCTTCGTTTGGCTTTAGCCCCTCGGCTTCACCGCGACGGCGATCTTGGAGTCGGCGGTGCCGTAGTAGAGATACCAGCGGCCTTTGAACTCCACCAGGCCCTCGATGAAACACACATTTCCCACCTGACCCGTGATTTCAAATGGACGGTCCGGAGTAAGGAAAAAGTCGTCACTGCGCTGCAACACCCGCTCCGGATGATGCCGGTCAAATAGCAGCTGGCCCGAGGCGAAATTTCCCGCCGGCAACCGGGGATCGCCATTCGTTTTGGCATTCACTCCATTGTAAAACAACAGGATCCCATCCTTGCGCAGCAAAGCCTGAGGTCCGGGCTCGAGGAGGTCGCTGTCAAACTTCCCCGGACGCGCCTCCACCACCGCAGCCGGATGTCCGTCGCGGCCGATCACCGGTTCCCAATGCATCAGATCCCGCGAATAGGCGAGTAGGAACTTTGAATCTCTCAGATACATCCAATAACGGCCATCAATCTGGGTGGCGACAAAACGACGGCCCTTCTGGCGACAGACAATTGCCCCGCTCTTGGTCCATTCCCGGGCGAGCTCACCCGTGCCAAATGCCGGTCCATTCTTTTTCCACGAAATCAGGTCGCGCGAGGTTGCGGTCATCAAACGGGCGATTTTTCCGTCGTAGGCGGTATAAGTCAGCCAATACGTTCCCTGGCTGTCCTCGACGAGTCGAGGGTCCTCACATCCGCCAACCGACTCATACGCTTCCATGGCGTCATGGGCCGGAAAGACGACCGGCGTCGGGTGTCGGGTGAAGCGGACACCGTCCTCGCTCCACGCCAGTCCCAGGCGGGAGACGCCGGTTCGATCTTGTGCCCGATATAGCAGCCAGACCTTTCCGTCGCGCACCACCGCCGCCGGGTTAAACACATGGGATTCCTCCCAGTGAACGCGTCCATGGAGCGGGCAGTTGAATTCGGATTCCACCCGGGGACTGAGGATCGGATTGGCGGCATCCACCTTTTGAAACGGAAGCAACTGCCATTCCGCCGCCGAACCCGGGGCCGGAGCTGAAGCCGGTGCGGCCATCACTACCGTCGCCAGGACCGACGTCCAGATCCAGCCAGCCAGGATGATACCGCGGGTTCGCCGGAACGATTTCGAGGGGTTCATTTCGGCAAGGTGGCAGGTTTCGCCGCTGTGGCCACGCCGAGTGGGATCGCGGGACCCGCGTCGACGCGGTGATGCTTCAATCGTTCCCGCCTGCCTCACGAGCCTCCTGAAGTATCGACCGATAAGTCATCGCTTTTTCAACGCCCTGACAGAGTTCCGCCATAAAAGGAAACCGTTGCCGTTCCTCTGCGGACTTAACTCAGCACGTCCCGAATGACTTCCCCATGCACATCGGTGAGGCGACGATCTGCGCCGTTTTGGCGGACCGTTAGTTGGGTGTGATTTAATCCCAGCAGATGAAGCACGGTCGCGTGAAAATCGTAGTTGGTGGTCCCTTGCTGGGCCGTTTTCCAGGACCACGGATCGCTCTCGCCATAGGAGACTCCACCCCTCACGCCGGCTCCCGCCATCCAAGCAACCGACGTGCCCCCGTTGTGATCGCGCCCTTCGCCACTCTGACTAAAGGGCATTCGTCCGAATTCGGTATTCCAGAGGACGAGCGTGTCTTCTAAAAGTCCACGCGCTTTGAGATCCTTGAGCAAAGCCGCCACCGGTTGATCGGTGGCGGCGCACATGGGTGGGAGTTCTTTGGGTATATTCGCATGGTTATCCCAATTATTGGTTGGTCCACCAGCCCCACTCCAGACTTGGACAAAACGAACTCCCCGTTCGATCAAACGGCGAGCGAGCAGACAGCGTCGGCCGAAGTCGTCGGTGACCGGAGTGTCCACGCCATAGAGTCGGCGCGTTGCTTCGGTCTCACCGTTGAGATCGAGAACCTCCGGTGCGCTGAGCTGCATCCGAGCGGCCAGTTCATAGGCCTGGATTCGTGCATCGAGCCGAGAATCACCGGGATGTTCACGCAGATGTACTCGATTGAACTTCTGGAGAAGTGAGAGTCCTTCCTCACTCGCCGCGGGGGTAATGAACGAAGCCGAACTAGGCGGCCGCAGGTCCGCGATGGGTGTTTGACCGCCCAAATTAATAATCGTGCCCTGATGTTGTACGGGAAGATAGCCACTGCTAAAATTGCCCCGTTGATTATAGGGTAATCCGCGGGTGTCGGGCAGGACGACAAACGTTGGTAGGTTATCGGTCAATCGACCGAGGGCATAACTGACCCAGGAACCAAAACAGGGGAAGCCCGGCAAAAGAAAACCGGTGTTCATCAGGTAGCTCGCCGGTCCATGGACGTTGGTCCGCGAAGCCATCGCCATAAAAAACGCTAGGTCATCGACGCACGACGCGGTATGAGGGAGTAATTGACTCACCCACCGTCCGCATTCACCGTGCCGATGAAACTCAAATTGCGGGGGCAACACCTTGCCGGGTTCACTCGTGGGCGCTTCAACCCGTTGACTCGCCCCAGGATCAAATTTTTCGCCTGCGCGCCGGACCAATTCTGGCTTATAATCAAACAAGTCCATCTGGCTTGCCCCGCCGTTCATGAACAATTGGATCACCCGACGGACTCGCGGGGGATGATGGGGCAACCGCGGGTGACCCGATGCGGTTGCGGTCGGCACGTTTTCGGCGCCGAGCACCCAATCAATACCCAGCATTTGGGCTAAGGCGACCGCCCCAAGACCACCGCCCAGGCGCCCCAGAAACTCGCGGCGAGGACTTGCCGCCAAGGAAGGAAGCAACTGAGAGGATGGCTTTGATGACATTTGTTGAGGGGACGACGAGGCCTTCACAGGAGGTGCTTTCGCGATTTTTTTCTAATTCACAAAAATAAACTCGTTACTATTAAACAAGAGTCTCGCCAAGTTGGCCAATCCATGAGCCCGAGTGTATTCAGCGAAGTCCCGTTGTTCGGACTCCGTGGGGCGTCGATTGAACGTTAATTCAAAAGCTCGTTGGACTTGATTTCCAGGGCTGGCTTCCTCTCGTTGGAGACGCGCCGCCAAGTGTTCCGCTTGTCGAGCAATGAACGCGTTATTCCAAAGCGCGAGGGCCTGCTGCACGGTGACACTCGCGTTACGAACCGGAGTCAGTTGATCGCCGGCCGGACAATCGAGCGCATCCATAAACGGATCGGGGAGGGTTCGAAACAGAAAACGATACACGCTGCGTCGTCGTCCCGGTTCGGAGTCGAGCGCGAACTTGTTATAGTCAACCTTAGGCGTGACATGGATACCCGGTTTTAACTCGAACATTCGATCACTTGGCCCGCCCATACGCAGGTCTAATCGGCCGGATATTTGAAGGACCGCGTCGCGGACTTCCTCGGCGTCGAGGCGCAGAGGTTGATGGCGCCCGAAAAGTTGATGGTCGCCTTCAACCACGGCCCCAGCAGAAGGTTGGGCTGCTCGTCGATACGCCGCGCTGGTTACGAGCAGCCGATGCAGTTGTTTGAGCGAGCCATGGGCTTCGTCACGAAACCAAACCGCCAACCAATCAAGCAATTCTGGATGGGTTGGAAAACCTCCCATCCGCCCGAAATCGTTGGGAGTTTCAACTAATCCGCGTCCGAAATGCTGTTGCCATACTCGATTGACGATGGAGCGCCAAAGCAGGGAATTGTCCGGATGCGTCAGCCAACGGGCGAGTGCCGCCCGTCGGGCTCCTTCGTCTTGAGGATGGGCAAGTTCAAACCGACCGGGTAATCCGGGAAGGCAGCTCAATGCACCGGGTGAAATCTCGCCTTCTGGCTTCGTTATCTCTCCGCGATGCAACAGGTGGACGGTTCTCGGTTCTCGCGATGGCTTGTGAGATCCGTCTGGCTCAAAATCGTTGGACCCGACAAAAACCAACGAGGGTGCGGGCAGCTCAGCCATTTCCCGCTCCACCTCCTCTCGCAATATCAAGCGAGCCAATAGAGCGCGTTGTTCGTCCGTCCGCTGCGATTCTGCCAGGTCCAGAATACGCCGCACTGCTTCTGAGCCGACCGCCGCTCGGACGGGCGGTAGCGCGTCGGTCACGGAAAGTCGGGGGCGTCCAATACAATGGCCCCCGTGTAATTGACGGAGCACAAAGGTCAGTTGCGCCCCTTCCTTGAGCGAAAGGCTCTCCGCTAATTCAAATACGGCTTCGTGGGCCTGTCCTTCCTGGGGATGAATTCCCCACGCGGTCTTGTCTTGTCCATCCAAGGCGTGCGCAATCGTCCAACCCTCTTGATTGAAATCCGCCGAGGGATAACGCAGTTCGATTGGCCGTGGTTGAGTGGCTCCGGGTTCGAAGAGGAGGAGGCGGAATTCGGAGAGGTGTAAATTTCCATTGGGCTCACGGCCCGGACCGTGCATCGGAAGGGAATCGTCCGGTAACACTTCCAATCGCACCGCGGTGACGCGATTAAGGGGTGATCGGGTAGTAAAGGTATAAGTATCCGTATCCGTCAAACTGTGGGGTCCGCTGGCGAGAAAGGAATCGTCCGCTTGACGTGTCAAAGTCGCACCGGCCATTGATAGATAGTTGTCAGGCTTGACCACCTGCCAGGGGACGGGTGTAATCCGATTTCGTTCCCATTTCGCAACCCGTTGGCGCGAAGCAGGCGCCAGCAAGGTGGCAGGGTCATTTTGCTCTACCCCCACCCGCATTTTTTTAAGTTCTCCGCGGCGCCGCTGGACTTTGACGTCGAGATCGTAGCGTCGATTGCCTCGGCCAACGCCCGCAAAGACGGCCTGCAACGCGTAGTAATCACGCTGACTGATGGGGTCGAATTTGTGATCATGACAACGGGCACATTGAACCGTTGTACTGGTGAACGTCTGCATCACCGTGGTCACCACGTCATCTCGATCCAGATAGCGGGCTATCTCCCGATCCAGAGTATCCTCCCGAATATCACGCAAAGAACTTTCATCCCACGGGCCCGCCGCTAACAGCCCCTGGGCCACCGTTGCCGCAGGATCATCCGGGAAGAGTATTTCCCCAGCTACCTGTTCTTGAACGAAGCGGGTATAGGGCTTATCCGAGTTAAAACTAGCGATGAGATAGTCCCGATACGGCCAGGCATGCTCGCGAATACGATCCTGATCATGCCCGTGCGTCTCGGCGAAATGGACGGCATCCATCCAATGACGAGCCCACCGCTCACCGTGCCGCGGACTTTGGAGAAGACGTTGCACGAGGTCTTCATAGGCCGTCGGCGACAAATCGTGGAGCCAAGCGTCGAGTTCTTCCGGAGTGGGCGGCAGTCCCACGAGATCAAAGTAAATCCGACGCGCCAATGTTCTACGGTCCGCCTCAGGGGTCGGTGTAATACCCTGCTGCCGGAGCCGTGCTAGAATAAATGCATCGACCGGATGATCGGCTCCGAGTGGCACTGCGGGCTGGGTTAGGGGTTTTAGCGACCACCAAACGGTGGCGTGGGTGATCGCATCCTGAGGCGCTGCAGCATCGGGTAATTCCGTCGCCACAGCCCCCCAAAAGATACCGACGAGGAAAAAGGTTCGGAGCCCGGATCGGAATCGCTTCGGCCGCATGGCTAGTCGGGCTCTCGCGGCGTCTTGCGACGAAAAGAGATGAACTATCCGGGCTAGACGCTGGATCATGGCAAGAGGCGGCAGGAATTTTGAGGGTAAAACTTCGTTGGAATCGCGGTCATCGTTCAAGCCAGTATTCCATTCACAACGCTGCCCGCGACGTCAGTGAGGCGGAAATCCCGACCCGAGTATCGGTAGGTCAATCGCTCGTGATCTAGTCCCATCAGATGAAGGATGGTGGCGTGGAAATCGTGCAGCGGCACCGGATCACGAGCTACGTTGATCCCGTAATCGTCTGACTCTCCATAGACCATTCCTGGCTTCACTCCAGCGCCCGCCAACCAGGATGAGTAAACCCAATGATGATGCTCGCGTCCTTTCGCGTCCGCGACGGCGTTAAAGGGTGTTCGCCCAAATTCCGTGGTCCACACCACCAAGGTATCCTCCAGCAAGCCCCGCAACTTGAGATCTTGTAGTAGACCTGCAATGGCTTGGTCCACATTGCGTGCGAGCGGTGCGTGAGTCAGCATGTCCCCGTGGGCATCCCAGTTATCGGAAGAGCCCACATCAATGAGTTCGACAAAACGCACCCCGCGCTCCGCTAACCGCCGCGCAACGAGGCATTGCCAACCAAAGCCTTGGGTGGCCCCACGCTCGAGTCCATAGAGCTGAAGAGTTGCGTCCGTTTCCCGCGATAAATCGAAAACCTCCGGCATGGCGCTTTGCATCCCAAATGCCGTTTCAAAGGACTTTATCCGCGCCGCCAGAAGTGGGTCGTCGCTCCGGGCCGCTTGATGGCGTTGATTCAATCGAGCGGATAGGCCGAGCTCAAGTTCCTGAAGCTGTGAAGTGTCTACCCGCCGCTTCACATTCGACACGGGCTCCAAACCCGGCGTGACCAACGTTCCTTGATGCGCACCCGGCAAAAAATCCGATCCCCACACCTGGCCTCCGGCATAAGGAGTTTTCGGCGCAATCACGACGAACGAGGGTAGATTTCGATTTTCGGTGCCGAGACCGTAGCTAATCCACGAACCCATACTGGGCCGCGCAAAGGTAAACGAGCCGGTATGAATTCCCAGCGTCGCTTCGTAGTGGTTCGTGTGCTCGGATTTCAGCGAGCGAAGCACACACAAATCGTCGACACAGCCCGCCATCTTGGGGAACAAGGAACTGACCTCAATCCCGGACTGGCCGTGCGGACGAAAATCCCATTGCGGACGTTTGAGGAACATTTTGAAATCGCCTTTTCGTCCCTGGAATTCATTCACTGAAACCGTTTTGCCACCATCTGTAAAGAGTTTGGGCTTAGGATCCCACGAATCCACATGGGAAACCCCACCGCTCATATATAAAAATATCACCCTCTTAGCCTTCGCTGGATGATGGGCCGGGCGGGCGGTCAGCGGATCTCCCGGGGCTAGCACGGTCCCCGAATCCGCGAGCAGTTGGGAGACGATCCCCGGCCACAACAAAGATCCACCCACCATCGAACGAAGAAACGTACGTCGAATCGGATCTTGGACGAATTGGGGATTCATTTGCAGGATCGATTAGTCGATATGAAGAAACTCATTGCTCGAAAAAAGCGAACGAGCAAGGGCTGCCCAAGACTGAGCTACGGCCGTTGGAGCTGACGCGGCGGTTCCTAACGCCTGTCGATAGCGTGCTAAGAAAGTAATCGCGTCCGCCCGTTCCAAGGCTCCAGGGAATCGTCCGAAGGCCAAATTCCACGCAAGACTAATCCGTTCCGCATCGGAGCCCGGCGCCCCACCAAACCGTTCGGCAAACCGCTCCGCACAGTGATGCATAAAGGGGTCGTTTAAGAAATAGAGCGCTTGCGTCGGCACGGTCGAAACACTGCGAGACGGGGTACTCGCATTGGGATCCGCGCCGTCGAACAGCGCCAGGAACGGATGCCGTTTGAGACGCTGAGTCATGAGATAGATACTGCGACGATGATGATCGTAGGTGGCATTAAATGGCGAATGCTGCGTATAACCCCAGGTCGTTGGTGCCGGGAATGGATGTTCCTCTCCGGGCGTGAGATCGAGTTCACCGGCCACAAAGAGGACCGAATCACGCAACGGTTCGGCTTCCAGACGGCGACGATTAAACCGCCAGCAGAGTTCGTTCTCGGGGTCGATTGATAAGCCGGAAGCGACCGCTGCCGGGGTCATTCCAGGGTCCGTTTCTCCGGAAGGTTCGGGTTCCATTGCCGTGCGACTCGCCTGCTGATACACCGCTGAATTCATGACCCACCGATGGAGGGCTTTGATCGACCACCCGTTTTCAACCAAGCGGGTCGCCAAGTGATCGAGTAATTTCGGATGCGTCGGCCTGCGGCCTCGGTAGCCGAAATCATTGGGAGTCTTTACGAGCCCTTGCCCAAAGTGATATTGCCAGACCCGATTTACGAGGACGCGAGCGGTGAGGGGATTTTCTGGCCGCGTGAGCCAGCCCGCAAGTTCGAGCCGTCCGCTCCCCTCACAATCCGCCGGGAGGAGATCACCTCCCAAAACCTTGGGAAAACCTCGGGGAACCTCTTGGCCCGGGGTATCGCGATCCCCGCGCAGCTGCACCCGAGCATTCGCAGGCGTGCCCTCGACCACTCCGTAGGCGAGCTCAAATGGACCGCGATGGAGCGCTCCAATCAGTTCGTCCCGAGTCCTTTCTAAGTCCTTTTTTAACGCGGCAATTTCCCCCTTCAATTCGACGGCCCGTTTTCGCCGGTCTTCGGCCGAGGCCACCGGCGCCACCGGCGCAGAATCAAGCCTGGATACTGCCGTCGATTTCACCGTTATGGCGTCCGTCCCAATATTCGTATCCGAGCCGGCATATCGGCGATATTCCCCCGTCAGCATGGGCAAGGTGGGCTCGGAATTCGGGGAGATAATCGGGGCGGGCGAGTCGCCCAATGATCGAATGGATGTTTCACTCACCCCTATATTGTCGACTTCGAGCCCGGGCAACGTAGAATCAAGCTTCGCTGAACGTTCGCTATTAACGCCGATAAAGTCGATAGTGCCAGTCCAGGGAGTTAGCAGTGGATGCGGTTCAATTTGAATGAGAGAGTCTTGAGTTCGAATCTCACCCGACACCGTACGGGCTTTCAAATCAATGGTTAGTTGGAGATTTCTCCACTGATTGCTTGAGAACCGCGTTAATATTTCCTTCGTCCCATCGTGGGCACGAATGGCCAATTCCCGATTGCCGAGGAATAGTTCCATGGCGGGCGATGGAAGTGCCGAGGTGCCACCCAACAAAGTTCGGCCCGCTTCCTGACAACCGGGCGAACTGCCTGTAATGTCCAGAAGGGTTGGCGCGACTGGCTGGGACCCCAACCAGATCCGATAGCATCCCGGCGACTCCTCGGCGCCGGCGGTGCGCAAGTCGAGGTTGACGTAGAAACGCTCACAATGCGCGACGCTCCGACGTGGATGCAGGGATTGTCCAAACTGATAACAATTCGTGCCGCCGACTAGCGCAACCCCAACCTTGCCCGGCGGATGGAGATTTGAGAATGGACTTTGAGCTGTGGTCGTTACCGCAATGGGCCCTGAATAAACCCAGGGCGGCACTAGAACGCCGTTGCTGCCGCCCGCGGCCGGCGCTTGCAACTCGAAATCCCCGTCGATTTCGTCCAAGGATCGAAGAATCCCTGTGGGCACCGATTGTTGGTTTACTTCCAACCGATGCACTAACCGCGCCACCTTGACTTCAAATTCTTGCCAGGCGATTCGGGCGTCACCCGGTGGGATCAAGGGAACGAGCGCCCGATATTTTTGTTTTTGTTCGGACCCCGGAAATGCATAGCGGCTGCTATTAAAAATGCCATACAAGGCGTAGTAATCGGACGTGGAAATCGGGTCGTATTTATGATCGTGGCAGCGGGCACAACCCAAGCTCAAGCCAAGAATGCTTTGCCCGACCGTATCAATCGTATCTTGAAGGGTGAGTGGATGATAGTTCTCCGAATCAAAACCAAAACGCCGTGAAATAGCCAGATACCCGGTGGCTACGACTGATTCGGAATAGCGTCCCACCGGACCGGGCCGGCCGATGAGATCGCCCGCAATCTGCTGACGTATAAATTCGTTGTACGGAACGTCGGCGTTGAATGCATCAATGACATAGTTGCGATAGCGCCAGGCCACCGGGACGGGATAGTCGGCCGTCTCGCCCGCCGTATCGGCGTACCGGACCACGTCCAACCAATGCCGACCCCAATGTTCCCCATAGTGAAGGGAACTAAGCAGCCGATCTACCAGGCGGGCAAAGGCATCCGGGGATGGGTCGGCGAGGAAACAATTAATTTCAGCAGGCGTTGGTGGCAATCCCGTAAGATCGAACGTCGCACGGCGAATCAATGTCCGCCGGTCGGCCCGAGGTGCCGGCTTCAAACCAGCGGCTTCTAGCGGATTTAAGATGAACCGGTCGATGCTTGTTTGGCTCCAACTAGGATCGCGGACGATGGGAAGGGGCGGGTCTGTGATGGGCTGAAACGCCCAGTGCTGAGTCTGGGCCTCCTGGACCGAAGGCGACGCTGCCAAGAGACCGGCCGCCACAAACGTGGCAACCACACTCGACGTGAGGCGCTGGAATACGGGCGGCATAGGAGGGTAACGCGACAAATTCCCGGAACTGGCTTTCGGCCAGTTTGCGGCATGCGTCAACCCTGTCAATTCGGTCCGCGGTCCGATCAACCCAATTGCCGCCGAATTTCCAAGACCACACCGAGATTTCGCTGGGCTGCTTCCGCGTGAAGGCCGTGGGTCGAAACGGCCTTAAAATGCGCTTCCGCCGCATCTAAATCAGTCAAACGGACGCACACCATTCCGAGGTTCAGGCGCAATTCATCCCCCAAAATTCGCTCGTCGAAACTGACTTCACGGTCATAGCTTTGGTCGCGGGCCATGCGCCACAGAACCTCCATCAAACGCCGGCTTTCGGAAAAGTCTTGCCTTTCAAATTGGCGGCGAGCGATGTGCCAGTGGAAGGGCGCGCTGCGGGGAAACCAACGGAGCGCCAACGCTTCTAGCTCGTGCTGAGGTAGTTCTAGGCGGGTCTCGTTGGGCGGGGCGGACAGAAGGTAGTCGAGCAATAGCGCGGACAACGGCAAGGGTGGAGTCGGTTCGGCCCGCCTCTGCCATAGCTCCACGGCATTCTTTCGGAGCAATTCGACGCCCGACGGGTCACCCAGACTCATTAACGTCCGCCCCAACTCGATCTCGTAATAAGTTTGTCCTGGACGATCCGCCAGCTCAAGCCGCATGAGGCGAGCGCCCCGCTCTAGCTTAAATCGCAGATTGACGGGATTAATATAACCATAGTGACGTAGTAATACCGGAGCTTCCGACAATTTTAAACCCGCCTCGTCCGCAACCACCGTTAGAGGCCGAACAAATTGCGGATGACAACGCCCCGTATATCGCAACCCGAATCCATTCCGGTGCAGTCGAGGATGCAGCATCCAGGTTCCCGATTCGCCGACGCCATGGGTGGTTAATTCGGCAGGCAGGCGTTGCAGGTCCAAACGAGGGATTCGATACGCTAGCACCTGGCTTGATTTGATCGCGGACTGCAGGGCAGCGATTCCTCCGGGCATCAATTCTTCATCGGCGTCCAGAAGCAAAATCCAATCACCGACCGCATGCACCAATGCATAATTTCGAGCCGCGGAAAAATCGTCGTCCCAAGCTCGTTCCACCACCAGGGCGCCCGAAGAGCGCGCCAGGGCGATGGATCCATCGGTGGAGCCAGTATCGCACACCACAATTTGGTGCGCGACGGGAGCCACGGAGGCCAGAGCGCGACGGAGAGGGTCCCGATCGTTTCGGCAGAGGATACAGACGCTGAGTGACTTCAAACTCACGCCTGCTTACGCTGCCACCAACGTCCGACCACCACTCCTGCGAGGCCCAACGCCGCCCAGGTGCCGGTCTCGGGGACGGCGGCGCCCAGGACGAAATTCCCATTATTAATCCCTGTGCTATACCTCACCATCGGAATCGTGATGGACGGATTGACGATCGGCCCGTTGATATCTGAGGGCTGGGTCAAGGCGCCCGCCCCGACATTCCTGAAAAACGTGTCAAGCAGTGAGGTTGTGGTCGTTTGTGAGTCTAAGATGTCAAAAGCCGTGTTGTATTCAGCAACACCAAAGATCGAAACAAACTCCGCCACGGACGGGCTTCCGTTGCCTACCACCATGCCTAACTGCTGCGGGACACTGTCCGACAAAAGTTCGGCTTTGGACCCGACGTAAGATCCCACGAGCGCAAACCCCCAAGACTCACCGACCGGCCGTGTAATTGAAATTTGATAAACACCGGTCTGGATCGGAGTCAACAAAGCCACTTGGGAGTAGTCGATCAGCGCGTGTGACGAATAACCAAAGTAGAGGAGACGGGCGTTGTAAATGTTCGGAAAATCAGTAGCTTCCGGCAAATTGATGGTCAGATTAAAGGTATCCACCGCCGCCTGAGTGGTCGGCCAAGTTCCGCTCAAGGCCGCGGCCCCACAAAGACTGGCGAGTAACTGAGATTTGTTCACAAGGAGACAATAATTGGAGACTTACGAATCCGTCAACCTCGAGGTTGAGCCGGCTTCGCTCGTTTTTCCCGGTAGGGCTCGGCATTAAAATTCGCGATTCCCCGAAGACCCGCGCCATTGATCGCGCCAAGTGGTCCGAAATTTCCGGGTTGGGTGCCGCCTCGGCACCCACGCGCGACGTAGGGAGCGCGTCTCCCCGACCTCCTCCTTTCCCTCAGAAATAGGTTCCAAGCAAACAAGAACTTCCCAGAAACCGCTGGAAACCAGGGCGAATGCAAGTCGCGGTCGTGACGGATTAGGCCCTGGGTGATGATACCGCTCGGTCTTGGGAGTGCTACGGAGTACTTTCATTGGGTTGCCAGTCCGCGGTGGAGATTGAGCCATCGGTGAAAGTTTCAGCGGGGAAGGTCAACGACTTCCGTGGCCATACCAGACCGGATATTCTCCGTCCGAAGCGGTGTGCCCCGCGATTTCAGAAAATGTTAGTAATGCTTTCCAGATGGCCAACGTCACCGGCAGTAGTCTGTGTAAAAACAAATTTTATCCTCCGTTACCATGAAGTCCCGCCTCCATTTCCACGGCCATCAGCCGCCCCTGCGTCGGCTCGCGGCCGCGACCCTCGGCTGCCTTGCCATCCTCTCACCCGTCGCCTGGGGTCAAACGGTTCAGTGGGATCGCCCCACCTACTCCAGCCCAATCGCCGTCTCTCGGAATGATCGGCTGATCTGGTCGGTTAGTCCCCAGGACCATACCGTCGCGATCATCCGACCGGATAGTAACCAGGTCATTGCCAAAATCATTGTCGGACACCAGCCTGAAAGTGTCGCGCTCACCCCAGATGGCGAATACGTGTATGTCGCCAACGCCGCCGACGGAACCGTGACGGTCCTGCACGTCAACGACCCGGCGTGGGGAACGTTTAACGCCACCATCGTGGCAACCCTCACTACGGGAGCTGAGCCCTGGAACATCGTGTGTTCACCCGATGGTCGGCGCGTGTTTGTTGCCAATAGCTCCCAAGACTCGGTGACGGTGATCAATACTGCAGAGCAGACCATTGTTGGACACATCAATTTGCGCCAGAGTCTCGCCAACGATGCAGATCGTTCGCGACATTTCCAACCTCGTGGTCTCGCCGTGACCGCGGACAACAGCAAACTCTATGTGACCCGATTCTTGTCGTTCACCAAACCCGGCGGGCGTCAAGGCGACGATCTTGGGCGTGAAGGTTTGGTGGCCGTGCTGGATATTAAAACGGATTCAAAGAATATTAGCGACTATCAGCCCGTGCGAGTGATTCCGCTCGCCTCACAAGTCACGGGTTTCAAGTTTCCGGGGCTCACCAACGCTCCGACCACGTTCGCCTTTCCCAACCAACTCCAAAGCATTGTTCTGCGGGGTGACCAGGCTTATTTACCCAATATCGCCGCTTCGCCCACCGGCCCACTGCGATTCAACCTCGATACCCACGCTTTCGTCAATGTGATTGACGGGATCAATGGCACGAGTCCAGTGGATGCGAGTAGCGATAAATTCCTCAACCTCCACCTCGGAGCCCGAGATCCGGAGCCGGGCAAAACCAAACTCTTCTTCGCCAACGTTTGGGCCCTGGCATTCACTACTCAGTCCGGGGCGGGAAACGCCTACGTGGTCTCCGCGGCCAGCGATCTTCTCGTCAAAGTGAACGTAGATGCCGCGGGCAAACTCTCGTTTACCGGCGACAGCGATACGACCCGATACATCGATCTCAATGATCCAGATAATGCGATTACCAGCGGGCGCGGGGCGGGGAAGAAACCCCAAGGTATTGCAATCAGTTCGGACGGGCATTGGGCTTATGTGGCCAATTTTGTCTCTCGCAATGTCTCGGTCATCGATCTGACCACCGATGCTGTCGTAGCCAGTGTTCCGACTGGGATTTTCCCCTCGCCCGGCTCACCGGGGGAGGGCATTTTGGTGGGAGCAGAAATGTTTTTCTCTTCGCGCGGACACTTTGATGTAATTCCGGGAGTCACGAATTCCTTTCGCAATCGACTTTCGAGTGAAGGCTGGCAGTCCTGTGCGAGTTGCCATTTTGATGGTTTGACCGACGGCATCGTTTGGCAATTCGGCGCGGGCCCACGAAAGAGTGTGCCGCTCAATTCGACGTTCAATCCCCATAACCGGTCCGAACAACGGTTGCTGAACTACTCGGCCATCTTTGATGAGGTGGAGGATTTTGAAATCAATATTCGTAACGTTTCAGGACCCGGACCGCTCGCGGGTGGAACCAATAATCCGAACCAAGGTCTATTGATCGGCGACGATGGCGATGCCAATAAGCCTCCCGGGGTCATCAATGCCTTGGCCAAAGCCAATACCGATCGACCCCAACTGACGGTGACGTTGCCCGGTAGCACCGAGAAAGTTCCGGCCCTCACCGCTTTACGCGAGTGGGTTCGCTTCGCCGTCCGCACGCCCAATGCACCGGTCCCGGACCTGCCCAACGGCGTATCCGGTGCGGATATTGACGCTGGCCGTCGTTTGTTTGCCCACGCCGGTTGCGTTCAATGTCACGGGGGCGGCAATTGGACGGTGAGTCTCAAGCAGTTTGTCTCTCCGCCCGCTGGTGCGCTCTTTTTCACCGAGCGCAATCCCACCAACTTCATCAAAAATCCCGTCGGCACCCAATATATTGCCAGTGCATTGCGGGACGTTGGATCGTTCAATAAGGGCGTTCCAGGCGAAGGGAATGAGCTGGGCCTCAATATCGGTGCTGACGAAAAGGCCACCCCCCCCGTCGCCAACGGTGTCCAGGCGCCCGCGCCCGACGGTCTGGGAATTGACTACAATTCTGATGGCAATGGTATCGGCTTTAATACTCCATCGCTTTTGGGAACTCACAACCTCCCTCCCTACTTGCACAACGGCGCCGCCGAATCGATCGCCCAAGTCGTGGCGGATGTCGCGCATCGAACATCGAATGGAAGAACTCCCGATTACCTCACCAACCCCGCGGATCAGGCATTGGTGGTAAAATTTGTCGAATCGATCGACGTGCGCACGCTCCCGTTTGAGGCGTTGAGTGTGGTGCGAGTCGGCGATGAATTGGTCATCTCGTTCCAATCCATTGCGGGGGCTCATTACGCCATTGAAAGCAAACCCTCGCTGACGGCTAAGTGGTCCGCCTTTACCAATCCGGTGACTGGCACAGGAGGTCGGGTAGAAATCCGGCTGCCAATCCACGACGGCGACGTCTTCCTTCGGTTGGTGCAAGACGAGGAGTAACCCGTTGCTTCTTTTGGGCTACGTAGAGCGATTCATTTCCGGGTAGAGTCGGTGGGCAACCACTGGCTCTACCGATACAAGTTTCGGAGATCCGCTCGGTCCGATTCCGGAGCGATCTCCTTTGATACCGGCGCACGACTGGTCCGAAAACAAACAATTTGGCGGAGTTATTGAGCTAGCCCACGCTTCACCTCGGCTGGCACACTGGGTGCTTGGAGGGGTGAGTCGAGGATCCCAGTAGTCCGCCATTGCGGACTCGCTAATCGGGATTTTCAGGCAACAAATAAAAAATATGAAGACACTCACATTAGCTCACAGTCTGCGTGCAACCCTCGGAATGAGTCTGCTGCTTGCGGTCGCCGTAGGTACAATGACTCCCTCGCTCCAAGCGGCCGGCGGCAAAGCGTCCGAAACGACTACATCTACCAGCACCGGCGGTGGTGGCGGTGGCGGTGGCGGTGGCGGTGGCGGTGGCAAGACCACGACCACCACACCTAAACCGCCGGGAGTCCCGTTGGCCAGCGGTACACTTGTACTGACTGCTTCTACTAGCTATGGCGGCGTGACTCCGCAGGGATCTGGTTCCTATCAGGTTCTGCCGTACTATCCCACGCTCTCCTGGCTCAACGTCAATGTCTCCGTTTCTTCCCTGAATCTTCCTGACGGAACCGCAATCTATGCAACCGCTCGGACTACTTCCGGCATTTACGGCGTGGCAAGTGGTACGGCCCTCGTTTCGGGCGGTACGGCGTCAATCGCCATTAGCACCTTCTGTTCTCCGAGTGACCTCGTCACCGGCGTGACGATCTCATTGGCCAACGGAACGGTGGTTTTTACCGGCCAATAATTCGAGCTGAACGCAGGGTTCCAACCCGCCGAATCTTTAACTAGCTTCGGCGGGTCTTTCATTTCTAAAACCCCGTTCGGATTTCTCGATCCGGTCAGACGGTCAGAAATAGGTTCTGCCATCCCCCGAATCCGGGGGCGGACCCGTCGGCGCCTTCGCTGGCCGCCCGGCGCGCTCGCGCTGGGTCTTCGGGGAGCGTCGGAGACCCCGGCGGATTCCGATTCGATTCAGATCAAACAAAATCTTTTTTCTTTGCGAAAAATACCGACTTGTCTGTACAGTTTTGGCGTGTCGGATGCTCAGGTGTTGCTGGCTGGGTCGCTGTCCTCGGAGTTTGGCACGCACTGGCGCGGCCGATTCGGGGCGAGCCGATCACCGCCGGGGCGCTGGGCGATGTCTGGTTCCTTCTTTTTTCCGGGGCGGCCACGGAAGCGCAAAATTCGAAGGCTTGGTGGCCGGTTGAATCCGCTAACGCAGCCGCCCTGATTCTCTGTCAGAAAGCTTCCGATTAACAACCAATCCTGACCGCAGATGGCCGCTCCGTTACTTGAAGTTCGCGATTTGCGGATTGAGTTCCGCGTTCAAGACGCGTGGGTTCCGGCGGTGGACGGTCTTTCCCTGCGCCTGCACGCCGGCGAAACGTTGGGTTTGGTCGGTGAAAGCGGCTGTGGCAAAAGCGTCACCGCCCAAAGTCTCATGCGGCTGTTGCCCGAACCGCCCGCCCGCTATACGGGGGGTGAGATTTGGGTTCAAGGTCGCGAAATCCTTTCACTGCCCTCCCGCGAACTCCGTCAACTCCGGGGTCGAGTCGTGAGTTATATCTTTCAAGAACCCGGTGCGGCACTCAATCCAGTGACCCGCGTCGGTGCTCAGATCCTTGAATCACTTCGCCTCCACCAACCCGCCCGCGCCAATACTCCGGAGATCATGCGCCTCCTTCGGCTGGTCGGAATTCCCGCGCCGGAGGATCGGATCCGGAGTTATCCCCACGAACTTTCTGGCGGTATGCAACAGCGGGTGATGATCGCCATGGCTTTGGCGAGCGAACCCGCATTGCTCATCGCGGATGAACCGACCACGGCTCTCGACGTAACGATTCAGGCGCAAATCCTCGACCTGCTTCGTGAACTCAAGCACCGCCTGGGGATGGCGATGCTGCTGATCACCCACAATCTGGGACTCGTTGCCGACCTCGCAGATCGCGTCGCGGTCATGTATGCGGGGCAGGTGGTAGAGGAAGCGCCGACACGTGAACTCTTGCGGTCTCCGCGCCATCCCTACACTCGCGCCTTGCTCCGGTCCGTACCCGACCTCCGGCGGCGCGTCGAGCGTCTCCCGGTGATACCGGGGCTAGTGCCCTCGCTGGGACACTGGCCGGGCGGGTGTCGCTTCGCACCCCGTTGCCCGGAGGCGCGGTCACCCTGCCATTTAAGTGTTCCAGAACTGCTCCCCGTCACGAGCGATCACACCGTCCGCTGCCCGTTTCATCATTCGCCATGACGCCACCGTTGTTGAAAATCGAGGAGTTATGCGTCAACTTTCCTCTGCGTGCGGGTCTGCTCGGTCGCGTGACTGGGGAAGTTCACGCCGTAGCCGGCGTTAGTTTTAGCGTCGCGGCGGGCGAGTCCCTGGGGCTCGTCGGGGAAAGTGGGTGTGGCAAGACGACGTTAGGGCGAGCGGTGCTGCGATTGGTAGAATCAACGAGTGGTCGCATTTTTTTTGCCGGTGAAGAGCTCCGCGCCCTGCCTGCTCGCGAACTCCGCAGTAGGCGCCGACAATTCCAAATGATTTTTCAAGACCCGTTCAGTACGCTGAATCCGCGTCTGACCGTTGGCGACAGTATTGGGGAAGCGTTGGATATCCACCGCCTGACACCGGATCGGACGGCCCGACGGGAACGGATCGAGGAACTGCTCCAGGCCGTAGGGCTCGCTCCGGAACACGCTCAACGTTATCCGCACGAGTTTAGCGGCGGTCAGCGTCAACGCATCGGCATTGCACGAGCCCTCGCCGTAGAACCCCAGCTGATCGTCTGTGACGAACCGGTGAGTGCCTTGGACGTCAGTATCCAGGCGCAGGTGGTCAATTTGCTCACGGATCTCCAGCGGGATCGACAGCTCGCGTACCTCTTCATTTCACATGATCTCGCAGTGATCGCCCATGTGTGCCAGCGCGTACTGGTCATGTATCTCGGAAAATTGGTGGAAACCGGCCCCACGCGGGAGGTGTGTGAAACCCCTCGGCATCCTTATACCCAAGCACTCCTTTCTGCGGTGCCGGTCCTCGATCCTGATACCCAGAGCGCCCGAATTATTCTCGGTGGGGATGTGCCATCGCCTTTGCGACCGCCTTCGGGATGTCCGTTTCATCCCCGTTGTCCCGTGGCGGAAGCGCGCTGCCGAACGGAAACCCCTGCACTTCGGAATTTAGGCAATGATCGAACCGTCGCTTGCCATCGAGTCGAGGGTTAATGAACGGCTTGGTTATCCTCTTCTCCACCAGCTTTTTTTTGCTCCGTCAGAGACCACTTCACCCGTGTTCGGGTCCACGGACGCCTGGGGTGCGAATTGTCGAATGAGCAATTGGGACCGTGCGGCGGTCAATGCGAGGATGAAATCGTCATAACTCGCTTGTCGTTCCTGAGGATCTTTGGCCATGGCCTGACTCAAGGTCGCACTTGTGCCCGCACTGACTCCGGGCAACACCTCGTGCGCCGGCCGCAACGGGGTTGCTAGCTGCGCCGCAACGACGTCTTCGACGGTCGCCGCTTCAAACGGCACATGTCCGGTCAAGGCGTGGTACAGGGTTCCCGCCAAAGAATAGAGATCGCATTTGAACGTATCGCCCTCTTGCCGAACCCGTTCCGGAGCGATGTAGTAGGGCGTACCGTAAATTGGAGCGTAAAGATCGGCATCGGAATCCGCCTTTCGGGCGAGTCCGAAATCCACCAGCTTGGGTTCGCCCTCGGAGTTGAAGAGGATATTGCCCGGTTTAATGTCCAGATGCAGCAAGCCGTGTTTCAACGCGGACGCCAATCCTCCGGCCAGCTTGATCCCGATGTCGAGGACATCCAGCTCGCGAATCCGGCCTTGTCGTTCGATCATGGAGTCGAGGCAACCGGCATCGGCAAGTTCCATGACGAGATACCGATCCCCATCATGCTCGTCGAAGGTGTAAATATGGATGATATTTGTGTGATTCAGCTGAGCGCAGGCGCGGGCTTCGTAGGCGAAGTTATCCACGGCTTTCCGATCATTGGCCAGCTCGTGCTTCATCAGTTTTACCGCGACCTCGCGGCCCAGCATGGTATCCCAAGCGCGAAACACGGTTCCCATGCCACCCGAGGCAATCGTCGAGCGCAGTTCGAATTGCCGGAGCATGGCCGGCATCATGACCGGCCTTTGACACTTGGAGCACGGCGATTCCTGCAAGGGCGATAAGTCACCCGGCAAAAACACCCGCGCTCCGCAGTGCGGGCAGGTCACCATTTTTAGTGCTTTGTGGTCAGCAGACATTTTGATTGGATCAAGACGGCGGGGCAACTTACCGACAGACTTCGATCCGACAAGGCCACCCCCTAGGTTGCACGAAGAAAGGGGCGAGGGAATACCTTGCGGACTTCTAGTTTGTCCAGTTGGCCGCGGGTAACTCCCAATTGACTGTGCAATTTCAACTCCTGCCAAAGTTGCGTGCCGGTCAATTCCCCACTCAATAAGGCCCGATACCGGGCCAGCGTTCTGCTGAGTTCTTCCGACGTCTCATCAACAAACTCCAACCGAAAGTGGCGAGCCCCCAACGCAAGCAATCGTTCCACGGATTCTGCCCCGGTTTGAGCCCGAGCGTTGAAAACGGTATTTCGACAGCCAATATCGGCCTTGAGCGGGTGTTCAACCCCGACCCGGTCACGAAGCCGGACCTCGTGACGATCACAGGGTCGACCGCAATCGCGATAGTCTTTGCCGGACGAAAGGAAGGCGCAGAAAACACAATGCTCCATATGAAACATGGGCATGTGTTGATGGATCGTAATCTCAAACCAATCGGGGGTCGCGCCTCTGAGCAAGGCCTCCAATTGCGGCGCGTTTAAGTCGTAACTCGCCGTAACCCGTTCGAGCCCGTAGCGTTGAAGATAATAGGCCGCGGTCAGCGGGTTAGCCACGTTGAGTGAAAAATCACCGCGTCGGCGGGCATCGGCAAAATACCTTAGATGTTCAGCATTGCGAACCAAATACCCGTCCGCATTGGCCGAACGAACTTGCTGCAAGATCCACTCCTCGCCCGGCTTAAAGATTCGCGGCGGCGCTAACCAGATGGTGCGCATCGAAGCGTCGGAACCAAAAGCGTCACGAGCCATCCGAACGGCTTCGCGGTATTGTTTTGGATCCGCAAAATCGCAGTAGAGCGTTTGTGCATTCTCTCGAAGGGCCGCTTCCAGCTGACCAAGAGTTCGCACGAGAACGATTAACTCCAACGCAGAAGGAATTTCGAAACGTTGGGTTTCCTTTGAATTCGGAATCCCGAGGGGAGGTTGCAGGATCTCGGTCCGACCCGAATCGCCACCGGCGCCGTCCCGAACCAAATCATCGCAAATGGTCCACCGCTTGGGTTGGGTTCGGAGCACATCGAGTTGCGCGACGGCTTCGCG
The DNA here is from genome assembly GCA_043788645.1 of Verrucomicrobiota bacterium. Taxonomy (GTDB): domain Bacteria; phylum Verrucomicrobiota; class Verrucomicrobiia; order Limisphaerales; family UBA9464; genus CANIZL01. The sequence goes on from JAYVTS010000099.1 coordinate 32,140, forward strand.
CCGAAGTCGATTCAACTCGCTAACCGGCAAGATCACGGCGCCTTCAAGATGGTTTTCCAAGGTGCCAAGCCGGAAAGGCGTACCCCCGAGGCGCCCGAGTTGATCCGTCAACCGTTCCGTGGTGAGCGGAGATTTCTCGGCTTGAACCAGTGGAAGACTGGAAGTGAGCTGAACCACATGCCCATCGTGATCACGTAAAATCAGGGTCATTGGGGCACCTACGTGTCCGTGTAATTCGATCCGTACCGGGCGCTGATATTTCGGAGTGTCACCCTCATAGCTCTTTCGTAATTCACGTTCGAGTGCGGGATCGTTGGTTTTCCAAAGGTGATCGCCGATGTGAATGTTGGCGTAGTCCACGGTTCCGTGGCCAAATCCCAGGGCGAGTTCGTCTTCGTGACCGATCAGACGCACCTCGTAGACTCGTCCACCTTCTTCGGGCAAGTCCGGGCGACCGGCATCAAACCCCACGCCATCGCCTGGTTTGACCGGACCTTCCGGGCGAATGACGACACTTTGGGGATCCACTCGGGTCACGATCCCGACCAAGACACCGCGTTTTTTTCCAAACCGGGCGTGGGCTAGCTCTTGGTTGTGAATGCCCCGAAACCAACCGGGATAGAGTCCGCGACTAAAGGCCATTTCGAGTTCGTAACGCGACGAGGACGCTGCCGTGGCCGTCGGTCGTTCCCCTAATCGATCAAGAGCTTGACGATACACCCGAGTCACACTGGCCACGTATTCCGGCGACTTCAATCGCCCTTCAATTTTTAGTGAACGAACGCCAGATCGAACGAGTTCTGGAAGCACCTCAAGACCGGCGAGATCTTGAGGACTCAGCAGATACCGACGATCACCTAGAGGAACCACCTGGCCGTCCGAGATCAGCTCATAAGGCAGGCGACAGGCTTGGGCGCATTCGCCTCGGTTAGCACTTCGGCCGCCGAGCGATTCACTGGTCAGACACTGGCCGGAATAAGCGATGCACAACGCGCCGTGGACAAAGACTTCGAGCGGCAAGGGCGGCCGGTCCGATGCCTGCTGGGCGGCTTGGATGGCGTTGATTTCCGCCAGCGAATTTTCTCGTGCGAGGACGACGAGTTCACACCCCAATTCACGGGCAAACTCAACGCCCGCCGTGCTGGTAATGGTCATTTGCGTTGAGCCATGAATTGGAAAATCAGGCGAGAGTTCCCGGATCAACCGACAGATGCCAACATCCTGAACAATGGCGGCATCGACGCCTGCGGCGATCAGGCACCGGAGATACTCACGAGCGACGGGGAGTTCCTCGGTGAAAACCAGTGTGTTAAAGGTGACGTAACCTCGAACCCCGCGGCGGTGAAGAAATTCCATCAATGTGGGAAGGTCTGCTTCGGTAAAATTCTTGGCCCTCATCCGCGCATTGAAGCGATCAAGGCCGAAGTAAACCGCGTCCGCCCCATTTTCGACTGCGGCGCGCACGCACTCCCAATCGCCGGCCGGCGCCATCAATTCGGGCAAGCAAGAGCGGCCTATCTTCTCCACTTCAGCGCAGGGCGTAGTGGGGAGAGTAGAGGCCGACTCCGCGGGACTATTGGTCAGAGTGAGAGCAGACACCGGGCGGGACAATCGCGGCCATCGTGCCCCGTGTCCAAGGAGGGAACACAAAAGGAACGGGAGGAAAAATTCCCGACAAAAAGAGAGATTTCCATTTTTCGAGACGACCGCTTCGGGAGATTTTTCTCCGTTTTCACGAATCCGGGAGGGTGTCCGCTCAATGCATAAATGCGGGCGAGAGGAAATAGAGCCGACCTTGAGGGAGTCGCGGAAGGAGTACTCCAAGATCGCTAAGGTCGAGCTTGACGGACTTGATGTCGGTCTGCCCCAGCAGCCGTAGAAAGCCTGGGAAACGGCTCGGGGGAGAATAGGTAATCAAATTGGCTTTTTCGATTCCACACAATTTCTCCGCCCGATCAACGGCGATCGCAAAATTTCCTAGCTCATCAACGAAACCAAACTCAAGCGCCGTCGTACCGCTCATCACGCGGCCGTCGGCCACGGACTCCCAATCTTCAACCAAGGTGCGGCCGGAATCGGCTTTGGTCAGTTCATTCGTGTTGGTGCCCAAACTGTTGATCCAGCTTTGGTTCTCTTCGGCAGCCCAACCGCGGCCGTCCCGGATCACTTTTTTGAAGCGAGTAAAGCTCTCTTCCACCATGTCTTGCATGATCGACTTTTCTTCCGGCAACTCTTCTTCCGGTAGTTTGTCCGGGCTCCACATGTCTTTGAGCTTGCCGCTCTTGGTCACCTTTGATCGAACTCCCACTTTATCCATCAAACCGCGATAGTTATAGCCATGAAAAATGACCCCGATCGATCCGGTGATGGTCAGCTCATGGGCCACAATCCAACGACAGGGTGCGCTAATATAGTAGCCTCCCGAAGCACAGAGGGATTGCATAGACACCACAACGGGTTTGCCGTGGTCGCCGTGTTGAAAATCACGGATCGCATCGGCTATTTCGTCGCTGGCCAGGACTTCGCCGCCGGGGGAATCAACGCGGAGGACGACGGCCTTCACCTGGTCATCTTCCGCTGCTCGGGTGAGTTGGTTGCGGATCAGATCCACCATATTATTGCCACTTTCGCCCGAACTGGAAATAACGCCTTCAACCGGAATGATTGCGACCTTGTCGTGAGCGTCATTGTCTTCAATCAGTTCTTCACTGAGTTCCCCAACTCCGGGAGAGCGATGTTTTGCGAGTGAGGAAAAGTGGCGTCCGGTTTTAGTAAAAGAGTAGACGAGGCTGAGGGCGAGGGTTCCAGCGAGGACAGTCACGGAGAGCAGTGCGATCCACATCCAACCGCGACCCGACTTTCGAGGGCGGCGGCCGGGTGAATTGCCTGAGGTGAACGCGAGCGGGCTGGGTTGGATCGGGGGCGCCGGTGGGACCTGCGGAAGCAGCGGCGGGACTGGAGTGAACGAATCGTCCATGCGAGTATGACCCTATGCGTCGTTTCGCCAGCGGCAAGCGTCCAACGCAAACTTTGAGGGAGAGGCGGCGAGCCCAAAACCCGGCCCCAGTCCAGCCTCAGTGCCTCAGAACCCTAGACCCCGGGCGGAATCCGGCCGATCCAACCTGGGAGGAAGATGAGGGGAAGGTCTGTGGGGAGGTGAAGCAGGCTTTGATCTGAGTCAAGACTTGGATCTCTCTGATCGCCTGACTCCAGAACGTCGCCATCTTCGAACAATCACGGGCGAGTAAACCCAACGCCCAACGCCCAACGCCCAACGCTCAACGCTCAACGCTCAACGCTCAACGCTCAACGCTCGACCAAGATTTCCACCCCGCGCTATCGACTCCTTGATAGCGCACGGCACGCGGCCCGTGGGGCCGCTTTACCCAACGATTCAGGGCGAGGGGATAGGTGAGCGCGTATAAATCGACACCCTCCGAAGCAGCCTAAAAGCCCCATCCTCACCTCTACCCGCACGCAGAACTGGGTTCGGAACAATCGGCTTCTGATGCTGATGATTCCTGGTCATCCTGGACGCGCCACGAATCGCTAGCCCAGATATTTCATACTCTTTCGTCGCGAGAAGCAGCGAGCCCGGCTGGCAAGGCGGCCGAATCGATTCCGAGCCGGACGG
>JAYVTS010000100.1:0-37565 GCA_043788645.1 Verrucomicrobiota bacterium
GGTAGGTCAGGGCAATCCGACTGGATAACCGTCGAACCTCATCAATGGCGGCCCGTACGCGCATCTCCGACCGGACCACACCGCTAGGTGCCATCATGAGAGCGCCTACACTGTTCGGTGGAAACGTGATATTGCGCTCCCATTGGTCCCGATACTCCGGGGGCGCCTTGGCCAGGAGTGTCGACCGGCGAGACTCACTCATCGCCTTGAGCGCCTCCCGCGCGAGCGATGGATTCAGATGCTCCAGGAGCGCAACCGCGACCGACTCAGGCTGAGCGTCGAGAGCCGCCGCGGCCGCCGTCGACGCGAGGCCCATCACTCGGAATAACAACTCATCAAACCGCTTGGGACCGAGCAGAGTGAGCGTGTCATCCATGATCGGCAAATGCCCCCAAAAAGCCGGGCGCGGAACACACCCTGGATCTCCGGTTCAGCGAAGTCCAAAACGTCAAATTGCGGAGAAATACTCCCATTCGCCCCCCTAGCGTGCCAGTCGTTCCGCTAGGCGTCAAAATCGGCGTGACGAATCCCCAACCCAGGGATTTTTGCGGCGCGGTGACACTCGATTTAACCGGGGGCCGACGGGAGGCTGAGGATCACCGCACAAATGAGGTCCAAAACGAGTCGAAGACACACGATCTGGGCGCTCTTCCGAACTCGTCCCACCGATTCCCGAACCAGATCAAGCGGCGATGCAAAATGCGCCGACCCATTCGCAAATTCGCTCATTTCCATTTTCATGCTTACCCTCACGGGTCATGTCAAAGCCTGCCCCAGGTCAGCCCGCCGTCCTCGGCCCCGTCTCCTTAGGACCGTCACCGATCACGTCGCGTCGGCGTCGCTCGACGACTGCCCCGACGCGCGCCCGTCCGCAGCCGCCACGACCCACTGCACCCCCCACGGCCGTCGCTTTCGTTCCCTCTGCCGCTCGGGCCGCCGTGGCAGACCCAACCCCGTTGGCCATGCGCTTTGACCTCAAGCCCCGTGATGTTAAAGTCCATCTAGATCGGTTTGTCATCGGCCAATTGGAGGCCAAAAAAGTCCTGAGCGTTGCTCTCTGTGATCATTTCAATCATGTGCGCCTTTGTCTCGAAGGGAATCCCGCGGCGCACTATCAGAAACAAAATGTCTTGCTTCTGGGCCCGACGGGCGTTGGCAAGACCCACTTGATTCGTTCGGCCGCAGAGTTGATCGGTGTGCCGTTTGTCAAAGCGGATGCCACGAAGTTCAGCGAAACAGGGTACGTCGGCGCTGATGTGGACGATTTGGTCCGGGATCTGATTCGCCGGGCCAACGGTGATCTAAAACGGGCCGCGCTCGGGATTATCTATTTGGATGAGGTGGACAAGCTGGCTACCCAAGCGGGCAGTGGCCGGGACGTTTCCGGCAAAGGGGTGCAGACGAACCTGCTCAAGCTCATGGAAGACACCGATATTCCAGTGCTCTCGCCGAACGATATTTCGGGTCAAGTCCAAGGCGCCATGGCTGCGGCCCGCGGCGGCGCGCCTTCGGCGGATACCATCAATACACAGCACGTATTATTTATCGTCAGTGGCGCGTTTGCAGGGCTCACAGAAATCATCCGGAACCGATCGATACGGGAACGAGGGGAAGCCATGAAAGCGCCCTCAAAAAAGACACCCCTGTTCTCCGAATCGCCGAATCCGTATGATGACGCGACTACGGCCGATTTCATCTCGTATGGATTCGAGCCAGAATTCATTGGTCGATTACCGGTGCGAGTGGCCTGCCATGCCTTGAGCGAGAACGATCTCTACGAAGTCATGCGAGAGAGCGAGAGCAGCTTGATCCACCAGTATGAACGAGCCTTTGGCGCCTACGGTATCCAGGTGAAATTTCGGGCCGATGGCCTGCACCGGATTGCTCACCTGGCGAGCGCCGAACGAACCGGAGCCCGAGGGTTAATGACCGTGTGTGAACGCCTATTCCGGGAGTTGAAATTTGAGCTGCCCTCGAGTTTAGTGCGTGAATTGGTGATCAGCCGAGCGGTCGTCGATGATCCCATGGGGACGGTGAAGCGGTTGATCGACCCGCCATCGACCACCTAGCCCGGATAAACTATCCGGGCTAGCCGCGGAACTTTCAGTGGGGCGTGATTAACCGATCTGTATCTGACCCAAAGCGGAGCGGAGCGCGGAAACCAACCGCGTAAGGGCGGGCTCATCGTCCACGGTGATGCGGACGCACTGACGAAGGCCGGGCCGTTCATGAAAATCAGCCACCTGGATTCCTTGGGCACGCAAAGCAATCGCCAGATTGCCGCGGCCCACTGCACTGTAATCAGCCAGAAGGATGTTGGCTCGCGACGGGAAGAGGCGTAGTCCGAGCGATCCCAAGGCGGCCCGCCACTGTTCGCGTAGGGTGATCGTACGGGCAAAAAACGGACGGTAATAGTCCAGCGCACCCAAGGCGGCGACGGCACATCGTTGGGCGGCAAAATTAACGCTAAATGTTTGATCGATTTTCGCGAGGGTCGCGATTACCTGGGGATGAGCGATGGCGTACCCGATGCGCAATCCGGCCAACGCAAAGCTCTTTGAAAGGCTTCGGAGAATCACCAGGTTGGGAAACTTCGCAATGAGGCTCAAACATGTTGCCCCCGAAAATTCCTGATAGCATTCATCGACGACGACGAGCGCGCGAGTGTTTTCGGCAATTTGCGCAATAATTTCACTAGGAATGAGATCGCCGGTCGGATTATTCGGGTTGGCGAGAAAAATGATCCCGGGGTGAGCGGCTGCCTCGGCCAGCAAGGTTTCTGCATCCAGGGCAAAGCCATCCGCCTGGTTTCGTCGGCCGGTGGTCCGGAGCGGTGCACGGCGTTGAAGGGCCGAGAGTCCATAGACGAAAAAGGTGGGAGCCGGCGCCACCACGGCCCGATCTGGACCCGCATACGCACTGACGAGTTGATCGATCAGCGCGTCCGAACCGTTGCCGGTCATGATCTGTTCTATCCCCAGGCCGTGCCCCAAATAGGTTGCCAGGTGTTGGCGCAATTCCAGGGATTGCGAATCGGGGTACCGCGAAATGACACGGCCCAAGCCCGCCAGTTCCGCGAGGACGGCCGGAGCCGGTGGATACCACGCTTCTCCAAGATGGAGGAGTAAATCGGCGGTTGGAGCCGTGTGCGGCCCGATAATCGACTTCGGGGTCGGCAGCGTTTCAATCCAGAGATTGGGCGACGGAACAGACATGGCGTGCAAGGAGCTAGAGCGACGACAACGATCTCGGCCGGATACTCTGCGCGACGAATCAAAACTCGTTTTGGACCGGGGCGCAAAAGCAAGATGGGGCGAATTTCGTCCGAACATTTATCCTGAACAGGCTGCCTTGCTCGATTGCCATCGGCCGTCATTCTCGGCGGACATGATGTCGGGTCACACGTCGATACTACTGCCGGGAGCCACGCTTGGAATTCTGGGAAGCGGGCAATTGGGTCGAATGCTCGCCCTGGCAGCGCGCCAACTCGGGTATCGCATTCAGGTCTACTCGCCCGAATCTGATTCACCGGCCGGCCAAATTGCGGATCGCGAATGGGTCGGCAACTACGAAGATCTCGATCAAGTTCGAGCGTTCGCCCGCGGGGTAGACGTGGTCACATTTGAATTTGAGAACGTCCCCGCTTCCACGAGTGCGGCGTGTGCCGAATTTGCCCCGGTGCGACCGGACGGCCGAGTGCTGCACATCACCCAGCAGCGGTTGCGAGAAAAGACTTTTCTGGCGGATCACGGGATCCCCGTCACGCCCTTTCGGCGCGTAACCACCTTGGCTGAATTAGAGGCAGCAGCGCGGGAATTGGGACGCTCGGCGGTGTTAAAAACGGCCAGTTTTGGCTACGACGGCAAGGGACAGCAAAAACTGACGGCGGACTCCGATCTCCCCGCGGCGTTAGCTCGGTTGCAGGGAGCCGAAGGAGTTTATGAAGCCTACGTCGATTTTGTAAAAGAGATCAGCGTTGTGGCGGCCCGATCCGTCCGCGGCGAATTCCGCGCCTTCCCCATTTTCGAGAATGAACATGCCCAGCACATTCTCGACGTCACGTTTTGCCCGGCGGAACTGACGTCCTCGTTGGCACACGGGGCGATGGATATTTCTCGGCGAATTCTCGAAGCGTTGGAGGTGGTGGGGCTGCTGACCGTCGAGCTATTCGTCACTCGGGCCGGAGAACTTTTGGTAAATGAACTCGCGCCGCGCACCCATAATTCAGGTCATCTCACCCTCGACGCCTGTGTGACCAGCCAGTTTGAACAACAACTCCGAGCCGTTTGCGGACTTCCGTTAGGTTCCGTTGACCTATTGGCTTCGGGGGCGATGGCCAATCTGTTGGGCGACGAATGGTTACGGGCCGGTGGGACACCCCATTGGGCCTCGGCCCTGGCTGATCCCTTCGTAAAACTTCACTTGTACGGCAAAGGCGAACCGCGCGCAGGCCGAAAAATGGGCCACTTGAACGCCACCGGAAAGACCGTGTCCGAAGCAATCGCCAGGGTGCGGGAAGCTCGGCGGCGGCTTACCGCACCGCCCGAATCCTCATCCTGGGTGAAATCTTAGGTCCGACATTTTTCATTTGGTTCCCCACCTGAGGGACTTCATTTTTCTCTCGTCCCCGGTTTTTCAGCGCCTTTTTCCGGTTCCCTCTCCTCGCGGAAGAAGGTGGGGTGAGGGCGAGCGACCTTCATTATTCTCCCAACTTTCCAGCTTCCAGTGTTCAAAATCAGCCCACTGTGCGAATACGATGCACCCCGAGGACCCGGCGCAGTCGCGCCGGGCGGTCCGGAATTCCCCGGGGCGGGTGCCGCCCCGGCACCCGCGCGCGACGCAGGGAGGGCGTCTTTGCAATTAACCGCGGCTCGCTCACTGATCTTGGTCATTCGTTTAAATAAATCGTACGCGCCTTTTCCTAGCCACGCTGCCGCGGATGGTTTCCGCGAACCCTTCGCGGTCCGCTGAACGGCGGCACCCTACGGACCGCGGTTGGGTCCCGTGCTTTTGACGGGATCAACCGCAGAAACGCCCACCTATCTTAGCGCGTTGTATTAACACAGCATATCCGGCGTACTCCAGTTCCCTCTCCTCCGGGCCGAGGGCAGGGATTCAGCATTGAGAGGACCTTACGGCATTTGAAGTTAGAGTGTGGTCCGGCGACCTTTGCTCCGGCCCAACCACCACCCAAGGCCGACCGAGTGGAGTCGGAGCCGTTGGTCGTGGACGATTTCGACCCCAGGCTTAATTATCTCAGCCTCGGCCTGCAACACGACAACAACCAGCAGCCCGAAATACAGCGATTACATGCACGGTATTGCCTTTGAGCTTAATGAAGTTAAGATTAATTACGCATTGTTATTTAATAATCTAAACACCACCAGTTACGTTAATCAAGCTTACCGTTTTTACGGTCATTCTTTGTCAGATCAACTAGGTTTTGTCGCTGGCGCTTCACCTTCTTGAACGCAGGCGAGCTGCCCGACCTGCTGCCGGAGTTCTCAGCGCCATTCAACCTGAGGCCGTCCATTCAAACCCGTCGCCCGGGATGAACAACCCGAGATTCGAGGAAGTGACTGACGCCCCTTCACATTCTATGGGAGAAGTTATCGGCCGTGGGGTTCTCTGTTTATCGGATCGAGCCGACTTCTGCGCCTCCTCCTTTCGCCGTGGATGTTTCGTGGACGGACGGTACTCAGTCGGTTAGTCGAGGCGGCATCCTCTCAGTTCCTGGCTCATTTTCGACGGATCCCCGCGGGCGGACAGTCCTGCGGCTTCCCCAGGCCGCAATCCTGAGCCCGCCACTGGCACTGCACTTGCTATGCATTAGTTGCTTCCGAGTCCGTTGCCCCGTGGGCGATGGTCTTGGGGAGCGCGCCTGGGGAGACTCGTGGCGTTACGACCGTTTGGTGTCCGATTTGAACCCACGGCTTTTCGTCAATCGCCTCGGACTCAGCTGTTGCTATGAAACCTAGATATCAAAAGAGCGTCTGGTCGATTTTCGGGATAGATCGTCGGACCCAAGGAATTCATCAGAGGAAATTCCCTGCCTGCGAGTGGCAATTCTTCCTCCGGCTGGCGGCCTTGATCGGACTCCAGTTGTCGGTCTGGGCAGATCGCTCGCCCTTTCTGATCGGACTGCCGCCCGATCCGCTCACTAGTCTGGAAGATCAGCGTGCAGACTATCCGTTCTCCCTTCGCCTTCCCGGTGTAGCGCCCGAACGGATCACCGTGACCTTCGATCCGGAGTATTCGCAAGTTCATCTGTCGTACCTCACCAACTCGGGTGCGGGGACGAATTGGACCTTGCAGGTGCGGCCTGGGACCAATTTCAATGGTTCGATCACTAACCGGATCCTGGTTCGAGTTGATGGCCAGCCCGTGATCGCGGAGGCCATACTGGTAAGGATCCTGCCGGTGGACGATCCGCCAGAGTTTACGACGACGGTGCCGCTAATCGTGCTTCATGAAGGCGGACCTTCCACCAATGTGACCCTTTTGGTTCGATACCCGGATGCCGTACCGCTGACGTTGCGTCTGGATCCCTGGGTTGAACCGGCGCCTTTTGGTGTCGTCGCTTCCCAGCCGTTCGGTTCCGGCTCGATCAGGCTGACCATTGCCCCGACGGGAAATCTCCAGCCAAAGATGCTGCCGTTTACTCGAAACCTGGCGGTTGTGGCCGGGAACGGCGCGGCCAGCGTCACCCATCTCATCACGGTCACCGTGCTGCCGCGGGGATTTGAGCGGCAGCAGTTTCCGGTGACCCTGGGATCGAGTGCGACCAATCAGACGGCCGCACTCGCTTCGCGGGTGGTGCTGGCAAACCTAGCGGACGATTCCGCCTTCGGCCTGGACGTCATCTCGGTGGGACGTTCAAATAATGCAATTACCTATTCAATTGGACCCGGGAATAGACTGACTTCCACCGCGCTGCCGGAATTGAATCAGTCCCTGCTGCTGACTCCCGGTGATTTCGACGGAGATGGCCGGGTGGATGTGGCGGCGGCGCAACCGGATGGGGCCGGATATCAATTGTCCGTCTATTCCCGGCCGGCCGGCGAATGGCAGCGGAATCCGTTGTTATCCGGGATGACCAATCGCCCCAATACCCTGCTGAGCGGGGACTTCGACCTAGACGGATGGAGTGATCTCCGGATTCGTACCGCCACCACAATTGGTGTGGTGAATCTAAAGGCGGAGGCAGGGTCGATCAGACCGAAAGGAATTCCCCGTTTGATCAGCGGGGGATCGGCGCTGGGAGTGATCGATCAAGTCTACCTGCCGGACGGGCCCCTGTCAGCGACCGCGGATCTGTACGGCGACGGACGGCAGCATTGGATTGAGACCTCTCTTCGTGATTCGTTGGGTGACTATTTGACGCCTGATTTGGGAGCAAGTTCTGATCTCTACCCCTTCTACCCAAACCACACGCGGTATGCCGTAGGCTTAATCGATGTGGATGGCGACGGTCGGATCGATTTTTGGGAGCTGGCTTCCAGCGACCCCAGTTCGTCCCGTTCAGACTTGCCGGGTTCCCCGCGACAAGTCGTGGTTTCCCGTCGGGTCGGGCCGACCGTCGTGGAGTTGTTTCGGAGCCCTTTGGTTTCACGATCCGCAGCCGTGGTGCCGGTCTGGGGGGATTTTGATGGCGACGGCTCTCTGGACTTTGTCGCGGCAACCTCGGAGCAGACTCTGGGTATTTTCCTCAATGACGGTTTGGGTCATTTTCGGCCCGGGCCGTTTCTATCGGTGAACCCGGGACCTTCGGCCGAACATATCCCAGAGCTTCCGCAATTGGCGGCGGGTGATTTGAATGGGGACGGACTTTTGGATGTGGTCGTCGGCGGAACGAATGGGGGGATTTACCTTCAAAGGTCCGGTGCGGCAAACATCCCGCCTTCAGCCCCTTGGGGACTCCGGGCGGAAATTAGCGGCTCCGTCCTCATGCTCAGTTGGCAGGACGCCTTCGATTTCAATCAAACGCAGGCGCTTTCGTACAATATCCGGATAGGAACCCGTCCCGGAGCCAATGACATTCTGCCGTCTTTGTCATCGGCCAACGGCACTCGACGGGTGGCGCAGCTGGGCAATGCGGGTTACGCCAATCAATGGATCCTAGACCTTTCCCAGCGGGAAGTGGGTGATTTGTATTGGAGCGTTCAGGCGGTGGACAATGGCTGGGCCGGCGGTGCGTGGGCTCCCGAGGAAACAGTGGTGGTCCAATCCCCGGTCGGCCCTCCTTCGTTTGCCGGGATTTCCGATTTCGCGATGGATGAAGATACGATTGGAGAACTCCAGTTTCGCGTGTTCGATGGAGTGACTCCGGGATCCCGACTGGTTGTCACGGCGACGGCCCAGAACTCCGTGGGCCTCGCGAGGGTGGCGGTCGTGGCCAAACCTGGAGCTGCCGGAACTCCGTCCGACGACGGCATCCGGTTCCTGGAAGTGACGCCCCAGCCTAATTTCTCGGGATCGACGATCGTGGAACTGGTGGTGACTGATCGGTCCGGGCTAAGCACCACGAAGGTTGTGACGGTCACGGTTCGCCCCATCAACCATCCTCCGGTCATTTCCGTGTCGGGGAACTTGTACTTGTTGCGGGGCGAAACTTCGGCATCGGCGGTCGTGGCGGTGACGGATGTGGATTCGCTCTCCTCGGAATTGGGCCTCCGAATCGGACAGGTCAACGGCATCGGGGGGACGGCAACCGCGACGCTGAAAAAAGTATCGGACTCCTGGGTTCTCGTGGTGCAGCCGCAGGGTTTGGAGACGAGTGAAGTGAGGGTCGAACTCATCGCCTCCGATTCCCAATCCGAGACGCGACAAACGGTGACCTGGCACTTTGACCCGATGACCTGGGATGCCCCGATTGCCGTGGTCCAAGCCCCGGGCTGGCTGGAAGGTTTTTGCCTAGCGGACGTGGACGGCGACGGAAGGACGGAACTGGTCTCCTGGAGTAGCATTCAGCTCAGGAGTCGGCTGGTCATTGCCGGATTTTCGGGGGGAACGGTCTTTGAAAGAGACTTTGACCCCATCAGCGGAGTCGCCCTTGCCGATATCGATGCGGATGGCCTGCCGGACTTGTGGGTCGGCTCGCGTTATCAGGTTGGGAAACAGGTGTGGCTTCGGGTCTACCGTAGTCTTGGAAGCGGCCAGTATGAACAGGTGGCCACTGGGGCGACTTACTTTAAAAAAAACCTAAAGTTCTCGGGCGCAGTCGAGATCTGGGACCGCGGTGGATTTGGAAAACGGCAAGCGCAGGTGGACTACGTTCCATTGACCGCCCCTCCGGGTGTGGGTTCAGCGAACACCTTCTGGCCCGTCAGTACCCGGCTGCTAGATTTTCCGGGTGACGGAACCACGGCACTGGTGACGCCAGATATCCACTTTGTTGAAGTTGGTCCGACCTCTCGGCGGCCGATAACGGGGTTTGTCCTAAAGGGATTCAACGATGGATCGAGCGTCGTTCTCGGCATTGGCGACCTAAATGGGGACGGGTTCATGGACTGGGTCGAAAAGCGGGATGGTTTTTACCTGCAGCTTTCCCGGCCGGAGGGTGGATATGACGCGCGGGCCTTGCCCGGAGCGACGTCGGTGAGCCGGATCATTGATCTCGACGGCAATGGCCGTTCCGACGTTTTATATCGGGCGGGGGATCATTGGGAACGGGCCGAGATGAACGAGGTTGGCGAGGTCGTAGTCACGGCCTTGCCGACCCCAATCGCGGCCGCGGAGGAGTTGCAGGTCGGAGATTTGAACGGGGACGGCGTGCTGGACCTGGTGGGACGGGTGGGTCCGGTCAGCGATCCCACGAACAAGTTGATCGCGTTCCTCGGGCGCACTGTAAAGGCTCCAGCTCGGCTGAAGCCGCCGGTGGAATTGACGGTGGCCCTCGGGCCAGGAAATGAGGCCATGCTCTCCTGGGAACCTCCGAATGGACTGATGCGTCGTGAAGGCTTGACTTACGCAGTCCGGGTGGGCACCTCTCCGGGCAAATTGGATCGACTCGAGCCGGACGCATCCTCGGAAGGGTTCCGGTACAACCTCTGGCCGGGGGAGATCGGGGAATCGCGAAAGAAGCTCCTGAGATCGCTCGTCCTCGGTCAAGTTTACTACTGGTCGGTCCAAGCAATTTCGCCGGGTTTTCTTGGTGGCGAGTTTTCGCCCGAGCATTCGTTTACCGTCCCGGCGGAGACGCCCGTCGCCGTGTCGCTGAAAGTGATCCTCCTGACCAATGATTTGCCGATCTCCATTCCTTTTTTCTGGAATGGACTGGCTGCTGGCAAGACGCCTGCGGTGCGGATCTCCGCCGACAACGACGTGATGGTTCCGCCGGACCGTCTGCATTTGAGTCTGAGCACCACCCATGGCGTGGTGGAGCTGACTCCCATTCCGGGTCGCTTAGGTTCCACGATCCTCGATATCGATGTGGCCGATATTGGTAGTGCTTCAGTTTTTCGCCGACAAAGTGTTTTGGTTTCCTCGGCTCCGAATTCCTCTTGGGGAAATACCATCGTCTTGTCGATGTATCCCATTAGCCTGGGGAGCCGTTTTGAGTTTGATCCCGGGACCCTCGATGGCGTCGGCACCTTTCATGGTCTCAAGCCACTCGGTCTGCCGGGGTGGCAGGTCCGTTCCGACGGATTTTGGGATATTTATCCGGAGTCAATGCCTTACGGTGGCTATCAATCAATGGAGGTCAGTATCGGACCGCTCGGCCATCAGTTGGATTTGAATCTGAGTTTCCGCTTCGATTACCCGGCTCGAACCCAACTATTCCGTCAACGGGATGGTCGAATAGGTCTTTTCGGTCGAATCACCCCGGCCTTAACTGGAAACAGCGTGGCCCTGGTGGAGGAGTCAGAAAATCTGCAGACCTGGCATTTGTCGGATCAGGTAAAAGCGGACAATGCCAATGCCTTTCGCCTGACCAACTGGAAGGCGGCCCATTCGCCCTCGCAGTTTTTTCGCGTGCGCGCCCAGACACCCTGATTGTTTTTGGAAGCAAGCACGTTTGGGATCAATTTTTCTGCGGAGCGTCGAAAAGCGAGTACTTCCAAATCCCGCAATGCGTCCCGCCACGTATCCCAGGCTTCGCCGCCAGGAAGAAGAAGTCGATCTGTTCGTGCGAACTCAGACTTCCCTTCGCCCTCTGGATTCGGTTTCTTAGCATTTGTCATGTCCGACGCCGATCAGATTGCTCAGCTCCGGGAAGCCGTCCAACTTTCACCGAAGAATGCTCCGCTGCGTCAAGCCCTCGGCGACGCGTTGCTGACCGCAGGCCACTTTGCCGAAGCCGAGACAGAGTTTCGGGCCGGCCTCCAACTCGCACCCGACCAAGTGGGACTAAAACTCGGTCTCGCCGGTGCCTTTGTTCAACAAGGAAAGAAGAGCCACGGGCTCGTCTTGCTCGAGGACCTGTGCGCCAGGACGGATGCTCCGGCTCGCGCCCATGTGCTCCATGCGCGTCTCTTGGCAGGAATAGGCGAGGTGGAAAAAGCAGTGCTCGAATACAAACGCGGTGTGGCCCAAGATCCGGGCGCCGCCGATTCCGAGTTCGCGCAACGGTTGGGGATTCGGGCCGGTGCTCAACCGAACGTCGCCAAGGAAACCCCTTCCAAAGAGGAAGATGACGGACCCACGCCTTGGCGCTCTCCTAGCGACGAAGTCACGGATGGTCGGGTTCGGGCCGCCTGGTCCGGGAATGAACCGGAGAGCACACCGGAGATTGAAAAGCCGAAACTCCGGTTTACCGAGGTCGGCGGTATGGAGGCTCTCAAAGAAGAGATTCGACTCAAAATTATTCATCCACTCAATCACGCCGATCTTTACAAGGCCTATGGCAAGAGTATTGGGGGCGGAATTCTGATGTTTGGACCGCCGGGATGCGGCAAGACCCACCTCGCACGCGCAACCGCCGGGGAAATCAATGCGGGGTTTTTAAGTGTCGGAATCAACGAGGTGTTGGACATGTGGATTGGCAATAGCGAGCGCAATCTGCATCAATTGTTTGATCAGGCGCGGCGGAATCGGCCCTGCGTCTTGTTTTTCGATGAAGTGGACGCCTTGGGCGCAAGCCGCACGGATATGAAGGCGAGCGCGGGCCGTCATTTGATCAATCAGTTCCTCAGTGAACTGGATGGCGTCAAAGCGAGTAACGAGGGTGTCTTAATCCTGGGAGCCACGAATGCCCCGTGGCATCTAGACAGCGCCTTTCGGCGCCCAGGCCGATTTGATCGAATCCTCTTCGTGCCGCCGCCGGACCAAGAAGCCCGTGCGGAAGTATTGCGGCTCCAGCTGAAGGGCAAGCCTCAGGATGCTCTCGATTTCGATGCCGTGGCCAAAAAGACAGATGGTTTTTCAGGCGCAGACTTGAAGGCGGTCGTGGATGTCACGGTGGAGAATAAACTGCGCGAAGCCATGAACTCCGGGGTGCCAACCCCCATCCGCACCAAAGACCTAATCGCAACCGCCGGCGGCTTGCGAGCCACGACCAGGGAATGGTTCGCCACCGCAAAGAATTATGCGCTCTACTCAAACCAAGGAGGGGTGTATGATGATATTGTAAAGTATTTGAAGTTGTGAGCCGGTTCGGGCAATGGATCTTCGTAAAGCGGAGCGAGACGCTCCGCCTCGGCGCATTTTTATTGCGAGAAACAAGCGCGAGAATGAAGAGGCTCAGCCGAATTGATCGGGTGCTTCAAGACCGTTTAGAGATAGAATGTGAGTGAGTAGTAGGACCTATGTATGAGGTCGAGCGAGCACGACAATTGACTCACCTTGGCCGCCATGCCGAGGCGGAGGCGGAGCTGCGTCGGGCGCTAGCTCGATCCCGAGAGGACGTAGGTGCGCACGGTCTGCTCGCTTTAGTGGTCCTCTATCAAGGACGCCTGGACGAAGCGAAAAGAGTCATCGCCCAGGCCCTTGAACTGGATCCGTCCGAACCTTATTCACATTATATCCGCTCGTATGTCTTGGCGGCTGATTTAAAAGTCAGCGAGCAGATAGGCCTGACGGCACGGGTCTTGCGGTCGGACGAAAAAAGGGCCGTCATGGCCTCGGATGCCGCCCGTGAAGCCGCGCGCGGCGGGCCGCACAATCCCGATTTTCTCACACGCGTGGCCGAACTCGAACTGATGCTCGGCCGGTGGCGACCCGCCCTCGAATTGACGGAACAAGCCTTGGCGATTGATCCACGACACGTATCGGCCGCGGTCCTACGTTCCGAGGCACTCACCCGCTTGTGGCACCTCGCCGAAGCGCGAGAGAGCTTGCATCGGATCCTCGCCGCGAATCCCGAGGCGGCCCGGGTTCATGCGGCCCTGGGCTGGTTGTTGCTACGGGTACGAGACGAGGTTGAAGCAACTCGTTTTTTTGAGGAGGCCCTCCGGTTAAAATCAGATTCGGTTTGGGCCCAACAAGGTTTCCTCGAATGCGAACTCCGTCGCTACCAATTCTACCGGTGGGCCGCCCGTTATGGCCAATGGACGTCGGCGTTGTCCACCGCCCTGCGGTGGTTGCTGGTGGGAAGTTGGATTTTAATCGCCGTCGCTGGCCTGGTGATCTTTTCAATTCTAGCGAGTAAAAACCGGTGGGGAATGTGGGCACTGATGGCGTGGGTCTGCGTCCTCGTCGCGATGATTGGTTGGGAAGTTTTAGGTCGGCACCTTATTATTCTCATGGCCCAACGTTCTCGGGCCGCCTCCTCCACGGTGGGAGAACGAACGGTGACGAGATCCGCCGATGTGGTGGGCTCACTTTTCGTCCTCTTCGTCGGTGGGGGGGTGAGTCAAGGATTGCGGTCGTTCGACCCCGTGGCGGGCGGCGTGGTGTTGGGGCTCACACCGGCGGCGTGGGTGGCGTGGCTGGGACGCGACTATTTGACCCGCCCGCGAGTTGGAGTGGTTGCCGCGTACGTGTTGGTCCTCGCGATGGTGGGCGCGGGTATCGGCGCAAAAATTGGCCAGACCCCGGATTGGATCCAGCCGGGGAGCCTGTTCTTAGCGGCTGTTTTGGGATTATTGCCCGGGTTTTGGCTGGCGGGACGTCGACGTTAGAAAGTTGGAGCAAGCCATGGTGTCCTTGCGCAACCGGCTGCCGTCAGGCCATCGTGAACTGCGCTGGGGCCTGGGCTTCAGCGGTCATGACCGATCCTCGTTTTCAACGCGCTGCACTGCTCCACGAACAGGGCCGTGATGCTCTCGCAGAGCCGGAGTTGCGCCGCCTCCTGGGGGATCAACCGGAGAATGCCACCGCGCATGCCTTGCTCGCGCTGGTGCTGGTCGGGCTTGACCGCTCAGCGGAGGGCACCGAAGCGGCCCGAAGTGCGATCCACCTCGAACCTGCCCTCGCGTTCGCTCACTACGCCCACGCGGTCACGCTCTGGAAACGCAATCGCCCGGATGAAGCCCTCGTGGCCGTTGAGGAGGCACTGCGACAAGAACCGGGCGAGGCGGATTATCACGCATTGCGGGCGGCCATCTATTTCGATCTCAGATGCTGGCCCGAGGCGTTAGCGGAAGCGGAAGCGGGTTTGCAGTTTGATTCGGAACATGTGTACGCCAATAACCTACGGGCGATGGCGCTGGTCAAACTGGGGCGCAAGGCCGAGGCCGGAGCCACGATTGATGCCACCTTGGCCCGGGCACCGGAGAGTGCTTGGTCTCATGCGAACAAAGGCTGGACGCTGCTGGAACAAGGGCGACGCCGCGACGCACTCACGCATTTTCGGGAATCGCTGCGGTTGGATCCCGACGATGCCCACGCACGGGCCGGGGTCGTCGAGGCGTTGAAAGCGGGGAATCCCGTTTACGCAGTGATGCTCCGTTATTTCTTGTGGATGGCCAAGCTAAGCGGCCGAGCCCAGGGCGCCTTGGTCTTGGGCGGATATTTTGGAAATCAACTCCTCCGATCACTCGCCGCTTCCCATCCCGCTTGGAGACCTTGGATTGGTCCTGTCTTGGGGGCGTATACGGTGTTCGCCTTGCTCACCTGGTTGGCTCACCCGTTTTTTAATCTCCTCCTTTGGTTGCATCCCGTGGGTCGTCACGCGCTGGATGATCGACAACGTGAACAGGCCGAATGGGTCGGTTGCTGTCTGGGAATGGCGCTCTTGTCCGGAATCGGTTGGTTCTGGTTGAGGCCCGATGAACTACGCGGCTACGGGGCTATTCTCTGGGTGGGCTTGGCCATTCCTGTGGCCGCCATTTGGAATTGCGCCGACGGTTGGCCGAAGACCACCATGAGAATCTATTCCATCGGTGTCGCCTTTTTTGTCCTCTCCGCCACGGCACTCATTTGGTGGCCGAGTTCGAACACGGAGACACAACGAGCAATGAAGGACCTCGCCCAATTAGCCGTGATCGGCGGTGGCGCCGGTTGCTTCATCGGACAATGGGTCGCCATGGGTTTGAGCCACATGCGACCAAAATACTGACCCGATTTTGACTACCTACTTTTGGATCTGGATCATCGTCTGGTCTTTTTTTTCGGGACTGACCGCTCGCGCCGCCGCAACCAACGAATGGGCGGTGAAACTCCGGCAGGCGGTGCGCCTACCCCAAGTAGCCTTCAACTTTGAACCCAACTTTAACCGACTCACGGGCGTGGTTGCAGAAGAAGAAGTGGTCGATCCAGTCATGGAAATTGAGCGTCTCAATCTTACGCTCGGTGAAAAAATAGAGGACGCCCCCCTTCGATTGCGGCTATTTCGGTTGGCGTTGTTGACGGGTGATACGATCCAGATCGCTCTTCGACGAACCGAGGCACTTGCCGCCTGCCAAGCCTGGGCCGCCGCGGCGCCGACCCATGCGGATGCACTCGTCGGTTTGGGCCGGATCCTGTGGCTCACGGGCGACGAATCAGCCGCCGAACCTCTCTTGCGGCGGGCGGTAGAACTACAACCGTCAAATTGGGCGGGCTGGGTCGCCCTTGGGGAAGTATTGGGTAGTCGAAGTCTCTCCGTCTTTACCGGCTGGGGCGATCACGCTCCGCCGAATGCCATGGGCCTCTATTTCTCGGGTCAGCTCAAACCCGCAGGGGATCCGATTAAGGCCCGAGCGCTGTTCGACGAAGCCGTACGATGCGAAGAACGTGCGGTGGCGGCGGTACCCCTAGATCCGAAGGCAAGAATCGCACGGCTTCCGTTTCTCCTCGATCAGGGAATGCGCCGTCGAGTACTCGCGGATCCGAAACGCCTGGGTGAGCGCCAAGAAGCGGTTGCTCGAAAGCACCAAGCGGAGGCGGCGCCGGAGGTTGAGGCAGTGCTAAAGGGGATTCCAGGGGATCACCGGTTATTAGGCCTATCGATTTATCTGCGGGTCCTCCCGGAATTGGCCGAGGCGGGTGTGGGTTGGAATGGCGGTTCAACGGGCGGACGAGCCGTCGATGCGCTCACGCTGAGCACTCGGACCTGGTTAGAGGAACGCCTCAATCGCTTGGAGAAACTGAGCCCGCCCAATCCGCCGCCTCCGAGTTCGGCTGCGAAGGGAATTTCTGCGGCGGGCGCGGCCGAGCTCCTGGCAATTTTTCGCTATTCGCTCTACGGAGACTCCGTCGCCGCTGAACGATGGGCCCGACAGGCGCTCGGACTTGACCCGACCCGACGGGGCGCTTTTGAGGTGGTGACGGCCGGACTTGTTCGCGAACAACGCTGGCAAAAATTAGAGGAATTCTGCCGATTGCGACTCCGGGTGCGTGACGACCCAACGACCCGATTGGTGTTGGCGAAGGCGCAGTTTAGCCAGAGCAAAAAGGAAGACGCCCTCCAAACACTTTCTGAAGCGAATGAGAAATATCCTTCAGATCGGCTCCTTTTGGCGGCGCTGTGCTCGGCGCGGCTCGCCTTGAACGTCAACGTAGACGAAGCGGCTTTCGCAGCCAGGCTGTCCCGCCTTTTTCCAGATCCTGCCAATGCCCTGGACGAAACCGATGCCAACCACGCGGTCTTATTGGCGGCCCTCGTTTCCCAAGCCTTGGACGGCGAAGTCACCATCCCGAAACAAGTACTGAGATCAGCTCTCAGCGCCAATCCGGCGGATGATTATGCCCTGACGGTTTTGGAATTGATCCGCTTGGCCCCGGTCAGCAGCAAATGAGCATTTTTTCGATTACGAGTTCAGATGATACTCTGGTTTCGCAGTCTGCGCCCGAGCATCCTGCCGACCCCGACGAGTGCGTGTCCGGCGCCGGACACCCAACGAGTGGATTCAGGAATCACGCCGGTTTGAGTCGTTGAAAATCAAAGTATCCGAGTTGCCTGTGCCCCCCGAAGGTTTGTCGTTGCGACTTGGTTGGTTAAACCTAGTAAACAGCAAAAAATCAAGCGCATGATTGAATTGGTGGATCTGGCAAAATCGTTCGGCACCGTCCGTGCTGTGGATGGCATCACCTTGACGATTCCTCGCGGCGAATTTTTTTGTGTGCTCGGCCCCAATGCGGCGGGTAAGACAACCACGATCAAATTGCTCGTGGGCTTGCTTAGACCCACCCGCGGCAGCGCACGGATCGCAGGGTTCGACGTCCAACGGCAACCGCTTGAGGCGCGGAAGCGATTGGCGTACGTGCCGGATTTTCCGTTTCTTTACGACAAACTCACGCCTCTCGAATTCCTCCGCTTCACCAGCCAGCTCTACCGAGTCCCCGCAGCCAAAGCCGAAGGGTCATTGGGTGAGCTCGTCACTCGATTTAATTTGGAGCCCTATTTGCACCAGTCGATCGACTCCCTTTCTCACGGCACTCGACAACGGGTCGCGATCGCAAGCGCGCTGCTGCACGATCCAGAGGTGTTCGTGATTGATGAACCCATGGTGGGGTTGGACCCACACCACGCTCGTATCGTCAAAGACGTTTTGAAGGAACGAGCGCAGCGTGGGATGACGGTATTTCTGAGTACTCATCAAATCTATGTCGCGGAAGAGTTGGCGGATCGGGTCGGTATTATTCACCGTGGTCAATTGGTGGCGGTGGGTTCTGCGGCCGCTCTACGACGCCAGGCAGGGACCCACGGCGCGCTCGAACAAGCGTTCCTCGCAATTACCGAAGACGAGGGACTCCCTATCGGTGGCACGACTTTCTAGACAGCACGATGACTCGTTGGCAACGAAATCTGTAATCGGCCTATTACCATGGACCAGAATTTGCTTTTGTTGCTCCGGGTGAATTTACGGGGAAGCTGGCGCCGCCTCCTTTCCGTGCGCCAGCAATCGAAACTCTTGGTCACCGTCATCGGAGTCTTTCTCTTCGCCTACCTGGCACTTTCGTATGGACTATTCCGATATGGTTTGGGATTTCTCAACCGGTTTCCCGGGTTAGGCGGCTTGTTGGTAGAACGACTTCTATTTCTATTATTTGGATTCTTATTCGCGCTCTTGCTTCTCTCGAACCTGATCATCGCGTATACGAATTTGTTTCGTAATCGGGAGACGGAATTTCTGCTCACTGCCCCGATCTCCGCCCAAACCGTATTCCGCTGGAAATGCCTGGAAAGCATGGCCCTGGCCTCGTGGGCATTTCTATTCCTGATCGCGCCACTCTTGGTGGCCTATGGCCAGGTCAATCAGGTGGCGTGGCATTTCTATCCTGCGGTGGTGGTTTTGGTGGCGCTCTTTATCGTCTTACCCGGAGTGACCGGAGCCGCCGTGGCGCTGGTGCTTGGGCGCTATCTGGATCGCCGAGTTTTCCAAATCGGTGCGGCCCTCATGCTCGCCGGCGGTGTCCTCGCCATTGGGTCTACGCTACGGCCCCAAGTCATCACCGACGAACAACTGGATACTCGAGTATTAAACGTGATCGACCGACTCCTTGACAATACACGACTGGCCCACTCGCCTTGGCTTCCGAGTTATTGGCTTAGCTCCAGCGTCCAGAATTGGGCGGAGGGCGCATTGACCACCGCGGCTTTTTTTGCAGGGGTCCTCTTGAGTCATGTGCTCTTTTTCGGCTGGCTCGCCTTCACCCAGACCGGTTCGGCCTTTTATTCCGCCGCCGATGTGGTCCAAAGCCGTGGTGGAACCAGAACGCCCTGGCCAAGAGGGTGGAGCAGGACGTCCCGAAAAGGAGCCTCGTCCGGATGGCCCATCGACCGACTAGATCAAGTGCTGAGCGGTTTTGGGCTCCCGCCGCATACCCGAGCGCATGTCACCAAGGATCTTCGTTTGTTCTGGCGTGATACGACTCAGTGGGGGCAAACGGTTTTGCTTTTTGGACTCTTAGCAGTGTACGTGGTTAATCTCCGCCAATTCACCCGGCAATTGGACGGCGCTTTTTGGTTGAACGCCGTATCCTTCCTCAACTTGGGCGCGTGTGCGCTCAACGTGGCTACGATCTCCACTCGGTTTGTGTTTCCGCAGTTTTCGCTCGAGGGGCGACGAGTTTGGGTCGTAGGTCTTGCACCCGAAGGGCTGCGCCGCGTGCTCACGCTCAAGTTCCGACTCGCGGTTGGGCTTGCATTATTGTTAGCGCTACCGCTGGTGGTCCTTTCGACCCGCCTTTTGCATCTGGGAATTCCGCGTCAGTTGTTTTTCGCCACGGCGATTACCACAATGACCGTCTCGTTGAACGCCTTGGCGACTGGTCTCGGGGCTCTCTACCCGAATTTTCGCGAGACCAATCCTTCAAAAATTGTGAGCGGATTTGGCGGTACCCTCACCCTCATCCTCAGCTTCACCTACATTTTGGGGAGCGTGGTCATTTTGGGCGTCGGCTCACCCTGGGGCTGGCGCGGAGAGGAACGGTTCCTGACCGCTCGCGCCGCCCTATCGTGGCCGCTCTTTTTTTGTCTAAGCGTACTCATGGGCGGCCTGCCCTACCGGCTGGGACTACGCCATGTGGAACGAATGGAACTTTGACACAAAAACACCCCGCCTACGAATCCACAGCCGCAAGTAAACGGGCTTGGGCGTTCGTGAAGTCGGTATTGTTGAGGGCCGACGTTGATCCGTCGGTCGAGATTTCTTCTCCCAGCTCAATCCACGATTTGCAACCGGCGTAACTCGGGAGCATCGGTCCAGTCCAGGGCCAAGGCAGGCGATAAACCCGGAGGACGAGGGCATAAATGGCCTGCTCGCGGCCCCATTCAAAACGATCGGCGATGACTTCGTCTCGCCAAATATGTTGGCCGCGCAAACGCTCAGCATTCGCCAGCGATGTCAGTTTCCGCCACGCCACCACCTCCGCCCACGCTTGAATGCGGACCACTTCCGCCACGGGAAATGAGGGCGCCAGTTCATCGAAACGAGCCTGCGCTTCAGGCCGGACCTGTGCGCGCTGTTGATGGAATTGGGTTGGGAAAAAGAAAAATCGCGGGTGCTCCACTCGGAACCCGCCTCGACCCTCAACGATGCCACCTTTGCGGAGAATCAGGGATTGCTCTCCCCGTTCCAGCGCATTGACGACCACCGCCCATTCTTTGAACGCTACTCGCATCAGTGAGTATCTTGGAAGCCACCACCAAGACCACAAGTGCCCCGAGCGGACTCGCTTGCCGGATCGAGGGAGCGACCGACCGTCCGGCTGTGATCGATCCGACCCCCCCGACGACCGATGAGGATTCTGCCTTGCCGGCGCCGGCCGTATTTGTAGCGCGCAATGAAACCCAGGCGCGGGACTGGGCCTTGGTTCTCGTGAGTCGTGGCGTTATTTCGACGCTGGGGCACGACGGGGTCTCTGGCCGTTGGTTCCTTTTGGTACCAGCCGAATTGCGTGAGCGCGGCGCCGCAGAACTCCGCGCCTATCACCGCGAAAATCGGCGCTGGGCCTGGCGGGCACCGTTGCCTGATTCCGACGTGCAATTCCATTGGGGTGCCATGGCGTGGGTATTAGCCAACGTCTTTGTTTTTCAGTTTGGGCCAGAATTTGCCGCACATGGCTGGTTTGATCCTCGACGCTTTGCGGTCGGCGAATGGTGGCGCGCAGTCACCGCAGTGTGGCTTCACCAAGATGTCGCCCATCTCGCTTCAAACGCGATCTACGGCGCCATCGTGCTGGGCCTTGCTTTCGGCCGATATGGGATCGGGATCGGGCTCCTGGGCGGCTTGCTCGGCGGTGCGGCGGGCAACTTGCTTTGTTTTTGGGTTCGCGGCATTGACCACGGCGGAATTGGTTTGGGCGCCTCCGGGATGGTCATGGCCGGTGTGGGATTGTTGGCCGCGCAAACTACGGCATTGTGGCGCCACAGCCGACATGCCACCCGTTTCGTCGTCCCCAGCCTTTTTGCGGGCGGCTTTCTTTTTCTTTTCCTCGGCACCGATCCGAAATCGGATGTCCTTGCCCACCTAGGTGGTTTTGTGGCGGGCGTAATCTATGGAACAGGGGCCGCGTTACTACCGGACCGAGTGCGAGTCGCTTTGAACCGGCCCGCCGCGGCTCTGTTTCTAATTCTCACGCTCGGCAGTTGGATCTTAGCACTCAGGTAGAACTGTACCGCGAAAAAATAAAATGGGTGCCTCCGAAATCGGGGGCACCCAAGACCAAGGATATCGGAAAAAAGCGCACCATCGAGGTGCCCCGATTACTTCTTTTCAGCAATCTTCGCGACTTCAATCGACTTTTCGTCGTCCTTCTCGGAAAGCACGCCCGTGACCTCAATCTTCTTGGAGGTTTGGCAAAGCTCGTCATGGAACTTTTTGGACACATCACCGGTCAGCTTGTACAGAGTGACCTTATCCCCTTTTTTTACTTCGAGGACGTTCTGGCATTTGTCGGACTTCTTGAGAGCGCACTTCAAGCACTTACCTTCGCCAGAGAGGGTGACCTCTTTCGCAAAGACGGTGGCGGTAAAAGTGGCCAAAACGACCACCGCGAGATTTAAAGCTTTCATGGGACTTATTAAAAATGGAACCGGACTTAGTAAATCGCAGAATTGACCCTGCGGCAAGCGAAAAATCGACGTGCCACGTTCATGACCATTCAACCAAAATTGAGGCCGCGAACCAGATCCTTCGATTTACTGGTGCCGTTCTGGCCGGTGGCCGTTCCCTCCGGATGGGCCAGGACAAGACCAAGCTGACGGTAGCCGGAGAACCCCTACTGACACGTCAGATCCGTTTGCTCATCGAGTGCGGCGCTCAGGAAATCTTGGTTAGCCAACACCCGGACCGCCCCCTCACCCTTCCAGAGCGCCTCACCCCACCCACCCCCCGACTGGTCCTGGATCTCCCGGGCGAACTCGGCCCATTGGGCGGCCTCGGCGCCGTCTTGGCCGCCGCCAAAACGGACCACATCCTGGTCGTCGCCGTCGATTTACCCCATTTGACGGCCTCCTTCCTGCGCCGTCTTTTGGCCATTAGCACTGATGGAGTCGGCGTAGCCTGCCGAAGTTCGCACGGTTTGGAACCACTCCTCTCCGTCTATCCTCGCCGCGCCTTGGCCGCCATTGAGTTCGCCATTGCCCGCCGCCAACTTTCATGTCAACGGATCGCTGCAATCGGCATAAAGGAACGATGGCTGACCGAATTTCAACCTCAAACAGACACATTAATCAACCTCACCAACTGGAACGTTCCTGCCGATTGCGAGTTTTTTTTGTAAAACACAAAAATAGTGAAACTTTTTTATATTCTATTTTTAGACAACCCAAATTCCTCACCCATTATATTTATCCTCTAACGAGCGTCGGCACCGATGGTGCCGCGAATCGGCGACAGGGTCGATACCAACCTAATCGCCGACTGCCGGTAGAATTCCCAGCCGGGCGGGGTGTTGTCGCGAGGCCACATCCCGTCCGGTGTAGGGGGCTCCATGCTAAATCCAGCCTCAATAACACTTGATAAATCCCCTCGGCAAGGGTGCAGAGCTGATCAATTATCCACTCCAACTCCAGGGCGCTTGAGTCGTAGATTCAATCAATCCGCAGGGATGGTAGGATGGTAGGATGGTAGGATGGTGGGATGGCGGGTTGGCCGAACCGGTGGGTTCACGCAGGCTGCGAGATTACCCTGAGTTAGCGGGAAAAGCTGGAAAAACGAAACCAGCTAAACCAATTTGTAATTAACAAATAGACATGCTTACTAATTTACTAAAGCAACGTAAAACATTTATCACGACAATTTATAAATTATATAAATAAATATTTATCCAGGCACGTCAATTCGCAGAGATTGTAAATCATTAATCATGTCAAAATGAATAGCCAATTTAGACATGTTTATTAATTAGCTGTCTATTAAATGGCATGAAAATTAATTTGCATTATAGCTGTAAATTATTAATCCAGCATTCATATAAATATCGCCGGTTCAGTTTGAGTTGGATAAAACGTGCCAGACTAATTAATTTGTTAATTGATGTAAATTATTAATGATTGCGTTTTGAAAATGTTGAGCCACACCGGGTAAAACGGAGACGCGCGGGTTCGCTAGTGATTGCGCAATTCGTTCTCAATTCGTTCTCAAGCTGAATGTCAGTCTGGGAAAGAATTGAAAAAAACCGAATCTCCGACCGTCTTCAGCTTGTCTCGCGTCCTCGGACGCATTATCGCCGTGGGGATGATGCTCGTGCGGATGTTTCATACCCTTTCTGGAGGGACTTGCTGCGAAACCGATTTTTCGCGCTGGTCTCGAGTTTCGAGCCGGACAGTGGGTACTCCTATTCGCCAGGTGGGAATTCCTTCGGTCACCTTGCCCGTCAGCCTCTCGCGATTTCTCAACACGAAAGCAGCTGAAATAGCCGGGCTCAATCTCTCGCCCCCTCCCGTGTGCGCCACCTCCGCGCCCTTTGAAGGAGAATCCGACGAAGTTTTGTGACATCCCTTCCCCAGGCCAGTCCGGACGCCCTGGCCCCATGGCGCGTGGCCCATACCCGGCCGCGCTGTGAAAAGAAGGTTGCGGAGAAATGCCTCCAGGACGGCCTCGTCACCAGTTTACCCCTCTACCGAAGCGTTAAAAAATACCGGGGGAAAACGGTTACTTTCCGAAAGCCACTTTTCCCAGGCTACGTTTTTTTTCGGGGTAACCCTTTCGAAATTATCCGCCTCCTGCAACAGGATCAGGTCGCCAACGTGCTCACACCCCCGGACGAAGCAGAATTCGCAGAACAACTCGCGGACATCCTTGCCGCGTTGGAAACCGAACGGGAAGTTCGTCTGGCCCCTCTCATCGTCGACGGACTGAGAGTCAAAATCATCTCCGGCCCGCTCCGCGGTCTAGAAGGGATCGTGAATCGACGCTCGGGCGCTCTTTCGGTCCATTTACACCTCGATTTTATCGGCCAATCTGCGGCACTGCTGGTGGCGGCCGACGAATTGGAACCCGCCTAGCCCGGATCTTTCGTCCCCTTTCTGCCGCGACTTCCTGCGAACCCCGCTCGCCGGCGTTAGGCTCGCGTTTTGAGTCAGACAATATGTATTCATACAACCCAGCAGGGAGTCGCTTTGGCCACCTGGCCAGACGGGCGTTGCCACCTCTCGCGGCGAAAGAGTAGGAGGTATCGGAGCTCGACAAGGCCTTGTCGAGGCGCGGCCCACTCTGTCATAATGCGCCCATGTTTCGACCCTGCATTGATCTTCGGGGCGGCCAAGTGGTGCAGATTGTTGGGGGCACCCTGAACGACTCCGGGGCCGACGTACACACGAATTTCGTGGCCCCACAACGGGCCGGTTGGTTCGCAGAACTTTATCGACGCGATCACCTTGCCGGGGGCCATGTGATTGCGCTTGGACCGGGCAATGACGCTGCGGCTCGCGAAGCCTTGAATGCCTGGCCCCGCGGCCTGCAATACGGGGGGGGGGTGACCATCAACAATGCTCAAACGTGGCTCGATGCCGGAGCCTCGCACGTCATTGTAACCTCCTGGATTTTCAGCGATGGTCATTTGAACCGCGCTCGCCTCAACGAGTTGGTCACCAAGATAGGTCGTAACCGACTGGTGTTGGATCTATCCTGTCGAAAGCGCGATGGAGACTATTATGTCGTGACGGATAGGTGGCAAAAATTCACGGATCTAAAGCTGTCCTCGAACACCTTAACACAATTGGCTGGGGCCTGCGCCGAGTTTCTCATTCACGCAGTGGATGTCGAAGGATTGTGCCGCGGGATCGACTCCGAACTGGTCGCCCACTTGGCAGAGTGGAGTCCATTGCCCTGTACCTATGCCGGCGGCGCAAAGTCGATGGTTGATCTTGAAACCGTCCAACGACTGGGCCAAGACCGAGTAGATTTAACGATCGGCAGTGCGCTAGATATTTTTGGCGGCAGCGGGGTTCGATATGACGAAGCGGTAGCGTTTAACCAGCGGTATTGAGTGTTTAGAAAAGACAGGCTATTTCATTTCTCTCCGATTCCCTGACTCATTCCAATTCTGTTTCAGATTGCAATGGATCTATCTTTCACTCCTCCAATCTCCTATTAGTCTACTCAACACCGGGTGAATATTTGAAAGATTTTTCGCCTTCAACCTGTTGTAAACCTTATGTGGATGCGTTGTAGTCTCTTCATCGGATGGTGCGTCTTTCTTGTGAGGCTCGCGGCGAGCGATCCTGACCAGTGCCTTTTACCCGCTACCGCTCGTCGCCACGTCTTGATGGTTAATCAGCGCGGGCAGTATCTAGATCCAGCCCAGAAATGGAAGCTCTGCCACGGATCCAGCGCGACGAATTCATTCACCTATGAGCAAAATATCGCGGCCATTCGAGCGGGCATCGTCGAATTTTCTCAAAATTTTAAGCCAACCACCCAAACCAAGAACCCGAGGGTGGTGCTCTTTGTTCACGGCGGACTCAACTCCTACTCTGCCAGTCAAACTCGACTCAATCAATTTCTGAATGATGAGATGATCGAGAAGGGCTTTTACCCCGTGCTGATCGTTTGGAATTCAGGATTTATCAGTTCCTATTGGGAGCATTTGACTTTGATTCGACAGGGCGAGGTTCGCCCCTTGCTAGGACCGTTGAGCGCTCCCCTCATCCTTGCCACGGACCTGGCCAAGGGGGCGGTGCGACTGCCTCTAGATTTGATGGGGCGTTGGTTCAACGATTTACAAACAATTGATACTCCAGGCCTCTGGGATTCGCGTACGTTGGCTTGGGAAAGCTTGGAATCCCAACTGCAGTTGTGGCAGCTCGATCAGCCCGGAATGGATTCCAATCGTCCCTTCCTGCGTATTCCGAAACCGGAAGAATCGACGCGAACCGCAGGTGAGCGGCTTCTTCGTGGAACGACTTATGTGATCACTCAACCCACCAAGATCGCCAGCCTCCCGCTAGCTGATGGGCTCGCGACGGAAGCATGGAACAATATGATTCGGAGGACCAAGACCCTGTTTCAACCGCCCGAGACCTATGATTTCCCCCGCCGCTACCGGAGAGACCTTTTTAAAAACGGTAACCAAGTCAACCAACACGCTGCGGTAGCCACTTGGATGGCCCGGCGGCCACCCACCAACCACATCGCAGTTCGCACGATTTCTGAGCGCAAGACCCAACTCACTCAACCGGACGGAACGATGTTTCAGTTTGCCAAAGAACTGGAAAATTGGACTACCAATCGAACGTTGGGGCCCTCGCTGCAATGGCACTTTTTTGGGCACAGTATGGGAACGATGGTCTTGAATGAATTGTTCCGAGTTGCTCCTGATATTCACGCCCATGAAGTGACGTATATGGCCGCGGCCTGTTCGATTCGCAGCTTCCAAGAATCTCTGGTCCCGTATCTTCGGCGGCAGCATATTCTCCATACCAACGACGTTCACTTTCACAATCTTTGTCTTCATCGAATTCGAGAACGAGATAATTCAATGGATCAAGTCGATCTGATTCCTCGCGGAACCCTTTTGAATTATATTGATGACCTCTTTGCCCAGCCAGCGACGGTTACTGATAGAACGTTGGGGGCTTGGGAAAATCTGGTTCGAGCACTACCCGATCTGCCCGTCGATTTACGCCCCCAGATTCACCACGTCTGTTTTGATTTAGAGCCTCATCTCTGGCCGTTTTCTCACTCTCAACAACCCCAAGATCACAGTGGATTTACGGCCAACTATCCGTTTTGGGAAGACGATTTTGTTTCAGGTCCAAAGACCGACGACGAACGTGCCCTGGCCGCGAAGAAAAATCCGCAGGCCTCCGTCAAAAGCAGACCCATTCCGACACAAAAATCAAAACCTCCATTAGAGTCTGATACCGTGCGGTCCGTTCGGAAACTCAAGGAGTAATTTTTCCTGGGCCATACGGATTGCAACAGGGTCACGGCGGACATGAGAACCAATCCCGCCCGCCCGGTTCGGAGGGCCAACGGGCAGCGATCAGGAAGTTCCGCCTTCCTCCCCCCGGGCCATGAGCCGCTCACGAGTTGATGGGTATCACGCGGACAGACAGGCCAACGCCGCCAGACGGGCTGGCAGCAAGTCGTAGCCGAAAGAGTATGAAATATCCGGACTAGTCATCCGGACCCTGGGCCAGCAAGGCGGCGTAGCGCAGTCCACGTAGACTGATCCCGAGGGTCGGGAGATCCAATTCGCGCATGATCGCTTCGTAAATGGCAGCGCCGAACAAGATCACGTCCGCTCGCTCCGGGGGTAACCCAGGTAGCTGACGACGTTGGGTCAGCGGTAAACTCCACAGTTGCTCCACCAATCCCTGGAGCGCCTTGGCCGAAAAAGTGGTGGCCTCAATGAGATCACGATCAAACTCGATCTTCGCGTGCTGGATCAGGGCGAGAATGGCCGTCGTGCCACCAATGCCGAGAGCCCGACGGTTCGGACTTGGCCCCCAGCAAGGCGTCAAAGCAGGCCGGACTTCGCTCCGAAGAAACTCCCCTAACCAACTCCGAAGCGCCGAGAGTTCGTCGAACCGCGGGGGCTCGGCAGGACGAAATCGTTCCAACAGACGAACGCTTCCTAATTGAAAACTCTGCCGAAACCGTGGACTTTTGTCCCCGGCATGGCCCAGGATAAATTCCGTGCTCCCGCCTCCAACGTCCAGCACGAGGAGGTCGTACCCCGCAAGTTCGGCATTCGTGGTGACGCCAATAAATCCCCAATCCGCTTCTTGTTCACCCGAAATGACCTCGACGATAACGCCGGTCGCGGTTTCCAATGCGGCCGTGAGTTCGCTGCGATTTTCCGCGTCCCGGGCTGCACTGGTCGCTATGACGCGAAGGCGAGTGGCGTTCATTTCCCGGGCGATTTTGGCGAACCGCGCTGCGGCTCGGGCGGTATGTTGAATGCGGCCCGATTCCAAATGATAAGACTCGTAGAAGCCCGCCCCTAATCGAGTTTGTTCACTAGTTTCATGTAGTGGCAGGATCGTCTCACCCCGAATTTCAGCCACTAGGAGCTTCACGGAATTGGTGCCGACGTCAATGACGGCGGCGCGGACGACAGATTCAGGATTCCTGGGCAACACGCTGCCAAAGCATGGGTTAGGCGGCGACGGTTTCAAGAATCCAATCGAAGAGTCTGGAAATCTGAGAATTTTCTCCGTCGCTTCATCGCGGCCTTGCCGAATTCACCTGGAACATCGAAATGCATCGGTGCCGTTGATTTCTAACTCCAATTTCCGCCCGCCGTGGTGGTTGCGGGGTGGGCATCTGCAGACCCTTTGGCCAGCGGTCTGTCGCCGCGTCCCTTTTGATCCTTACGAGCGTGAACGCCTCGAACTGATCGACGGCGATTTTCTCGATCTGGATTGGAGTCGGAGCGCTTCGGCACCGGCATCCCGATTGAATCAGCGCAACAATCGAGTCGTTATCGTTTCCCACGGCCTCGAAGGAAACTCCCAGCGGACGTATATCCGCGGATCGGTGCGCGCCCTGAATCGGCGCGGCTGGGATGTAGTCGCTTGGAATTTTCGCGGTTGTTCCGGCGAACCGAACCGCCTTCCGCGAGCGTATCATTCAGGAGAGATCGAAGACATTTCAGCGGTCATCGCGCAGGTGGTAAAGAGGGGTGCGTATGAAATCGTGGCTCTGGCGGGGTTTAGTCTGGGCGGGAATATGACGCTTCGACTGCTCGGTGCCTTGGGCGGCCACGCCAAGTCTCATCGGATCTGTGGCGCCGTAGTGTTTTCGGTTCCCTGTGATTTGAAATCGGCCGCTGAAAAGATGTCGCGACGGTCAGCGCAGCCCTATTTAAGGTCATTTCTACGAACAATGAACCGGAAAGCAGCCCTGACCGCTGCTCGGTTTCCGAAGTGTTTTCCCCGTCAATTGTCCGAACAGGAATGGCTAAAGATTCGGACCTTTCGAGAATTCGATGATCAATTTACCGCCCCGCTCCACGGTTTCCAGGATGCCGAGGACTATTGGGCAGCTGCTTCATCCAAGCTGATCCTGGGACAGATCACCGTGCCCACGTTAATTCTCAACGCCCGCAATGATCCATTTCTTGGGCCGACCTGTTTTCCATTCGCGGACGCGATCTTGAGTCCCGCGGTTTGGCTTGAAGTTCCGGCTGACGGGGGCCATGTGGGCTTTTGTCCCGCGGGTGATCAAACCGAGTATTGGCACGAAACCCGCGCCGCGGAGTTTCTGGAACGATTTAGGTAAATTTTTTTCACTGGAAGGCACGAAGGTTTCTTCTTTCCTCCAAACCCGTATGAAGCGCTGTGATAAATTTTGTCCAGTGCGAAGCCTCTACCCCATCCAAACCTGAATCCCTCGTTGTGCCTTCGCGTGAAAAAAACCTCTTGAGAATGCCCCGAAACGACTTGGTTACAATTCTTCTGGGTTCAGGTCGGATTGGCCCGCACGACGTTCGGATTTATGGTTGGCGCGTTTCTCACGGCGCGCCCGTTGCCAATGCGGTTCGGCGACTTCTCCGGCCATCATGCAACCTTGTGGCTGAATCTCACCGACGACCGTGGCCAGCCCAAAACGTTCGATTTGAGCTTTCACCTTCGTGGCGTCCTTATACGCCAGGGGGGCTTCTGAAAGATCGGGCTCGCCGCTGAACCAACGGATGTCTAAACCAGCCGTCGATTCGGCAATCAGTCGCTGGACCCGCGCGGGATCGAGTTCGCCGTCCGCGTCCCGATACGGGGCCATCATGGCCGTGCGAGATTGATTCCGGCCGGCGCCGTGTGGGCAGAATGAGAGAAACTCGTGATTGTTCGAACCTCGTACGAGGAGAATCTCACGCCCCATATTCAGGGGAATCAGACCGAGCTGGGGGCGACCTTCCGAATCCACCCACGCAGGCGTGGCCCCTTTGCCGTGATAAAAACTGTCACCGCGTTTCCAGACAAAGTTGTGTTCGTTACCCACTTGCACCAGGGCTCGTTGATTGAGCCGTCGAAGCAGCGCGTCGTGAATGAGAGAATGGTTTTCGCGGGTCCAACGCCCAATATATTGCAACGCTTCCCAATAGGCACGACCCTCTTCGGTATCTCCCGGCAACCAAACCGCGGCGTCCGGGATATCACGGGCGTTTTCATCGCACCATGCCCGGGCGGCGATCTGCCCCCGTTTATAGACATCCGCGCCGAGTCCGCGGGAGCCATGGTGGGTCACGAGCACCTGGAAGGATCCGTCGCGCCGCACGATCCATTCGGCGAGTTCGCTATAGCCAATGGAGTCTAAAGCGACTCGCTGGGATTCGGTAAATTGAATGCGACCCAGGTAAGCGAAATGATTGCCGTCACCTTGGGTGCCGAGGAAATTTTTTGCACGAATCTCTAGCCCCGAAAGAAACGCGTTGTCCCAAACTGGCTCTTCTAATACCGCCGAGTGCATTTGGAGATCGCGTGATCGACCGCCCGGCCCGAAATGAGTCGATTTCTGGAGGTGATCCATGATCTCACCCACCGGATGATTCGCATCGAAGAAGGTCGCGAACATGGAACAACAAATATCTGCGGAATGAGCCCCTGGAAGGAGGGCGTTTTCGGTTTCGATGGCGCCCCCAACTGGAATGGTGGCCCGGCCACTGCCGGCGGGGCAGGCGTCGGGCAGGATGACACCGCGTTTTACCACCGGGAGCCGGAGAAGTTCGGCCATGCGTTGCCGCACCGTGGCGAGGTTTGCAATTTCCAACGGCGTTTCCGCCTCAATGGCTTCAGCAAGGGGCATCGAATCCGCACGGAGCGGAAGGAGCGCCATGGTTTTGGGCCATTCCATTTCGAGCTGGGCCAATACTGCAACTCGTTCAATTCCAGCCGCCTCAAGTTCCCGGGCTCGACGAAGCGTATGACCCAATCGCCGACTCTCAACCCAACCAGCGGCCAAAAGATCACGCGCTTTAATTTCCATCCTCATAATATCTGCTGCTTACCCCATGAAGGGGATTTCACACGAAGATTCTTTCACACCTAGGCACGAAGGCACCAAGTGGATTGGGAAAGGGTGATTTTTTGCATCACATGAAGGGGGAGACAGCCTCTAACGAGACGTTGTCGCAAATAAAATAAAATAAATTTCTTGGTGCCTTCGTGCCTTGGTGTGAAAAAGTCTTAGTGTGGAAAAACCGGAATCATGGTTTCGTTGAAGACCGCATGGCGAACGACCGTGCGTTCGTTTGAAGTAAAGACAATGTGAATCATTCCGTCCCGCGATTGCATCGCCGTCGGATATCCATAGTCGCCTTTTGGCTCGGCAAGCAAATGGTGTTTATACGGAAACGTCTTAGCGCCGTCGATAGATAACGCGACGGTAAGCGGTGTCCGATCCGAGAAACTGTCGTTATAAATTAAGAGGTGATGTCCGGTTTGTAGCTGGAGAAAATCGACCGCGGCATTGGGGTTGGGGAATTCCGAGTCCCTCCCTTCGCTCCACGTTTTGCCATCGTCGAGCGACTCCGTGCGGACCATCCAACCGTCTGGCCGCCCACCGTAGTCGCCGCCGCGTCGACAGAACGCGACGAGATGCTGCCCCTCGATCCGGGCGGGCGCGGGTTGAATGTTGCCAAGCCGGGAGTGGACTCGATTGGATTCGGTCCATTTTTGGGTGTGTGGGTCGTAACGAAGGAAGTAAGAGGTGCAGTCTTTGCTGACGGACTCCGGATCATCGCCGACCTCGTGATAGACCGGAAGGAGGTAATCACCGTTTGCTGCGACGATGGGTCGGTTTCGAACCATCGTGCCGGCCTCGAAAGTGAGCATGAAGGGCTCAGACCAGGTTTGGGCGCCATCGTGCGAGATTTTGGCCGTGATGCGTGAAGAATCCCAAATTTCGCCATAGCGGGTCACGTAGAAGAGCCATACTGCCCCATCCGGTGCTTGCCAAGGCACGGCATTGCCCAGGGCAAAGAACGGGTTGCGAGCGATCGCAATCGGCTTGGACCAACGCGTCGCGCCTGGTTTGAGTCGGGAACCGAAAACGGCGGCCGCCTTGTCTTTGTATTCTCCCTTGCCGCTGAAAAAGACGACATAAAGGTCGCCATTGGCCAATTCCGTGATGCTTGCGGGATGTTTGTAATCGCCCGTGGGAATCTCCGGGCCAAAGAGTCGTTCGATGCGAACGTTGGCGGCCTGGATCAATCCACTCAAAGCCAGGATCAGAATTAGCCCAATTTTCATTTTTGGAACTTTACCGCAAATTAAGAACCAATGCCACCTCGTTTCCTCGTTCACTCGCTCTGATTCTTCCGCGGTCACCCGCTCGTCGGTAGCCTCACTCGGCCTTCGCAGGGCTAGGGTAACTCGTCCCTCCGGAAACCGCGATATAACCGAAATGCGACCTGGCGCCCACCCTTCAATACGATCCACACCTCATTTTTCACCCCGGCATTCGATGGTAGATTGTTGAAAACGAAATCCCGCGTACTATTGCACCAGGAGGTCTCGCCGCCCGCCTCCTGACCCGATCACTCTGTGAACATTGAACTCATTAACACCGGTTCCGAACTCATGCTCGGACGAGTACTGAATACCCATCAGCAATGGCTATGCCGTCAATTCGCGGACCGTGGCTACGAGGTAAGTCGTCAAGTGGCAGTAGCGGACGGAGCCCAGGACATCCAGAACGCAGTCCGCGAAGCACTCGGGCATGCCGACTTAGTGGTCGTTACGGGCGGGCTCGGCCCCACCTGTGACGATCTCACCCGCGAACTCATCGCCCAATTGCTTGGTCGGACCTTGCATCACGATCCCAGCATTGAACTCTCCATTAGGAATTTTTTTGAATCCCGCGGTCGGCCAGTCCCCGTACGGACCCGGGTGGAGACCCTGGTTCCCGAAGGCGCCCGGGTCCTACCCAATCGGCATGGCACGGCCCCCGGATTAGCGTTAGTGGTGGATCCAAATCCGTTTCGTAAGGATCGGCAACGGTCCGTGCTCATCCTCCTACCCGGACCTCCGCGAGAGCTTCGGCCCCTATTTGTCGAACAAGTCGTTCCTTTGGTGACCGAGTTTTTCCTGCAAAAGTCCGCATTCGTTTGTCGCACGCTCAAGACCACTGGTCTCGGCGAATCCAATATGGAAGAACGCCTGACCGGCCCACTGAAGCACCTGACGGACGACGGATTGGATCTCGGCTTCTGTGCTCGCGTCGGAGAAGTGGATGTTCGGTTCGTTGCGCGCGGGGACTCAGCGGCGGCAAAGGTCGCGGAAGCGGAGCGGATCACTCGAAAATTGGCTAGCACTCATATTTTCGGTGAAGACGATGAGCTGCTGGAATCTGTCGTGGTAAAGGCTTTGGGTCAACGGAGGCTCACTCTGGCGCTGGCCGAATCCTGCACCGGCGGGCACATCGCAAATCGGATTACCAATATTCCTGGGGCTTCTGCCGTCTTGCTCGCCGGCTACGTGACGTACGCCAATTCCGCCAAAATCCAAAGCCTGGGGGTTTCTCCTGAAACGCTAGAAAAATACGGGGCCGTCAGCGAAGCGACCGCCCGTGAAATGGCGGAAGGCGCACGACGAACGAGCGAGGCCGATTGGGCGATCGCCGTTACGGGGATCGCTGGCCCCGACGGCGGTACGGCGGAAAAACCCGTTGGAACCGTCTTTATTGGTTGGGCGGGTCCCACCGGCACCGTCGTCAGGCGCGAACTCAACCTCTTTGATCGCGAAACCTTCAAATATCTAACGGCCCAACAAGCCTTGCACGGACTCCTGCAGGCGGTGCAAACGACTTCCCACGAGGGTTCTTAGCGGGGACATTTCATATCGTTTCGCCACGAAAGTACGCCGCATCGGTCGGCGAATGGCTGGGCGGGAAAAGGTCCTGCCGGCCACTTTCAGCCGCGCCTTACCTCAGCGAAATTGCGCCAATTACACGGAGCGGGCGTCACCTCCTTGGCCAAACTAAACTCCGGCCGTCCCTGGGTCTGAAGCCAGAGACGCTCGTTATGCGGTTCCCGCTCCTCGGAGAGAGGGCTAAGGTGAGGGCGTGTGAGATTCTCTATTCTCCCTGCTTCTGAATCGTACCGGGACGGACCGCGGTTGTGTCCCGTGCTTTTGACGGGATCAACCGCTGCGCGCACACCGATCTCGGCGCACAGTCTAAAGAAATCGTACCCGCCACTTCGCAACCCCGTTGCTGCGGAGGGTCGCCGCGATACATCCGCGGTCCGCCGAAAGGCGGCGCCCTACGGACCGCGGTTGGGTCCCGTGCTTTTGACGGGATCAACCGCTGCGCACACACTGATCTCAGCGTACGGTTTAAATGAATCGTACGCGCCTATTCGTAACCCCGTTGCTGCGGAGGGTCGCCGCGACACATCCGCGGTCCGCCGAAAGGCGGCGCCCTACGGACCGCGGTTGTGTCCCGTGCTTTTGACGGAATCAACCGCAGAAGACGTCCGTTGACGCTTTTTGCTCGTGATACAAATGTATCACCCTGTAGACCGCGACCATTCGCCCGCGTCGTGCCGGAACCTAAACCGAAAGGATTTTTCGGCGCGACTCCCTGCACCGTGCCGCTGCCGGATGACCTTGACGCTCCGCCTCCCGTAATCGGGAAGGTGGGCGAAAGCGTTACCTCCTCGACACCAGCGTGCTGATTCGCGGCGCGCGGGAGCCGGACAGCATTCCGGCAGCCGAACTGAATCAAGCCGACGGTCGACCGAAGCGTGCGAGGGGAATGAATTTTCGATTGGAATGCAATGGGTACAGGTCGTCTCTAACTTCGGGTGAAAACTCAATCCCGTCACCCTGGATGGACGCGGATTCACGCGGATAGGACAAGGA
This sequence comes from Verrucomicrobiota bacterium, assembly GCA_043788645.1. Lineage (GTDB taxonomy): Bacteria > Verrucomicrobiota > Verrucomicrobiia > Limisphaerales > UBA9464 > CANIZL01. Next base: position 35,060 of record JAYVTS010000100.1, read on the forward strand.
TGCGGTTTTTTCCATCCGCGTTCATCGGCGTCTATCCGCGGTTCTTTTCTATAGGTACGAACTCATCCGCATGGTAAGAACTCCGCACCAACGGTCCGCTGGCCACATGCCCAAAACCCAGCTCTTCGCCCAGCCGCTTCAGTCTGGCAAACTGTTCAGGCCGAATAAACTCGTGAACCGGTAGATGTTTCAGCGTAGGCTGCAAATATTGCCCCAGCGTGAGATTATCAACTTGGTGATCGCGGAGATCGTGAAGGGCGGTCAACACTTCCGCCTCCGTTTCGCCAAGCCCCAACATCAGTCCCGACTTCGTGTGAACCGCCGCCCCCAAACGTTTCTTGACCTTCCCGAGAACGGTCAGTGAGCGATCATAGGTCGCACGGTGCCGTACCGACGGCGTCAAACGACGGACCGTTTCAAGATTATGATTAAAAATATGAGGTCGCGCTTGAACTACTAAATCCAGCGCGAAATCGCGGTCGAGAAAATCCGGGGTCAACACCTCAATCGTAATGCCAGGATTCAATTGGCGAACGGCTTCAATGGTTCGTTGAAAATGACCGGCACCCCCATCCGCCAGATCGTCTCGGGCAACCGCGGTAATAACGACGTGCTTCAAACCCATGCGCCGGGTCGCCTCCGCCACGCGCATCGGTTCATCCGGCTCTAACGCGAGCGGTTTGGCCGTAATCACCGCGCAAAATCCACAGGCCCGGGTACAGCGATCCCCGGCGATCATAAACGTTGCGGTTCCTTTGCTCCAACACTCCCAATGATTCGGACATTTCGCACTCTCGCAAACCGTGTGAAGGTTCAAATTCGCCAGGAGCGCCCGGGTTCGGGTGAACGCGCTGGAGGTCGGCAATTGCACCTTCAGCCATTCGGGCAAACGCGGACGAAGCGGCGCTGGGGACGACACGGACCCGCGCTCCCGATCAGGAAGGATCGGCAGATCAGTGGTGGCACACGAACTCATCAGTCGTCCAAGTTCGAGGCAACTTTAGGCCTTGGCAACAGGCCCGCGGCAGGAGTCTTACAAAACGCGGGCCGGGAGGAATGTCCCGCCGGACTCGTCGTCCGGTTTAGGGCGAGATCTTAAGTTCCTTTGGCGACGGAAGCGTAGGCTCGGGAGAGGTTGGTTTCACTCCGGCTGCCGCGATCCCGGCTGCCTCGGCGAATCCTCCCTCATCGTGTGCAATTCCAAAAAACCAGGTGGTTGCGTTGAGCGAATCCGTAGGAATCTTGGTAAATCAATGAAGCTCTCTCGATACTGGTTCGTTCTGTGGTTCGTAGCGTTCTTCGGAGTCCCCATCTCCCTCCGCGCTCAGCCTGTCGTCCCGTTCGAGGTCGGTACGGTGGTGGCCGGGTTTCAAGATGATTTCAGTGGGACCACCCTTCAATCCGATTGGACGCCGACCGGCACTGACACCGGAGTGTATTCTGTCTCGGATGGCGTACTGCACGTCACCACCGCGAACGGCGATCCCAACCACTTGCTCTATGCCCGCTCTGGATACGATGCCACGACGCAGGAAATATTAGCGCGTCTCCGGGTTCTCCGGTTCGGGACCGGTGACCCCGCCCGCGGTGGAGTCGGGGTCGGAGTCGATCCGAACGGCAGCACCGGAATCAATTTCCATTTCCGAGATGGCCCATTGGAAGGGGTTTCTGGACGACACCTCTCGTTTCTCGATGACTTTCGGGCCTGGGGTCCCGCACTAAGTTTCGCCTGGCAAACAAATGTTTGGTATTGGGTCCGCCTCCGACAAGAACCTAACGCTGCCTCCCTGGGCGGAGTAAAAGACGTATTTGCGAAGGTTTGGGCCGCGGATGGAGTGACCGCCGAACCTTCGGTCTGGCAGACCTGGGACTACCTTCCCTCCCGCAGCATCCGGAGCGGTTTGGCTGGAATCACCGCGGGAAGCTCCGGTGGTACCTCCGTATTTGATGTCGACTACGTCCTCATAAAAGCCGCTGGGCTTCCTCAAATCACGGTGGTGCCGGCCGCGTTCCCGTTGTTCAAGGCGGGCCCGGTATTGATCACCCTTCAGCCCACCAACCAGACCACCGAAGCCTGCTCATCGGCCACCTTTCAAGTAGCAATAGATGGAACTCCGCCGTATCAATTCCAATGGTATCAAAATGAGTTGCCCTTGGCCGGAGCGACCAATGACGCCTTAATTCTGCCTTCCCTTCGTTTGGCCGACGACGGAACCGTTCTTAAAGTCGTGGTGAGCAACGTCGCTAACCACATTCCGTATACCGTCATGAGCCGCGCAGTGACGGTCCACGTCGTGCTCGATCCGACCCCACCTCGTCTGCTCTCGGCCCAAAGCGAAGGGGAGTTAAACACAGTGCGACTCCTGTTTTCTAGGGCACTGAGCGAAGCGAGTGCCACCAATATTGCTCACTACCAAGTCATTAACTCAACCCTTTCACTACCGATTCTTTCCGCGGCCGTACAATCCGGCGGGCGCGAGGTGATCCTAACCACCCGCGGCCAATT
>JAYVTS010000101.1:0-6449 GCA_043788645.1 Verrucomicrobiota bacterium
CATCTTTGGGCGCAAATTTCTTGAGAAACGCTTGGGCCAGGAGACTGATGTCGCCGCCCCGGTCCCGTAGGGGCGGGATTTTCAAAACCACCACGGCCAATCGGTAGTAGAGATCTTCTCGGAACCGATTGGTCTCCAGGGCGATCCGTAGATCGACATGGGTGGCGGCAATGACCCGAACATCGACCTGCACCGGGCCTCGTCCTCCGACCCGTTCGATTTGTTGCTCCTGAAGAAACCGGAGTAGCTTCACCTGTAAGGCGGTTGGCAATTCGCCAATCTCGTCCAGAAAGAGAGTTCCACCTGAAGCGGTCTCGACGCGGCCGATCCGTTGAGCGTGAGCCCCCGTGAACGAACCCTTTTCGTGCCCGAAAAGCTCGCTCTCCATGAGTGTCTCGGGAATCGCGCCGCAATTAATGGCGACAAAAGGTCCGGTCCGCCGGTTACTGCGGCGGTGGACGGCTTGGGCGGCCATTTCTTTGCCAGTACCGCTTTCTCCGAGCACCAGCACCGACGCATCAGTGGTAGCAACTTTTCGGATGGTGTTGAACACTTCCAGCATTCCGGGGCTCGTCCCCAGAAATCCTTCAAACGATTCCGACGGCGCCTTGGTTCGAACACTCACCAACTCGCGTTCCAGGTTGGATAAGTGAAAGGCACGCCTCAGTATGATCTTCAATTCCTCCATCAGGATCGGTTTCGGCAGAAAGTCATAAGCACCTTCAGATACTGCCTTTAGCGCATGCTCACGCTCGCTTTGCCCACTCACAATGATCACTTTGGTGCGGCGCTCTTCCGCCAATATCTCGGAAAGGGCCGCGAGGCCTTCGGACGTCTCGGCGGGGCGGGGGGGCAAGCCCAGGTCGAGTAACACAACGTCTGGACGTTGCTCACGAAATCCGGCAATCGCGCTAGCTCGATCTTCGGCCAGTTTAATCTCGTATTCCGAGACCAGTGCCCATTTCATCTGGGATCGAATCTCCTCGTCGTCGTCGACGATCAAAAGTCTAGGTTTCATCGGATCTCAGGAGCCAACGGAATCATGATCTGAAAGGACGTTCCTTCACCGAGCTGACTGTCAACCTGGACGCGCCCACCGTGCGCGTCGATAATCAGTTTGCTTTGGAACATGCCAATTCCAATGCCGCGTTTTTTGGTCGTTTGAAAGGGCCGGAACAAGGACTTGCGAATAAACTCAGACGTCATCCCGCAGCCGGTGTCGGCGACCTTCAGGATCGCCCATTCAGAAGTCGTCGCGGTGGATATCTCGACGCTCCCGCTGGACCCCACCGCATCGCGGGCGTTGAGCAAAAGATTGAGCACCACCTTGCCAAATTGTTCAGGATCGAAGCGGGCGAAACAGAGCGGTTGAAGTTTTGTGTTCAATCGAATTTCAGGCAGTGCCCCGGCATTTTTGAGGACCTCCTCGACGAGCAGGCTCAAATCTGCTCGGACCGGATGGATGTCCAGTTCCTGTCGGAGGAGGGACAACCGGCCAATCAACTGTTCTAAATGCTGCACACTTTTACTAACGGCACGAAGGGCATCATCCCTAAAGGCCGGATTACCAAAATGTTCGCGGAGGTTCTGAAGGGTCAGGGACAAGGTAGACGCCGTATTTTTCAGGTCATGTACAAAAAACGCCGACATTGTTTGGAAGGCTTCAAACTCCTTGGCTCGCAGGAGTTGCTTTGAAAGGCGCAAATTGAGCAGCCCAGCGGCGACTTGGTCACCCACACATTTCAACAGATCGAGATCCTCCGCGGTGAAAGGAACTCCGGCGACTCGGTCACCGGCCAGGATAAGACCGATCAATTCGCCTCCCGAGGTCAGTGGCAAGCAGAGGCGATGGCCTCCGTCGGAAAAAAACCCCGGACATCGTTCGCGGAGAGGACCCGCCCAAGATTCTTGCGAAGTATCCAAGTCCACCGGCTCCGGTCGGGTGGTCATCGCGGCAATCATGGGCTTCCAATCCTTGCCATCCCCATCGAGTTGACTAGCGGCGGCCGCGGTGAGAGAAGTCGAGCCGGCGAGGCGAAATTGGTCACGACTGTCATCCATGAGCCAGACATTGACTGAAAGGGCACGGAAGGTCTCGGCCAGCCAACTGGCGACCGAGTGGCAAAAACTGGCTTCATCAACCCGGGACGCGGTTTGGGTCGTGAACGTGATCCAAACCTGTCGGTAGTCGTAGACCGGACGCCTAAGATGTCGGCTGACAAATAAATGGAGGCGTCGTCGAAGTCGTTCGGACAGGAGACCAATCGTCATCCCTACCAATGCCAGCATAATGAGGAAGGCCTGCAGTGGCAGCGCGCTGGCCCCACCCATGAAACGGACCAATTGCGCCAGTATGCCGATGATGACCAAGTAAATGCCGGTCAGGAGAATAGTAACGGATTGAAACAGGAAGGCATGGGACGGATAGACGTCTACATCGAAGATCTTTTCGCGTCTCAAAGAAACCGAGATGAGGGCGCAGGCCAGAAGATCAACAGCCGCTTCGGCAACGGACATCGCCGGGTTCAGAGCGGAGTAGAGAATGTTTTGGCTGCTTCGATAAAGGCGAAAAGCGAACAAGACCGCGAGGCCCAGAACCATGTACTTGATTCTCCAGCGCATGATCCCCACTGAACTCCGAAACGTACGTTCGAGGTTTGTCAGCACGAAAATACCCGTCACCAAACTAAAAATTCCCAACCCTGTCCCGGCTCGCCCCAGAGAGAGTGCCGAATGGGTGCCCATTTTTCCTCGTAAGTTGGCGACGATCAATTCGTCAGGGAAACCAAAAGCAATTCCGAGCGGGATCGCCACTGAAAATGCGAGTAAAAGCCAGGCGCGCCTCAGGCTTTGGGTTCGGTCTCCGCGGCTGTAGGTCAGACTAAACGCCATCCAAGGCGACGCCACGAGTGCGGTCGCTAAAAAGCTGACGACTCGCAATCCCCCAGATTGTTCCGATCCCGCCGCAAAGGAAAACGTGGTCTCGACTGCCAGCGCCAACATTCCCAAGCAAAAAGAAAGATGAACCGGATGCCGGGGTGACCGCAGCAAAACCCAACCCGCGAGCACGAGCTGGAAGCCAGCACTCAGCAACGTAATGATTGCGGGTAGATTTGTCATTCCGGTCCCACTGAAGTGCTCACGTTAGCTTGGCTTGGAATCTCAGCCAGGCAGGGTTAGCGGGGCGGGCGTGCCTCTGGAGGGGGCAAAATTTGTCCCCAGACGGGCCATCCATCGGACGGCATCCGCGTACTCCTCGATCCTTTGCCATTGGTGTATTTAGCGCATCAGGGGTTGTTCTCGCAAGTTTGAACGCCCGAGGGGGCGCCGGGGAGCGCGTTTGTGTCCCGTGCTTTTGACGGGATCAACCGCAGCAACGTCCACTTATTTCGACGTGTGGTCTTGCCGCAAACCGTACCCATTTTAGCTCGCCGCTTTACCTGAAGGTTTCAGATTTTCAGGCGCCGGGACAAACTAACAAACAAACTTGAGGCGCTCGTCCACTCGTGCAACGATAATAAATTGGGTGTGACACAGTGGACCCTATTGAAACATTTCATGACAGCAGCCACGCGAGGCAACGAAGCCGGGAACGAAATATATCTCTGAACGCCATGATGGACGTCGTCAAGAATCACCAAAGTAAGACCCAGCAGTATCGGGGTAACCACGGGGGTATCGTGTTTAAGTTCATCAGGTCGGCTGATGGCAAAAACTTGGCGGTTGTCGCAGAAGTCAAAAAGAGTGAATGCTGGCTCATTAGCAGCTTTTACATCGAATGAAACATCACGCTAGGATCATTGTAAATTCCTCATCACCCCCCGTGGTAGAGTTTGACGGCTCAGTCCGCGGATGGTATGTCCGCTTCAGCAAGCGCCGGATAGCGCGAACGTTATCAGAGGATAAGTCCGGCGTCGTGGTGACTATCGACTTGGATGACCGCGGCGAGATTGTCGGCGTGGAGCTGATCGGTGTGAAAGAATTCACCCTCGGGATGCTGCAAAAATTTGCCAATATTGAAACGCCAAACATCGATTTTGGGCGGACCCGATTCATGCCGGTGACGGAAACTTTGGCCGAGGCTTGACCGCAACAGCAGGTGCTAGGTGTCGGTGTCAGGGTTTAACACCTATCACAACTGTGCTTTTGACGGGATCAACCGCAGCAGCGTGCACTGATCTCGACGGGTAGTCTTGCCGCAAATTGAACCCACCTATTCGTAACGAAGGTTGCTGCGGAGGGTCGCCGCGACTCATCCGCGGTCCGGGGCTGTCACCATTCGAAAGCAGAAGCATTGGACCGCAGATGAACGCCGATTCACACGGATGGGGAACGTTTGGGGTTTTTCCTATCCGCGTTCATCTGCGTTCATCCGCGGTTCTATTCGTTTGCAGAGAGAATATGGAATGTCGCTCGCCCTGCCCTCTCCCCCGAGGAGAGGGGCACCTATCTCTCCGAGTGTTTTGCCCCCAGGCGACCAGTTTTTTCCTTCCATTGCGAGCGATGGCGGCGTTCAATTCACGCAAACCTTCCAAGTCTTCGACGCGCTCGCGGAGACGCAGCATCTCGCGGCAGATGGATTGCAAAGTTATTTTTCCCGGTTTACTTTCCACATTCGTGGCATTACTCATAGATCTAAGTGTAATGCGGGTCTGCCGGGGAGGCAGTTTGTTTTTGAAACTCGCCTAGCCTGGATTGTTTCACACGCTTATTGCTACGACCTGCTGCGAGCCCGACTGGCGGCCTTGGCCTCAAACAGGATGCAGACATACATTCGCCCTTCGGAACAAGATTTGTTGGCGCAGCATCTTCTGTATAGGTTGGCAGCGTGATCACAGTGCAAGAAATCAAAGCCGCCATCCCCCAACTTAGCTTGGAAGAACGAGCGGAAGTAGCGCGATGGCTGCACGGCTGGGCGGACGATGAGTGGGATGCGCAAATGAAGCTTGATATTGCCACCGGCCAACTCAACAACATGCTAGCGAAGGTAGACGCCGACATCACCCACGGGAAAGTTTTCGACCCGCCGTGATCTCCCAGACCAACGCCGACTTTTGGGCGTGTTTCAATGCCTTGCCCGAGGAGATTCGGCGTCAGGCGCACGAGAAATTTAAACTTTGGCGGCACGATGCATTCAATGCCACCCTGCTTTTCAAGCTATTGATCGGCCGGGTGTGGTCAGTGAGGATCAACCAAAACTATCGTGCGGCCGGGCGGCGATATGGCAGTGTCATCGTGTGGTTCTGGATTGGGACCCACGCGGATTATGATCAGCTTTTGAAAAAGATTTGAAGGCATGTCCCATGGAGATGATGTTGGATTTTCCGCCGTGCAAATCCGAAAAAAGAGGCGCGCCCTTTCGGCGGGTGTAAATTCGCCGCCAATCGTACCCACCTATTCGTAACGAAGGTTGCTGCGGAGGGTCGCCGCGACCCATCCGCGGTCCGTGGGGCGCTGGGGAGCGCGGTTGTTTCCCGTGCGTTCTCCCTCGCCCCCCCGAGGCGAGGGACCGATGGTTCCGTGACCTTCGCACCTTGCCCGACTAGTATTTTCCGCTAGATCGACCTTATGGCAATCTCAACTTTTGACCGCGTCTTAGCCAGTGCAGAAGCTCTGTCGACGGATGACCAAGCGATGCTGGGGGAATTGCTGTACCGCCGTCGCATCGAGACTTGGCGCGCGGAAACCGCTGCGGAGGCGGCCACTGCCGCAAAAAAAATTCGCTCGGGCAAACTCAGGTCCGCGTCCGTTGATACCGTCATCGCCCGTCTGCGCACAGCCAAGTGAGCGATGCGCGAGCTCGTCCTCACCCCCCGCTTCGAGCGTGCATTCCGCCGCGTAACCGCGAAAAACCCCGCGCTGCAAACGCCGATTGAAATGGCTCTGCGCCGCCTGGCAGCGGACCTCACCGATCCGCGTTTGAAAACGCACCGGTTGAGCGGACACCTTGCTGGACTGCTCGCCTGTTCGGTGGCTTACGATTGCCGTATCGTTTTCTCCAAACAAAAAAATTCCGAGACGGAAGAAGAAACTTTGTTGCTCATTAATATCGGCACGCACGAGGAAGTTTATTGATAAAAACCGATGGGGGCAGTCCCATTTTTTGAGAACGGAGGCCAACGTTCGAAACGATTTCCTTGCCTGGCAGGTAGTTTTGCGGGGCGCTAGACTGATTATCCGAATCCAACGACACCCGGAGTTCTCTGGCTTTCGGAGAACAACCACGGTTTCCCCGGACCGCGGTTGTGTCCCGTGCTTTTGACGGGATCAACCGCAGCAACGTCCACTGATCTCGACGTGTCGTCTTGCCGCAAATCGAACCCACCTATTCGCAACGGAAGTTGCTGTGCAGGGTCGCCGCGACACATCCGCGGTCCGGGGGCGCCGGGGAGCGCGGTTGTGTCCCGTGCTTTTGACGGGATCAACCGCAGCAACGTCCACTGATCTCG
>JAYVTS010000102.1:0-3693 GCA_043788645.1 Verrucomicrobiota bacterium
TCCTCTCGATTGGCTATTCCACCTGCCATTGGTGCCATGTCATGGAACGGGAATCCTTCGAAGACCAGGCGGTGGGAAACTATCTCCGGGAACACTTCGTCGCGATCAAAGTAGACCGAGAAGAACGGCCGGACGTAGACAAACTCTATATGAATTTCGTCCAACTCACCACGGGAGCGGGTGGTTGGCCCTTGAACACCTTCCTAACCCCGGACCTCAAACCTTTTTACGGCGGGACCTATTTTCCGCCTCAGCCGAAGTACGGTCGTCCGAGTTTTCTCCAGCTCCTGGAGCGGATCACTCAGCTTTGGAAGACCCAACGGAAGGACCTTACGGAATCTTCGGACGACCTCACCCATCGGTTGAAGGCGATGGCAGATCACGATCCCCAGAATGCTTTTCCTACCGGTTTGCGCGAGTTGCAGGGCGCCGGCCAATCACTGCTACACGAATATGATCCGGTCCACGGTGGTTTTGGAGGAGCCCCCAAATTTCCGCGCCCGAGCCAACCCCTTTATTTGTTGCGGTACGCTCGCCGTTTTGGCGATAGCGAAGCCACTAAGGCTGTCCTCAAGACGTGCGATAAGATGGCTGCTGGGGGGATGTACGATCAGTTGGGCGGCGGCTTCTCACGCTATAGCGTCGATGACCATTGGCTCGTGCCGCATTTCGAGAAAATGCTCTACGACCAAGCACAACTCGTCCAATTATATATCGACGCGCATGTCATTGGCGGGGAGGCACGACATGCCGACATCGCTCGCGGAATCTTGCACTATGTCCGGCGGGATCTCACCCATCCGAACGGCGGATTTTTCTCCGCGGAAGATGCGGATTCCGAAGGCCAAGAGGGTAAATTTTATTGCTGGACTACGACCGAGTTGAAGGGCCTGCTCACTCATGAGGAATTTGTGGTTGTCCACCGGTACTATGGTCTGACCGACGATGGAAATTTCCTGGATCATTCCCATCCGCACCCGCTGAAGGGGCTCAATGTCTTAAGCGTTGTGGATCCAAAACTGAAAGACTCCCAACAGCTCCTGCTGACGAGTGCCCAAGGTAAAATGCAAGGCGTTCGGGCGCACCGCGTCCGACCTCATCGCGACGATAAAGTTTTGGCCTCATGGAACGGAATGATGCTGGGAGCGTTTGCGCGCGCTTATGCGGTGTTGCGTGACCCGGAGTTCTTACAAGCTGCCGAACAGAACCTGGCCTTCATCCAGGCCCAATTGTGGGATCCCCAGACCCATACGCTGTACCATCGTTGGCGGGACGGCGAACGGGATCAGGTCCAATTGCTCGACGCCTACGCACATCTGCTAACAGGTGTTGTCGATTTGTATGAGGCCACCGTCGACCCTCGGCAGCTCGAGTTTGCGGTGGCATTGGCTGAAGCGATGATGGCCCGCTTTCATGATGCCAAGAGCGGTGGTTTCTGGCAATCAGGCGCCAATACGCCCCACCTTTTGGTGCGGGCCAAAGAAGATTACGACGGCGCTGAGCCCAGTGGAAACAGTGTCGCTGCTTGGGTCTTGTTGCGTTTGGCGGCGATTTGTGATCGACCGGAGTGGCGGACCGCGGCGGAAGGGACCTTGCATTTGTTCGCGCAAAAATTGCATCAAATGCCCCAGGCCGTACCGCATCTGTTATTGGCCTTAGATTTTTCGCAACAAGCTCCCAAACGCGTCGTGCTGGTCGGCGATTTCACCTGCGGCAGCACTGCCAGTCTTCTGGCGGCTATCCATGCCGAATTTGAGCCCCACAAAGTCGTGCTCGGCAATCGAGGTCCCGTGGAAACGTTTGCGAAAGCGTTGCCGGAAAATCCCGAGTTTACTCAAGCGTTTTGTTGCACCGGAACCGCGTGTCAACCTCCCACTCGCAGCCGGGAAAAGGTCCGGGAATTTTTGCGAAAACGCAGCGATTGAGGCTCGCCTTGGATTCTGAAACCGCGGCGTCCCACGGCTGTTCTAAGACCGGTGAAGATGACCGAATCGAGCGGCTCTTTATACCGTCGGAACTGGGTTCAACCTTTCGTGATGTCATGGGACTAACTGATCCGCTTCGTTCAAGCTCGAACCCTAGCCGAGTCCGCCTTGGGCTGGCGCTCCTGGCATCGCTGGGACTCGGGATCATCGCGGCAGGTGTCACCGACGAGATCCCCCCGGCCATTCTACCGGTGAACCGGCCCGCTCGGGGCGTGGCGGTGACTTTTGCGCGCGACGTTCTGCCCATTCTCCGAGCCAACTGTTTACCTTGCCACAATAAGACCACCTCCAAAGCCGAACTCCTTCTCGAAACACCGACCGATATGCTCAAGGGTGGCGAGTCCGGATCGGCCCTGGTTATTGGCAAACCCCTGGAATCTTTGCTCTACCGCGTTTCGACCCACGCGGAGAAACCGCGAATGCCACCCAAAGAAAACAAGGTCAACGCTCACGCTCTGAACCCCGAAGAACTAGGATTGCTCGCGGTCTGGATCGAACAAGGCGCCGAGGCGTCCGGTCGAGCGGAGGATCCGATCACTTGGCAATCATTGCCGCCCGCGGTTCAAACCATTGTCGCCGTATCGGTAACGGCTGACGGGCGTTGGGCAGCTTGTGGCCGGGGGAATCGCCTATCGGTCTACGATCTGGGCCGCGGCGAACTGGTTGCCGAGCTAGCCGACGCTGGGCTGGGCGTCGCCCATCGCGACCTGGTTAATGCCGTCGCTTTGAGTGCGGAGGGTGAGTGGCTGGCGAGCGGTGGTTTCCGTGAGGTAAAACTCTGGCGACGCACGTCGGTTGAGTCCGGGCTGCTGCTTCCCACAAGCCCGCTATCCTCCAACCGAATCGTCATCACCAATACGACTCTCGAGCGACTCATCCAGTTTGGTGGTGTCGAGCCAGCACAATTGACCGATCTAAAAGGCACGAACGTTTTCGCCCAATTGTCAACGGACTCCATGGCCGAGTTTGGGTTAAGCGAATCCCGTCGGCAGGGCGCTTTGGCAAAAAACGAACTCCTCTGGCGACAAAGCCAAGCCGACACGGCCCGCAAGGAAGTCACTTCGGCCACTGACCGTCGGCGAAAGGCCGCTGACACACTGCGAGTCGTGGCCCAAGTGCTCACGGAGAAGCAGACGGCCTTGGCGAAAGCAGAATCGACCAGAACGTTCGCCGAGCTGGACGTCCTTCGCGCCGAACGATTCGGCCCGACAAACCTGATCAAAACGGCTAATGAAAAGCTCGAAATTGCCCGGAAAGCCCTGGACACACCGACCACTGAACTCAAGCAGGCCAACCAAAAACAGGGTTCCGCCGAAGAAGAATCACGCCTGGCCGAGCTGGCCTTGATTCGCGGAGTATTGCTCACCTCCAGCGCGGAAGCAGCGGTCAGAAACGCTGAAACAACTCTCGCCACCACCGAAGTTCACATCAGCCGGGATGTCACCACCGCTCAAATGGCTGAAAGCCCCGTCACCAGTGCCACGGTAAGGGACTCGGTGCTTTTCACCCATCACGTCGATGACTCGACCCGCACCTGGAACCTCCGGACTGGCCGGGGATTGGCGGTTGATCGTCCCACGGGCGTGGCTCCGAGGAGGCATCAAAAGACAATCCCTATTCAAAACAACAGCCCCGATGCGGACCGTCTCGTCGGCACCCACAGAACCGATTTTACCTCTCCCCATTGGACCCTCATTCGCACCCTTGG
>JAYVTS010000103.1:0-7979 GCA_043788645.1 Verrucomicrobiota bacterium
CCCCGTTTCCGTCGTCCAGTTGTCATAGACCAGAAAGTCGGCATGGGCCTGCGCTCCTGTGCGTAGGGAATAATTCACGTCCTCCAGCCGCTCGAGGAAATCTGGCATCGGGGCATCCACCAGGCCCGCATCATCCAGGACGACGGAAACGTCCGCCGTCTTGGGGCGTCCATGCCGACGTTGATCGACCGCTAATGCCGTGGCAGAAATGGGTTGAGATTCAGAAGGCGCCGTCAGCGCCTTGATTTCCAAATGATGACCGCGGGCAGCGTCGGGCGCAGCGCGATCTGCGGCTGGGGTAGGAGCGGCTAGTAGGCAAGCGCAACCCGCGCTGGCGCCAGCGCGGAGACTGCGCCCCAACCAGAGTCTAATCAGAGAATATTTCATCCAATTCGTGGTGGTAAATTTATTTGCGAATGAGGCGGAAGGGGGCGTCTGCACGGGTCGCCTGGCGTACTTGGGAGTGGTCGTGCCCGCGGGCTGATGTTTTCATAGAACCGGACGAAAGGACAAGCTCACGCGCAGTAAGCGCGATACTCCTTTCGGGGTATCCCGCGGCTCCGTCGACAATCTAGGAAAATAAAAATGTGGTCAGTCGCCGTTTCTAAGCTGAGAAATGGCCCTGTTGTCCCGCGGTCACCCGATCCCTGGGTGTCGGCGCCCGGAGTCCGTTCCTCGTTGTCGGCTATGGGGCGGGAAAGTTATTTTTAAAAATTCCTGAAATCCGCGGAGAAGAATTCCTCAGAACGGGGTGTGAACGATTATTTATTTACGGCTGAATTCTCGATTTGCCGCGTCGCCTCCCCGAGCGGACTCCGCGCCCGCTTCTCGGAGTTGAAAGGCGGCCTCCGTTTTCTCCACCTCGGATTCAAGCATGCCGTGAAAAAAATTCCAACGGTTCACGCCTTCACTTTGGCTTTTGGTTTATCCTTTGTTTTTATGTCTGACTCATCACTCCGGGCGGCCAGCCCGACTTTCATCGAAGCCGCCGCGAACGGGAAGCGGTTGCTCCACTTTTTCCCGAATCCCTTGCAGGGCGACCCGGATCTCATTGTCGAATCCGGCAATAAATCCGTGTTGTTCATGGGCGAGAAAGAAATCACCACCTACGACGGCAGCAAAACGGTGTTGGTCGTCGACGACTCAGATGTCCGCCACTCGGCGGCGGGCTTGGTGTTGGCCACGTTCGATGGCGAGGACATCGTTCACGGGCGCCGCGGCAAGGTCGTCGCATACTATCACCATCCCGAAATCTGTCCGAAAAATGGCGCCAGTGCGCTCTACCGCGTGAATGGGCCGGAGCTGACCAAGTCGCAGCTCACCGCGGTGCTCTACACGCTTAAGCCGGAAATATTTGTTCTGACGGATGAAGAGAAAGCGGCGCAAAGGGCGGAGATCACCAAGAATCAAGCCGAAGCGGAAGCGCTTGCTCGCCGCGATCCCATCGTGGGCAAATGGCAAGTCCTTAACGGACATGGTCCCGTGGATAAAATCGATGCCGGCGACATTCTCTTTGGCCCCAAGAAAGGGGAGGCTTATCCCGTCACTTTTGACTACACCGGCGCAGGCGGGCCTTCGTGGTCGGGCGTTGCGATGTTCAAGATGGTTGACGGTGATCCGATCGTCTTCGCTGCTTACGGAACTCCGAAGACCGTAGGGATGTGCATTTATGAAATTAACGGCGGCACGTTGTCGGGCAAGTGGTATCCGTGGTATATTGACGGCGACGCGAAAAATGTCGGCACCGAAGAACTCAAAGGCCCGGAATCTTTGGACGGTGAGTTCACCATTTCGTCCGCCAAGGCTCCTTCCACCGGGGCGGCCTATGCCGGGACAGTGAGCATTAAGCCGGAAGAAATTGTTGGGTCGGGCGACAAACAAAAGCCCTACCTCGTGACCTGGACCTTTGGCACGACGAAGGTGCAAGGCTTTGGGATCCGCACGGGCAAATACCTCATTGTTTCCTCGGGCAGCGGCGCGGACGTCATTCTGGCTAAGTTCAAACTTCAGAACGGGACGTTCTCAGGAGATTGGTTCAAGCTCGGCTCCAAAGAAATGGGTGGCACTGCGGCGATGAACTGACACCTGGTTTCCCGCCGAATTCATCGGATGATTTTTCTCCATCGGAGCCCGGTTGTTGCTCAACCAACGCGAGCCATTGCGGTTGAACATCACTCATCCTTGGGACCGTACCCGAGCGACGAACTTGGCCGTTCGATCCATGGCGACCTGAAGTTGGTCAAACGCGGTGGCAAAACACATCCGTAAAAATCCTTCTCCACTGGGCCCAAACGCCCCACCCGGAACGGCAGCGACCTTCTCCTCCTGCAATAGCCGCACGGCAAATTCTTTCGACCCCAATCCCGAGCTACGGATGTCGGGGAACGCGTAAAATGAACCGCGGGGCAGATGACATGGGAGTCCCATGCTGTTGAGTGCTCCCACGATGAAATTGCGGCGGCGTTTGTATTCTTCACGCATTTCTCCAGCCGCCCGATCTCCCCGCAACAACGCTTCGATCGCCGCTTCCTGCGCAATAATACTCGTACACATAATCGCGTATTGATGGATCTTCATCATCGCTTCGATCAGGTCCGCCGGACCACACGCATACCCAATCCGAAAGCCCGTCATTGCAAACGCCTTTGAGAAACCGTGGAGGAAAATCGTTCGCTCGGCCATCCCCGGCAAACTGGCAATCGACACATGCTGTCCTTCAAAGGTCAGCTCCGAATAAATCTCGTCGGTCAGAACCAATAAATCATGACGACGCACGATCTCGGCAATTTCTAACAATTGCGCCCGAGTCATGGTGCCTCCCGTCGGATTGGTCGGGAAGGAGAGAAGCAGGACTTTTGATCGCGGCGTGACGACCGCTTCAATCGCGGCTGCCGTGACACTAAAACCATTTTCCGGCCGACACGCGACGGGCACCGGAACGGCATGGGAAAGCACGACACTCGGCGCATAACTCACATAGCAGGGTTCGTGATAAATCACTTCATCCCCCGGATTCAACACGGCGCGGAGAGCGAGATCGAGGGCTTCGCTCACCCCCACGGCCACCAAGATCTGGTTCTTCGGATGATACCGAACCCCGAACCTTTGATCGACATAGTCCGCAATGCACTCGCGCAACTTTAACAAGCCGAGGTTGGCAGTGTATTGGGTTCGTCCGCGTTCAAGGGCATAGATAGCCGCCTCGCGAATATGCCACGGGGTCGCGAAATCCGGCTCGCCGACACCGAGCGAAATCGCCTCGGGCATTTGTTGCACGATGTCAAAGAAGTCGCGGATTCCGGAGCGCGGAATGCCACCGACGTGAGCCGCCACAAAATTGCGAGAAACTGGAAGAGACATAATTAAAAGGGGAAAGGGAGTTGAGCCGTAAACCCGAATTTGAACTCCGGGAGCGGGAGAGCGTTGGTGCGGGGAGGCCTGAACGAACTTCAGGCTACCGCGGAAGCCAACGCAGGCAAACCGGCGGCAGCCCAAGCTCGAGCGGCAGCCGCGGCCTCAAGGGCAGCGACGGCGACAGCAGCATTGGCGGCGAACACGCGGTTCATGCGGAACCCAGAAAAGCCCGTTCGCGCCATCCGGTCAAGGACAGGTTTGCCAATCGAACCGAACTCCAACGGCGCTTCTGCCCGAAGAAGCGTACCAAAACTGACACACTTTGGCACACATTCTTCCGCTTCCGAGCTGACGCAGATCGCTCGTTCCAGGTGTTTTTGCTTGAATTTAGCAGAATTTCAACCGTTTCTCGACTTCGGCCCGTCGATTGCAGTGAGACGCTAGATCCTTTAAGATTTTTATGGCCAAGATACTCGGCATTGACCTCGGTACCACCAACTCCTGCTTCGCAGTCATGGATGCAGGTGAACCGCTTGTATTGGAAAACTCGGAAGGGAAGCGGACCACTCCGTCCGTGGTGGCTTTCACCAAGACGGGTGAACGAGTCATCGGTGACGCCGCCAAACGCCAGGCCGTTACGAATCCTCGCAACACGGTTTATTCCGTGAAACGGTTCATGGGTCGGAAGTTTGATGAGATCGCGGAAGAGATTAAACGCGTGCCCTACAAAGTCGTCAAAGCCGCCAACGGCGACGCTCATATTCAGGTCGAAGACGGAGGGGCCACCAAGACGTATAGCCCGCCTGAGATTAGTGCGATGATTCTCGCCAAACTCAAGTCGGATGCTGAAACACGTTTGGGCGAAACGATTACCCAAGCAGTCATTACGGTTCCCGCTTATTTCAACGATTCCCAACGTCAGGCCACGAAAGACGCCGGCAAGATTGCTGGCTTGGATGTCCTCCGTATTATTAACGAACCCACGGCTGCATCTCTCGCTTACGGCCTCGACAAGAAAAAAGATGAGAAGATCGCCGTGTACGATCTGGGCGGCGGTACGTTTGATATATCCGTGCTCGAAATCGGTGATGGCGTCTTTGAAGTGAAGGCGACCAACGGCGATACTCATCTCGGGGGCGACGACTGGGATAATACAATTATTGACTGGGTTTTGGGGGAGTTTCAACGGGAGCAAGGTCTCGATCTCCGCAAACAACCCGATGCACTCCAGCGTATTAAGGAAGAGGCGGAGAAGGCGAAAATTGCCCTTTCGAGTTCGCAACTCTATGAAATCTCACTGCCGTTCATTACGGCGGATGCGTCCGGGCCTAAACACATCAGCCTGAAGCTGACCCGGGCCAAGATGGAGCAGCTGTGCGACCGATTGTTCGAGCGCACCATCACCCCGACGAAGGCGTGTCTCAAAGACGCCGGCTTGACCATCGACCAGATCGATGAACTGGTCCTGGTCGGTGGGATGACTCGGATGCCGCGAGTCGTTGAGACGGCCCGAACCCTCGTCAGCAAGCCGCCTCATCAGGGAGTGAACCCGGACGAAGTCGTTGCCATCGGCGCCGCGATTCAAGGCGGTGTACTCAAGGGTGAAGTGAAAGATGTGCTCCTTTTGGATGTCACACCGTTGAGCCTGGGCATTGATACCGCCGGATCGGTCTTTACCAAGATGATCGAGCGCAATACGACCATTCCGACGCGTCGGACGGAAGTTTTCTCGACCTTCAGCGATAATCAACCCGCGGTCACCATTCGGGTGGGCCAAGGTGAACGGGCCATGTTCAATGACAACAAATTGCTCGGCCAATTCGATCTCGCCGATATTCCACCCGCGCCGCGAGGCGCGCCGAAGATTGAAGTTACCTTCGATATTGATGCGAACGGAATTCTCAACGTAAGTGCCAAAGACTTGGGCACGGGCAAGACCCACAAGATTGCCATTACGGCCTCCAGTGGTCTGTCCAAGGACGAAGTGGAAAAGATGCGGCGTGACGCCGAAACCAACGCGGATGCGGACAAGACCCGACGCGAAGAGGTGGAACTTCGAAACGAAGCCGATAACACGATTTATCGGACCGAAAAATTCCTGAGGGAAAACGGGGATAAGATCGCTGACAAGAAGGCGACGATTGAGTCGGCACTTGCCGCGGGCAAGGACGCCGTGAAAGGATCCGATACCGCTGCGCTCCGGAGCGCGCTGGATAAGATTAACGAGGTCATGCAGGCCGCCACCACCGAAATGTATGCGAAGGCGGGTGAACAGCCGAAGGCTGAGGGTGCAGCCGGGCCTGAACCCGCCGCTGACGCCGGTCAGGCCGGGCAGGCGGGCAAAAAAGTCGATGACGGTCCGGTGATTGATGCGGATGTCGTGGACGAAAAGAAGTCCTGACTGGAAGCTCCCGAGTTCATCTAAGATTCATGATCACGATTACGATTACGGCGGCATCGTCTTTACCGAACCTGTGCGAGCAACCGCTCGGCGGGTTTCTAGCTACTTTTCCGGTTCGCCTGGGGCGGCCGGAGTTGTTCACACGCAACGAACCGAAATAACACACGTACAAAAACAGATACTATGGCACTCAATGTGAAACCCCTCGGTGACCGCGTCCTCGTGGAGCAGGTCGAAGAGAAGGAAGTCAAAAAGGGCGGGATTATCATTCCTGACTCCGCGAAAGAAAAGCCCTCGGAAGGCATTATTCGTGCACTCGGCACTGGCAAAAAGGATGACGATGGCAAGTTGGTACCTTTTGAAGTGAAGCTCGGCGACCGAGTCTTGGTCTCCAAGTACGGCGGCACCGAAGTCAAGATCGATGGCAAGGAGTATAAGATCTTCAACGCCGACGATCTCATCGCCATCATCGCCTAAATTTGTCTCCTCCATTTTCGCTCATCCTCATTTTCTAAAATTTTATGGCAGCTAAACAACTTGTATTCCAAGAGGCCGCGCGTCAGGAACTCCTGAAAGGCGTTGAACTCCTCGCTCGGGCCGTCAAAGCCACCCTCGGCCCCAAAGGCCGCAATGTCGTGATCGACAAAAAGTTCGGTTCGCCGACCGTGACCAAAGACGGCGTCACCGTCGCTAAGGAAATCGAACTCTCGAACCCCTACCAAAACATGGGCGCCCAGATGGTGCGCGAGGTTGCCAGCAAGACCTCCGACATCGCAGGCGATGGCACCACGACGGCCACCGTGCTCGCGGAAGCCATTTATCGCGAAGGCCTCAAGCACGTGACCGCGGGCTCCAATCCGGTGTCCCTACAACGGGGTATTCAGAAGGCCGTGGAAGCGGCCACCGACCATCTCGCTAAGATCACCAAAAAGGTGAAGGACAAAGAAGAGATCAAGCAGGTCGCCACGGTTTCCGCAAACTGGGATACGACCATCGGCGAGATCATCGCCGACGCGATGGATAAGGTCGGCAAAGACGGCACCATCACGGTCGAAGAAGCCAAGACCATCGAAACCACGCTCGACGTCGTTGAGGGGATGCAATTCGATAAGGGTTATCTCTCCCCGTACTTCGTGACCAACGCGGAATCGATGGAAGTGAAGCTCGAAGACGCTTACATCCTCATTTATGAAAAGAAGATCAGCTCGCTCAAAGACCTGCTTCCGTTGCTCGAAAAGGTTGCCAAAACGGCCAAGCCGCTTTTGATCATTGCCGAAGAAGTCGAAGGCGAAGCCCTCGCTACTCTCGTCGTGAACAAGCTCCGTGGCACCATCAACGTCTGCGCCGTCAAAGCGCCAGGCTTCGGTGATCGCCGCAAGGCCATGCTCGAAGACATCGCCATCCTCACCGGTGGCAAGTGCTTGACCGAAGACCTCGGCATTAAGCTCGAAAACCTCGATATCGCTGACCTGGGCCGGGCCAAGAGTATCGTCATCGAGAAGGAAAACACCACCATCGTCGAAGGCCACGGCAAGAGTTCGGAGATCCAGGGGCGCGTGAATCAAATCCGCCGCCAGATCGAAGAAACCACCAGTGATTACGACCGCGAGAAGCTGCAAGAGCGCCTCGCGAAGCTCGCCGGCGGTGTGGCCGTCATTCACGTCGGTGCCGCTACCGAGACGGAAATGAAGGAAAAGAAGGCCCGAGTCGAAGACGCGTTGCACGCCACCCGTGCGGCCGTCGAAGAAGGCATCGTGGCCGGCGGCGGTGTGGCGCTCCTGCGCTGCCTGCCCTCCATCGAGGCACTGAAGCTCGCTGACCACGACGAACAAATCGGGGTCGACATCGTCCGTCGCGCCATTGAAGCCCCGCTCCGCGAGTTGGCTTTCAACGCCGGCGTCGAAGGCGGCTTGATCGTTCAAGAGGTACGTCGCCGTAAAGGCAATGACGGCTATAACGTCGCCACCGGCGATTACGAAGACCTCGTCAAGGCCGGCGTCGTCGATCCCAAAAAGGTCACCCGTTCCGCGCTGCAAAACGCAGCGTCGATCGCCGGTCTCATGCTCACCACGGAATGTCTCATTACCGAGATTCCGGAGAAGAAAGATAAGCCCTCCGGTGATCCGCACCACGGCGGCGGCGGCGGCATGGACTACTGAGTCGGGCTCAAGCCTCTCAGAGTTATGAGTTTCCCAAGCGCGACCGCAAATGCGGTCGCGCTTTT
>JAYVTS010000104.1:0-4982 GCA_043788645.1 Verrucomicrobiota bacterium
TCAATAACGCTCAACCCACCGAGAATATCACCAGGACCACGGCGTGTCCCGCAAAAGTTCGAAAAAACTTCGCGACCACCGGGTTTACCGAATGTTTACAAAGAATTGGCTCGACTCTATCTTCGTCGATGGATGATGGAGTTAGCTTTCCGTGATATTAAATCGACTCTTCAGATGGACGTGCTCGGTTGCAAAACTCCGGAAATGGTGGCGCGGGAACTTCGGATGCATCGACTCTCGCACAACCTATTACGGCGAATTGGGTTAGAGGCCTGCCTCCGCCATAGCGCTTCGCTCAAACGGATTAGTTTTGCTGGCACCCTCTCGGCGGTGCTGAGTTTTGGCGACGCGTTGTTGCGGACTTCAACCCAGAAACATCGCCGGGCCTTGCTGGATGAAATGTATCGTCGCATTGCTGAGGATCTGGTCCCACTACGTCCTGGCCGAAGAGAACCTCGTGCCGTCAAGCGGAGGCCCAAGCCCTATCCGTTACTCACCTGTCATCGCCGCAACTACAAAGAGATCTCCCACCGCAACCGATATCGCCGCTAATTGCCACGGATTTGTTGAGGCTTAAGTGAGTGCCATTCAGATCTGACCCCATTGCCCTCTTTCTTCGAACAGTTGAAACAGGAGCCCTGAGTGGGACGCGGTGACGCTGAAAGTGGTGATGGCCAGCGGCGGCGAAGACGCCCCAAGTGGCCGCGGCACATCGGCCACAAGGAGGAACGCCGCGAGCTGGCCAACCGCTTCAAGGACGCCAAGGACCAGTTCAAGATCGTGATTCTGCGCGACGTGTGGCTCGCCGGGTGGAACGAGCCCTTTAGACGCCGGCCAGTCGCTCCTCGGCTAGGTCGGAGAGGGTCTTGCCTTCCCGGCGGGCGGCAGCGCGGATGGCGCGAAGGGTCTTGGGCGTGAGCCGGAGCTGGACGGGCTGACGTCCACTGGAGCGTCGGCCGGCCCCGAGGCGGGCACCGCCCCAGCCGAGCGGGCGAACCTTTACTCTCTTGAGGTTCGGCAGTGGCGTGCGGTTGAGATCGTGGAGATTGGCCTGGTAGCCGTCCTGGTCGAAAACCGGCGGATTAGGCGTCTTGGATTTGCCAGTGATTTTCATAGTAGTCGCGTCCTTCCCTCCAGTAACCGGCCCCAATCAGGCGAATGACGCCTTCCGGCCGATGGGTGTAGCGCACGAGGAGGATTCGGGCGCCGACCCGTCCCAGCAGCCACCAGCGAATCTCGCGACGGTCGCTATGGGCGGCGTCGAAGAGCACCAAGGCATGAGGATCGGCAAAGGCCTGCTGCGCTTCCGTGAAGTCCACTCTATGCTGCGCCACATTCGCGCGCTCTTTGGCGGGATCCCACGAGAACCGCATGGATTCACGCTAACGGCGGTTGCTTGAAAAGCAATTGCAGAAATCAAGACGCCTTGGCTTTGAAGCGGCCAGAATCCTCGTCGCTGGAGGGGACAGGACCGTTCAGTCGTATCCGTCTGGGGAACTGCTCTACCTGAAGTTGGCCGGAAGTCGAAGTTGTTGGCGTGAGCGAGGCTGAGTGGCGTCGGGAGATTCGGGCTGGCGGCTTTGTCGGCGTCGCTAATGTTGCTCTACTTTGGGGCACCACGCGGGCTTCTTGGTGGCGCTTGATCCACTCGGCGGGGACGTAGTTTTTCAGTTCGGCCTGTTTCAGATTGGGCAATTGTCCCATCAAGTCCCTCCTTTGAAGTCTCGAAGAAATTTGGCGGGTCCTTCCCTCGATCGACTGACCTTCCAATCCAAAACCACATCCCCCTTGGGATAGCTGTAGGCCCACAAGAATCCGGTCTGACTTTTGCCCGGCTCATCGCGCTCCAGGTACCGGATGGCCGTTTCATCCACCTGCATAGAGTCCCCACTCACCAAGCCATCCTGCATTCATAGTTCAGGATATCGCTGACCGTCTCATCGATCTTGCGAAAGGCCGCCGGTTCAGCCTGCACTTCGGCGGCCGCAAACGCCGGTCGGCAGAGGGAAAATGGGTCAGATCTACAATATTGACTATTGTATGTCGGGGTCGAAGCTCGCGGCATGGCAAGACCGTTGAGAATCGATTGGCCCGGGGCGTGGCACCGGCGTCGAGGCCCTCGTGGGAACGGCTCGTCGGCGAGACGGAACGACTATTGGGCCGGCCCTGGTGCGTGATCGTCATGAAACACGGGGACTGGGGTTGCAACGGGATGTTCGCGGTGGTGACGCGGCATTCGGGCTGGAGGCTGGTGGAATGGGTTCGCCACGTGCCTGGCCTCGGTTACGCGGCGGCGGCGCAAGGAGTCCGCAATTTCCGGGCGACGGCCGCGACCCGGCCCGAAATGCAGGCGTTCGCCAAAGCGTTGCCAAAGCAGTTATTGATATGGTAGATCTGACCCCTGAGCTCTCTGCTTTGATCTAAGAGACTGGAGCCTCAGAACGGAGCAGATTGGTAGACACCGCACTCTTGACGTGCATACCGTCACCAACTGCCAAGAATGGCGCGAGAGCAGGGGGGCGTGCTCCGCATTAATCGGGCTTGCAATCGGACCATTTGGAACCGATATGGAATCTTTATGACGACGCTGACCATCACTGATGCGAAGAAGAACCTCGGTAAATGGTTGAAGTTTGCGGCCAATGGCGGCGAAGTAGCGATTATTTCCGGAGCCGAAATCATCGCGTTGCGCAAGGTGCCGGTGCAGGCCGCGGACTATTCTTGGATCGAATACGGCGTGACCGGCGAAGATGTCACCGCGTACGAGCGGAAAGCCACCGCCGAACACGATCGCCTTAAGGTGGCCAGCAAACTGGAATTCCTGACGACCGACGATTTAAGGCAGAAGCGTGAAAAAGCCGCTCTTCGTTAAACCGCCGGTCTTTTCTCGGCTCGCCGTCCTGCCGAAGGGCCAGCGGGACGAGTGCTGGGATGCGCTCCTGCAATTGTCAGAGACTTTTGGCCGTCCGCATGTCCACAGCGGTATTGGAATCCGCAAACTGGGGCGGCGTCTTTTCGAATGCCGTGGTAACCGCGACCTTCGCTTCCTTTTCCTCGATCTGGACGATTCGATCGACGTTTGTTTTCTGGGAAACCACGATGAGGTTCGCAGGGAATTGAAGTCTGGAGGGCATATCTGATAAAGCGCAGCACCAACTTGAACTCCGTTCCGCTCTGATCCCGTTGGCGACGCGCATTCCCGCTTTCTCTGAGCCGCAGCTGAAGATTGTTCGTCACACTCAGCGATTGTAGCAATTCCGGCTACTCCCGTGAGGCGATGCTCCTCCACGGAAAAACTCCATATTCAAAGCAACGCATCCGGCGCTCAATTGAAAGATCTGCGCGCGCCGGGCTGAATTCCTGTCGCCGGCCGCTTCCGCTTCGGCCGCTGCTGGAGCTCGCACCGTCAGCCGACGAGTTCAAAATCAACGTCGGGGAACGAATGAGTCCGGCGCCGGTCGTTGGTCAAATGGCGCAGGTTTAATTCGGCTACCTGCGCGCGAATCAGGAGATCCGGCAGAACTGGGTCGTCCGACATGGTCCGCCGAATCAGTATACAGCAAATTCCTATCAGTGGGGCAAATGGGTCAGATATACAATATTGACTATGGTAGATCTGACCCCATTGTCGGTTATCAAGGTGACAACTGAGCGCAATCGGGTTGCTGATTTGCGGCGACAGGCAACCGAGACATGGGATGGGTTTTCCAAGCACTCTCAGGGTTTCTGCTCCAACCACGCTTTTAGCTTCGTAAGTTCGCCAGGCGTGAGCCGACGTTTGGGCGGCATGTAACCGTAGTCTACCAGCACTCGAATGGGATGCGCCTGAACCTTGAACAGCGGAGCCCGGTCCCCTTCCGCGTCATGGCATTTCGTGCAGGCTTTCAACGCGAGTGGCTTTCCGTAGTCGGACGGCGGGTCGTCCGGTGGGAAATGAAAGCGTGAGCGCGGTTGATCGGCGATGTATCCGCTAAGCGCCGCCGCCAGCGCCGCGTCGCTCACAAGGTCGGCGCGCACCGGGTGGATGGCGAGCGGGCCGGAGGAATGGCATTTGTAACAGCTTGTGCCCTCAAACTTCACCTCCCTGCCTTTGAGCCGACCGAAGTAATCTGTGGGCGGCTCCGTCGTAAGGTCTTGCACGATGGAAAAGTAATTCCAGTTCGTCTCGCCGGCCGGGTGCTGCACCAGCAGATAGACCCGCGCGGTCTCATTGGAGAATGCCGCTATGTGATTGTACATGGGCCGTCGGATCACGTCTTCCTGCGTGCTGATCAAACCCACGTCGGAAACCGGATTGGCCGCCCCCTGATCAAAGAGCCGATGCGCCTGCCGCATGTAGTCCTTCACCTCCGGTTCCGTCAGGCCATGCACGTCTTGGCGGGCGTGGCGCGGAAGGGCGCTGACAGCCGAGGTCCACCGTTTGCGGATCTTCTCCGGCCCAACCGTCCCACTGACGGCGGCAAACTCTTCCCGGGTGTATTCGGACAGGTCCAACGGTGGCTCGAGCAGCAATCCTGACCGGGTGGACTCAACGGGTTTCCAACCCGCCGACGCCCCGCTTTCCGCGGCCGTTGGTGCCTCGCCACCGTGAAGCGGGGCCAGAGGGGTCCGCCCCAGAGCGATAAATAGTATCAGAGCGAAGTTGAGTCGGTGCATTTTTGCGGCCGGCCAGGGGTCAGGTTTGGTTTTTGATGCAACATAAGCGCTAACCGATCGTTCACCTTCTCCGCCACTTGCGCCACGTCTTTGTCGCCGCGGCCGGAGAGGTTCAGCGCTCCAACAATTCCGCCACGTCCACAACCACGTCGGGGAAAGTCCGCGGGCTGGCTTTGTCGCCGACGCGCAAAATGGTTTTTGAACCGTAGCCGGTGAAATGCGGTTCACGATAAACTTCGATGGTCAGGTCGGCCAAGTTGATGATCCAGACTTCGCCAATTCCCGCGTGACCGTAGGCGGGAATTTTATCCTCGCGGTCAGTCGTC
>JAYVTS010000105.1:0-29383 GCA_043788645.1 Verrucomicrobiota bacterium
TGAGGAAGCGGGTGTTGTTGGTAATCAAACTCAAGCGACGACGGCGCTGCTCATTGTTCCAGCCGATCCATTGATCGCAGTGGCGCAGGTGCTTGGCGGTACCGCTGAAGAGTAGAATCGCAAGCCATTGGCCTTGGGGATCGATGACCAAGTAATAGAGACGTTCAGCGACCGGTTTTAGATCACCCAGGTAGTGATGAGCTTTCAATAACTCACCCGTGCGTGGAAGTTGCGATGATTGAGCGAGCACGATTTGGAGCTCATCCAAAATACACTGCTGCGCCTCGTCAGGTCGACCGAATTGTTTTCGCATCCCGAAAACTGAACCAAGTCACCTTCGAGGTTCGGCAGAATCAATCAAAGCAATCCCCTTCAACGCCTTAGCATCTCCGCTACCCTATCCAGCTCCCACCGCTGTTTTCGGCCCGGACGGACTCGTTTACGCCTTTGAACGGCGTAGCGGACTGGATCGAATCTATCGGTGGTCGCTGAACGGCGAGGTGGATTGGTTATACGACGCCAGACTACCGATGGTCCCGCTCGATTCCACGGGACAACCATTCGTGAGCGCTAATGCGGCGGGGTTACAGTTCGATGCAAGTGGAGGGTTGGCAGTTTTCGCTCGTTCGATTGCTCAGGTGAGCCCGGAGGCGGCAATCAACGCCGTCGTCAATGGAGTTCTGCGCATACCCACGGATGCAGATCGCCAGCTCGCCCTCGTTCGGAATTCATCTGCCCAGGTGACGTTGTCGCTGCCCACGCGGGGAGGCAGCAACTACGAACTCTGGCAGCGTCCACGTCTCGATGCGACCGAACCGACAAAGGTCAACGAATTTCAGGGTGACGGGTATGAGCAGACGCTCTCCTTCCCGAGTGACCAGCCGACGCAGTTGTTTGAGCTCGGACCGTAAGACGTTCCGCCATTCATTCTCCGACATGGCCGTGCCTTTGCTCAAGGGGCTTGACACTCCCCCAAAGCAGTTAGCGAATGCATTTGAGTAAACCTGCCCCGGCCCTCTCCCCCGAGGAGAGGGGAAGGACCGGCCGCGGATCGCGGCTCTGTCGCCGCAGTTCCCTCTCCTGGGGAGAGGGCTAGGGTGAGAAACGTGGTTAGGAATAGGCGCGTACGATTGATTCAAACCGCACGCCGAGATTAGTAGCGAGCTGCGGTTGATCCCGTCAAAAGCACGGGACCCAACCGCGGTCCGTGGAAGAGGTGGCAAAGCCACGCTGCGCCGCAAATTTCCCCCTCTCCTCGGGGAGAGGGCCGGGGCGAGTGTCCGTCTAATTTCGTCTTGTTTTTACGCCTCGCTTTAATGAGCCGTTGATGCCGGAAAACAGGGGAGAACATGGATTGGGAGGTCCGAATTTCCCGCTGCGAACAGAAGGACAGCAGCGACTCTCATTGCGTCTTATTTTTGGGCATAGCGACACTCTATTTTTTCTCCAAATGCAGTGCCCAGAGGTACGGCGCGGTCTCAGCGATCACCCCTAGGAAACCAAAGTGGAACACCAAGCAAACGGTTCCCGCGATGATTCGGGCTAGCGCGGGCTTCATGGATCTCTCAAATAGTTTCGGAACTGACGTACCGGCCTACCCTTCAATTGGTGTCACGGATTTCCGTTTTTTCCTGCCGCCCAATCCACCATCCGTTGGATAATCTCCGGGTTATCGTGGTCAGCAATGTAATACCCCCCAATGCCGACACCATTCAATGCGTTTGCGGAAATCCAACCAGAATCCGTCACCACAATGATCCGACCCCGCCCCAACGTAGCGCCCGATCACTGCCAGCAGGTAGGAAAGCCAAATCCTGCCAGAGAAGGTTGAACGCATTGGAATAGGTGTTCTAGAAAGTGACGTTCGCAGCGGTGCGGGCACGGGTTCCCAGTGGCCCTGCACCTATTCCAACGGACGCACCCAAATGTTGCGGTAGTGGACGGGATTTCCGTGGTTCTGGAGGAAAAGTGGGCCGGTGGGGGTTGCCCCCGAGAATTTGGCGGCGGTTGAAGCATCGCCTTTAACCGGAATATGATCCTGAACCAACACTCCGTTGTGGAGCACCGTGAAGGAGCCGGGGGAAATTTTTCCGTCGGCGCCGGGTGTGGGCGGGTGAAACACAATATCATAAGTCTGCCACTCACCGGGTTTACGGCAGGCATTCACTAAGGGTGCATTGTGCAGATAGAAGGCGCCCGCTTGACCATTGAAATAAGTTTTGTTTTGGTAAGAGTCCAAAACCTGAATTTCATAGCGACCCTGGAGATAGACGCCGCTGTTTCCACGATTTTGGCCATCCCCTTTTACTTCTACCGGTGTGGCCCACTCAACGTGCAATTGGACTGCCCCAAATTCTTGTTTCGTCAAAATGCCTCCGCCCTGAACCTCAGCGTATCCATTTTCAATTTTCCACTTGGGCGCACCCCCCGCTTCGTCCTTAAACGCGGACAAATCACGACCATCAAAGAGGACGATTGCGTCTGAGGGTGGGGCACCCTGAGTTCCGGGCGTAATCACGGACGGCTCCCTATCCTCGGCGAAGGCGACGTTGAAGTGAGTGACAGCCAAGGCGCAAGCCACCCCCCAGCGAGCCGAGAAAAGAGGCGAAAGTCTTCGCAAAATCTGCTTTGTCATAAGTTAGAGAAAAAACGGTAACTGCAAAAAACAAGAACTTCACGAAAATCCTATCCTTCGGATAGGATGCGCTCCCCGCAACTCCCCATTTTTTTAACCCGACCACCGGCCGTTTACAAGTCTGTGGATGTTACGCGGGCAAGATGAGGACTCGTATCACTCGTAACTCGTTTCAAAGAGGTCGATGATGCGCAGCATTTCCAGGAGAAACAGGTCCGCAACGCGTTGAAACAGGTGCAACGCTGATCGCTGAGAAACCTTTAACTCGCCGACAAAAACGCGCGTGCGGTGCCGCGCGCGGGTGCCGGGGCGGCACCCGCCCCGGGGAATTCTGGGTTAAATCCTTAGTTTCACCAACAAATCCTTGCTCGCCACGGTGTCCCCAACCGCTACCGGCAGTTCCGCAATGATTCCATCGGTCGGCGCGTAAACGGTTGTTTGCATTTTCATCGCCTCCATCATCAGTAGCTTTTCCCCCTTAACCACCTTGTGGCCAACGGACACGGAAATGCTGCTCACAAGCCCCGGGATCGGTGCTCCCACCTGCAACGGGTCTGCATGATCGGCCTTGGCCCGACTCTTGGTCTGCGGCGAAACCTTCTTGTCAGCAATATAAGTCTCGCGGGTCACCCCGTTTAGCTCGTAGGTGACGGTCCGGCGTGCGTCTTTATCCGGATCACTCACATTGATCAAGCGAATAATCAGTGATTTGCCCGGTTCGATTTCCACCGTGATTTCTTCACCGCGCCGTAATCCATAGAAAAAGGCGGTGGTCGGCAAGACGCTGACCTCGCTATACTCTCGTCGATGTTTCTCGAACTCGGCAAAGACCGCCGGATACATCAGATGCGAATAAATATCATCTTCATTCGGTTCGCGTTTGAGTTTCTCAGCGAGTTCTTTTCTCACTTTTTCGAGATGGATCGGTGGCGCCTGGTTCCCAGTGCGCCCTTCTTTGTAAGCGAGCTGGGCTTCATTGGCCCGTTTCTCACCTAAGACAACGCGTTGCACGGGTGCTGGGAAACCGCCTTCTGGCCAACCGAGGCCACCCCCCAGCATATCGACGACGCTCTCGGGAAAGCCCGTCGTTCCGGGCTCGAGATTCACTACATCCACCGTCTTAATTCCGCGGCTGAACAGGAACAACGCCATATCGCCCACGACTTTGCTCGACGGGGTCACCTTGACGATGTCGCCAAAGAGCTGGTTCACCTCCGCATAGATCCGGGCAATTTCCGGCCACCTATGAGAAACTCCCATGCTCGCCGCCTGCTCTTTAAGATTCGTATATTGTCCGCCCGGCATTTCGTGCAAATAGACTTCGGCGGAACCCGTCTTCGGTGCGGTGTCAAAGGGGGCATAGTGTTCGCGGACTTTTTCCCAATAATCCGAGAACTCGTTCAAGGCCGCCAGATCTAGCTTTGTATCTCGAGGAGAATGTTGAAGGGCGGCGACAATCGAATTCAGATTGGGTTGCGAAGTGCTTCCGGACATGCTTGCCAAAGCCAGATCAACGACGTCTACGCCCGCCTCACTCGCATTGAGGATGGCCGCCGCCTGGGTGCCTGCGGTGTCATGAGTGTGGAAGTGAATCGGCAGACCGATTTCTTCTTTCAAAGCCTTGACCAGTTTTTTTGCGGCTAATGGCCGACAAAGGCCGGCCATGTCCTTAATCGCGAGGAAATGGGCGCCCATTCGTTCCAATTCCCTCGCCAAATTCACGTAGTATTTGAGGGAAAATTTGTCACGACGTTCGTCGAGGATATCCCCCGTGTAGCAGAGTGCCGCTTCGCAGAGGGCGTGGGTCCCTTGCACCGCTTCCATGGCGACCTTTAGATTCGGTAGATAATTGAGGGAATCGAAGATCCGGAAAATATCCATCCCCGATTCCGCCGCATGTTTTACAAATCCCGCCACCACATGTTCCGGATAGTTTGAATAACCCACCGCGTTCGAGCCGCGGAAGAGCATCTGGAAACAGATATTGGGAATCTTCGCCCGCAATTGCCGGAGGCGTTCCCACGGGTCCTCGTTGAGAAAACGCATCGTGGTGTCAAAGGTCGCGCCGCCCCACATTTCCAGAGAGAACAAACCGGTCTGAGCCTCCCCTACGCGCCGGGCCAAGGCGTCCGCGCAGGCCAGCATGTCATAACTGCGAACCCGCGTGGCCATGAGCGATTGATGAGCGTCCCGGAACGTCGTGTCGGTGATGAGCAGCCGCTTTTGTTTCGCGGTCCATTCCGCGAATTTGCGGGGACCTAATTCGAGCAATAGATCGCGAGTCCCCCGGGGCAGCTTTGTTTTAAGCTCCACGGCGGTGAGCATGGGCGCTTTGGCCGCCGCGAACGGTTTATCCGGCAAAAATCCTTTTGCATGGGGATTGCCATTCACAATCACGCCGCCCAAAAAATTGAGGAGTTTCGTCGCCCGATCTTTGCGCGCCTTAAACGTGAATAATTCAGGAGTCGTATCGATGAGGGCCGTCGTGGCCTGGCCGGAGCGAAAGGTGTCGTTCCGAATAACGTTTTCGAGAAACGGAATATTAGTCTTAACTCCGCGAATCCGAAATTCACGTAATGCACGATCCATCCGGTCCATCGCAATTTCATAGGTCTGCCCCGAGGCAATGACCTTGACCAACATGGAATCATAAAACGGGGTGATGACCGCCCCGGAATAGCCCATCCCGCCGTCGAGCCGAATACCGAAACCGCCGGGCGACCGATAGGCGAGCAATTTACCATAGTCCGGCATGAACTTATTTTCGGGGTCTTCGGTGGTCACTCGGCTTTGGATGGCGTAGCCGTTTCGCGGCACGTCCCGCTGAGACGGCATCCCGACTTCGCGACTATGCAGGCTGTGCCCTTGTGCAATCAGTATTTGAGCCCGAACCAAATCAAGTCCCGTAATGACCTCCGTGACGGTGTGCTCGACCTGAATGCGCGGGTTCATCTCAATGAAGAACCACTTGTGCTGATCTAAATCGTAAAGGAATTCAATCGTACCGGCATTGTCGTATTTGATCTCCCGGGCCATCCGCGCGGCGGCATCACACAGTTCTTTTATCACCTGCTCCGGGAGACCAAACGAGGGGGCGACTTCGACCACTTTCTGATGTCGTCGTTGCACGGAACAATCGCGTTCGTGCAGGTGGATGACGTTGCCATGTTGATCTCCGAGGATCTGGACCTCGATGTGTTTGGCTCGCGGGATGTATTTTTCGAGAAACACGGCGGCGTTGCCAAATGCGCGCTCGGCTTCGCTCTGAGCTTCCTCGAGCAGACTGGCTAGCTCCGCCCCCTTGTGGACCACCCGCATCCCCCGCCCACCGCCGCCGAAGGCCGCCTTGATAATGAGCGGGAATCCGATTTGTTTCGCCGCCTTGAGCGCTTCATCCCGATTCGACAGGGCGGCTTCGGTACCCGGCAAGGTCGGCACCCCAATCCGTTGAGCGAGGGCGCGAGCAGCCGTTTTGTCACCCATTAAGTCAAGCAATTCTGGCCGCGGCCCGACGAAGGCAATGTCGGCGGCGGCGCAAGCTCGGGCGAAGGCGGCGTTCTCCGACAGAAATCCGTAACCGGGATGGATGGCGTCAACCCCGCATTCCTTCGCTAGGGCAACGATGGTTTCAATATCGAGATAGGCGGCAACGGGGCCTTTACCGGTGCCGACCACATACGCTTCGTCCGCCTTGAAGCGGTGCATACAGAAGCGGTCTTCCTGGGCGAAAACGGCCACGGTTTTGAGACCGAGTTCGGTGGCGGCGCGGAAGATGCGGATGGCAATCTCGGAACGATTGGCCGCCATGAGCTTTTTGAACTCACGGCGAAGCGGGGCAGGGACGGCAGCGGAACGGGACGGCATAGCGTACGGAGAGAAGCAGTACGCGAACCAAACTCGGCAGGCCAAGGAAAGTAGGCCAAAACTTGAAACTTGAATCCGTCCGTGAATTGGAAACCAGCCCCGAGCTAGCTGAATAGTTTGGTCACCAACTCTCCGGCCACATCCGTCAGCCGAAAATCGCGCCCTTGAAAGCTGTAAGTGAGCTTGAGGTGATCGATCCCGAGCAAATGCAGCACGGTGGCGTGAAGATCATGCACATGAACCCGATCCACCAAGGAACCCGGGCCGAACCCGAGTTCATCTGTTTCCCCCAGGATGAGGCCCGGCTGCACGCCCCCACCGGCAAACCACATGGTGAACGCTTCAATGTGGTGATTGCGTCCGGTTTTCTCTCGATTTTCGCCCATGGGAGTCCGTCCGAATTCGCCCCCCCAAATCACCAGGGTATCGTCCAACAACCCACGCGCCTTCAGAATTTTCACCAAGGCGGCGCTGCCCTGATCCACTTCACGGCAGACCTTCTCAAAATCATTGTCCAAATTTTCGCCGGGCCCACCGTGGCTGTCCCAATTGGTGTGATACAATTGTACAAATCGGACCCCGCGTTCCACGAGGCGACGGGCTAGTAGACAATTTCGGGCGAAGGACGGTTGCGCTGGGTCTACCCCGTACCGGCCGAGGGTGGCCACGGATTCGCCTCGGAGATCCATGGTTTCCGGAGCGCTGGTTTGCATCCGATAGGCCATCTCATAGGCCGCAATCCGGGTGGCGATTTCGGGATCACCGGTCTCCACCAAATGGCCCAAATTGAGATCTTTGATCGCTTTCAGCACCCGTCGTTGGCGGGTGTCGTCCAGGCCTTTGGGCGGTGCGAGATTGATGATGGGTTCGCCTTGGCTGCGCAAGGGGACCCCTTGATAAGTACTGGGAAGAAAGCCGCTCGCCCAATTCACGGCCCCGCCCCGCGGTCCGCGCGGTCCGCTTTGGAGCACTACAAATCCAGGAAGATTGTCCGCCACACTGCCCAGCCCGTACGTAACCCAAGCCCCCATGCTCGGCCGTCCGAACTGGGACGATCCGGTGTTCATGAACAGTTTGGCCGGGGCGTGATTGAAGACATCGGTCGCACAGGTTCGGATGAAGGCGGCGTCATCGACGATCGTTGCCATGTGCGGAAACAACTCGCTCACCCACATCCCAGATTCTCCGTGGCGCCGAAACGAGCGCCGTGAACCGAGTAAGGTATTTCGATTCTTGAAAGAACTGTCCATGAACGCAAACCGCTTGCCGACGAGCAACGAATCTGGAATCGGTTGACCATTGAGTTCGTTCAGGCGGGGTTTGTAATCGAAAAGTTCCAACTGCGAAGGGCCGCCCGCCATAAACAGGTAAATCACATTTTTTGCGCGGGGCCGAAAATGGGTTGGCTTAGGGGCCAGCGGTGGTGCGGCAGAACCCATCGTGGCCGCCGCGGCCAATGCAGAATTCGGTCGCAAAAGGGACGCCAACGCCATCGCACCCAGGCCCACTCCGCATCGACTTAAAAAATGCCGACGCGTCTCGATTTGCAACGTCGAATGATTCGCGGTGGGCAACACTCCCGTACCCCCCGCAGGATCGCTACGAAGGCTCCTTCGCAATCGGATTTCCTCCCGGCCCTCGGCCATGTCTCGGTCTAGTTTCATTCGCGGGTAATCGTTTCGTCTAAGTTGAGGAGCACTCGAGCCACACTGACCCAGGCGGACGCTTCATCGTGATCCCGTCGTTCTTCGTCCCAAAGCTTCTGCAAACGCTCGCGTTCAGGGGGTTGAGGCGGTCGGGTAAGACATAGACGGAAGGCACGGTCGAGCCGGTTTTCCGGAGCCGCTTCCCGCTGAACCCGTTCCGCCAAGGCACGAGCAAGCTCCACAAAGGCGGAGTCGTTCAGCAGTGTTAGGGCTTGCAGTGGCGTATTGGAGCGGAGACGGCGAGTACACGTCGTAAAAGCGTCTGGGGCATCAAAAACGGCCAAGGCCGGATGTGGCCTGGCCCGCCACCACCAAGTATATAACCCACGCCGATAACGATCGGCCCCCGTCGCCGAGTTCCATTCGCGCCGCGACTGCCCGAGGGCCATCACCCCGTCCGGCTGCGGCGGAAAAACGCTCGGTCCACCGATTCGCAATTCCAGTTTGCCACTCGCCGCCAGCGCGACATCCCGGATCACCTCGGCGTCCAAACGCAATCGGCTTTGCCGAGCCCGCAACCGATTGAGGGGGTCGACCAAAGCCAATTCCGGACGTGCGGTGGAGGCTTGCCGGTAGGTCGCTGAGGTCACGATGAGTCGGTGAATCGGTTTGAGGTGCCAGGGTGCTGACCCAGGCATTGCGACCGGCTTCGAGATCCGCTAGGCGTTGCTCCCGTTGTCGATAGCCTGAATCCTGCAGGTTTGAAGCGGTGAAGATGATCCGTTTTTGGGCGCGAGTGCGTTGGGGGTTCAACGTTTCAAGTGCGGTGCGGGCGGCGGTCGGCAGGGCGGTTCTTGTTTCAGAAGTGAGCGCCTTTTCCCAGTTCGCTAAAGCTCCACCCACCGTCCCAAAGTAGCGATCAAATTCCGCCTCCGCTTCCCGAAGCTGGGAATGCAGTTCGGACGCGCTGGCGGTTTGCCCGATCACTTCAAAATTGGGTTCCTCTTGTTGGTTGAAAAACGCGTAGAGTTGAAAATAATCGCGTTGAGTCAGCGGATCGAACTTGTGATCATGACATTGAGCGCAACCAATCGTTATTCCCCAAAAGGCGGTGCCCGTGGTGTTGACCCGATCCATTACAGACTCAATGCGGAATTGTTCACGATCAATTCCACCTTCTTCGTTGATCTGGGTATTGCGATGAAATCCGGTGGCGACGTGTTGTGCTGGCGTGGCGTTGGGGAGCAAATCGCCGGCCAGTTGCTCGATGAGAAATTGATCGTACGGGAGGTCCTCATTGAAAGCCCGAATCACCCAGTCGCGCCACGGCCAAATGGAGCGCGGCGCGTCAATACTATACCCATTAGAATCCGCATACCGGGCGACATCCAACCACCACCGCGCCCAACGCTCCCCGTAGTGAGGCGAGGCCAACAACTCGTCGACTCTGCGTTCGTAAGCATCCGGCCGGAGGTCCGCGAGAAACCGCGTGGTCTCATCGGGAGTTGGCGGCAGTCCGGTGAGATCTAAGTGGACGCGTCGTAGCCATGTCACCCGGTTTGCCTCCGGCGCCGGCGCGACGCCTTCCTGTTCGAGCCGAGACAGAATAAAACGATCCACTGGATTCCGCACGGCGGCCTCGTTGGTGACCGCGGGCACGGACACCGCTTGCGGCGTTACAAATGCCCAGTGAACCTTTTTCGGCGAAACTTCACTTCGAACCGGCTGGCTTGGGCGCAGGTCATCGGGAGCGCCCCAGAGCACGAGGCCACCTGCGCTCTCCAGGAGCACGAGCAGGATGAGTGACCGAGGCGACGAAGACATACGGGCGGCAGCGCTAAGTTGGTGCTGACTGGTGCTAACGCCAGTATTCGCGATGCCCGATCACGGCGGCATCGGCCTTCCACTCGACCATAAAACCGGCAACATCTGGGTCAGACTACGCCGCAACGAATCCATCATTGGGCCTAACCCGGTGACCCGGAACGGAGCACCAACCTGAAATCCCTCCCGATCTTTCCTTCCTCCCGTGGGCGACAGGCATTCTCGGCGAACCCGGCACGAATACCGGGCCTTTCATTCACCCAAAGAGTTTATCGAAATCGTTTCAAGCGGTCCATCAGCCCCTGCTGCGGATTCGCGTAGAAAGGCGTCGAGTCGGGGACGGGATTGCGGTCCGGCCAGCAATTGCTCCCAGCACTTATCATCCTGCCGTGCGAGCAGAAATCTGGCGAAGTCGATGACTTCGGATTGTTTCTCCGGCGGCAGGGCTTCGCAGACTTGAATAATTTCCTCGGTGGCAGCATTCACGCCTGACTCATAATGGCTGGATTGTTAGGGCTCAAGAGGGTTCTCCGCAAACGA
Organism: Verrucomicrobiota bacterium; assembly: GCA_043788645.1. Classification (GTDB taxonomy): domain Bacteria; phylum Verrucomicrobiota; class Verrucomicrobiia; order Limisphaerales; family UBA9464; genus CANIZL01. Next base: position 10,510 of record JAYVTS010000105.1, read on the forward strand.
GTCGGGTCCCCGCCAAAGTAACCGTTTCTCGCTCTCAAAACGCAACTGAACCGGGCAAATCGTCCAAACCATTTCACCCATAAATATGAGTGTGCCTGGCCGGAGCTACGAAATCCAAAGGGTGGAGGTTCTGGGTGGCCCGTGGACGACGGTGAGCACCGTAACCGCCAGCGCTACCCAAAAGCGGGTCACCCTGAACAACCCCGCGCTCTCGGCCTTCTATCGCATCTTGGTTCTGCCGTTTCCCTAAGGACGGATTCGTTGCCGCTGTCCCTCATTTCCGTTCCGCTTTTTGCTTCGTTGGCGACGGGTATTCCCGATCAAACGGTACCAACACCGCAACCTTCACCGACGCCAACGCACCCGGCGTCGGCCCCTGCGCCATCCTCTTCATCGCGGAGAACACCACAAGAAAACACCCCCTTTGGACGCCACGGATATAAACGAAGCATCGAAGATTTTATACTTTCCTGTTGTGCGGAGAGCCCTCGGCTCGGAATCGCTTCAGCCGCCTTGCCAAACGGGCTCTCGCTTCGGTATTGAGCAGGGGCGAGTTTTGCGCCTCACTAGTCACGGACACACCGCTCATGAAAAAGCTCAACGTCGGAGTAATCGGTCACGGCTGGGTTGCCACCGCGCACATTCCTGCCCTCAACGCCACCGGACTGGCCCAAGTCACGGCCATCTACAGCGGCCGCCCACTGGACGAGGCAGCCCTCACGAAACAGTATGGTTCGCCCATTAAAGCCTACACCGAGGTTAAAGCGATGCTGTCGGATCCGTCCCTGGACGTCATCGACATTTGCTCGTTTCCCAAAGAGCATCCCAAGCAATTCCTGGCCGCCTTGGCCGCCGGTAAACACGTCATCTGCGAAAAACCCCTGGCTCTCAATGGAAAAGACTTGGAACTCATGGCCGCTGCCGCCCGAAAGGCGCCGAAACTTCGTACCTGTGTCAACTTTGAAGTCCGTTGGTCCAGCCAATTCAAAACCATTCGATCCGTCCTCGACGCCGGGTTGCTGGGCGAGGTGCATCTTGCGGAGGTAGACTATTTCCACGGAGTTGGCCCCTGGTACGGTCAGTTCCGCTGGTCCTCCAAGAAAGCGGAAGGCGGTTCGAGTTTGCTGAGCGCGGGATGCCATGCTCTCGATGCCCTACTGATGTGTCTGGAAGGGGCGGTTCCGGTCGAGGTCACGTCGTACAGCACTGCTTCAAAAAGCGAGTACTTCGCTCCCTACGATTTTCCCACGACCCAGCTCAATCTGGTGAAATTCGCCGACGGTCGAGTGGGCAAGACCACGTCCTGCCTGGACTGTCTTCAGCCCTACTATTTCCATACCCATCTGGTCGGATCGCATGGGTCGTTGCTCGACGACAAATTTCATAGCACCAAACTCGGTGGGTTGAACAAGGCGAAATGGAGCCAACTTTCCTGCGGTTCCGTCGATTCGGGAGATGTGAAGGATCATCCGTACGAGAGCCAATTCCGTGAGTATTTCGAGGCGATCGCCGCCGGCCGGGAGATGTCTCAGACCTCGTTCTGGGAGGCCTACAAGTCGCACCAACTCATTTTTGCGGCCGACAAAAGCGCGGCCACGGGTAAACCGGTTCGGCTTTGACCCTATGCCCGCCGTCCTCGCCGTCTTTGCTCACCCGGACGACCTTGAATTTCGAGCGGCGGGCACCCTGTTACGATTGGGGGCAGCGGGTTGGGATTTGCATTATTGCAATCTGTCGACGGGCGATCTGGGTTCAACCCGAATGACCGCAAAACGGACGGCGACCACTCGGGCTGGGGAAGCCCAAGCCGCGGCTAAACTCCTGGGCGCCACTTGGCATCCTCCCCTGGGTAACGATCTACAGATTTTCTATTCGGACAAAAATCTACGACGCATTTGCGCATTGATCCGAGAGGTAGAACCCTTGGCGATCCTCACCCATCCACCGCTGGACTACATGGAAGACCACATGGTGACCTGTCGATTGACCGTTACGGCGGCCTTCGGACGGGGGATTCCAAACTATCGGAGTGTGCCGCGACGAAAGCCGAGTCTCGCGCCCGTCACCCTTTATCATTCCGCCCCACACGGCTTGTGCGGTCCCTTGCGTGAACCGTGGCGGCCCGAATTTTACGTGGATACCACCAGTGTTCACGCGCAAAAACTCGCCGCGCTCGCCTGCCATCGCAGCCAACAGGAATGGCTCGACGCGTCGCAAGGAATGAACAGCTATTTGGCGGCGGCGACGGCCGATTCGGTGGAAATCGGGCGGCGCTCGCGCAACTTTCGGCAAGCGGAGGGGTTTACCCGGCACCTGCATCTTGGATTTGCGGGCCCGGAATCCGATCCCCTCCGTGACGTCCTCGGAGAAGGCTACTGCCGTGCCCGTCGGTGACCGCAGTCTCGACTAAAAATGTCCCCGCTCATTTTTTCCTTTCGGCAACCGCCCTCTACACGTCAGGTTTCACCCGTTGCCTATGTCAGACCACCGTTCGGAGCAGCCGCGCCGTTTTGCCACCCGTGTGTTGCCGTGGATCCTCGCCGCCGGGTTTTTCCTGGTCTATTTGGCGTCCCTCAATCACTGGATCTCGGCGAGTAGCCTGAGTCCGGTAGCCCAAATAGGCGGTTGGGACGGCCAAATCCCCTTTCAAACCCCGTTGCTCTGGTTGCTCACACGACCGCTTCGGCTCGTGCCCGAGTCGCAATTGCCGCTGGCCGCCAACATTCTCACCGCGTTTCTCGCCGCCGGAAGCGTCGGACTCCTAGCCCGATGTGTCGCGATTTTCCCCGCGGACCGCACTCATTCCCAAAGGATTCGGGGTCAGCTGGAAGGTCTTCCGCTCGACATCGCCTTCAATTGGGTGCCGCCTATCCTCGCCGCGGGCCTGCTCGGGTTTCAACTCACCTTTTGGGAACACGCCACGGCGGTCACGGGGGAAATGGTCAATTTATTCCTGTTTGCCTTCGCTGCCCGCTGTCTCGCGCAGTATCATTTGGATGAACGAGATTTCCGCCTTCAACAGTTCGTTTTCGTCATCGGGCTCGGTTGCGCCAACGATTGGTCGATGGTGGCCTACGCTCCCCTTTGGTTATTAGCCCTCGGTTGGATCGCAGGTTGGAATCTATTGAATGCTCGACGTCTGGTCACCTTGGCGATCAGTTTCGGATTTGGTCTCTTGCTCTATTTGCTCATGCCCATTGTGGCCCACGGTGCGGCGGGTCTACCGGAGACTTTTGGTGGCCGGTTCCTGGAATTGCTTCGGTCGCAAAAGGGGATCATTCTGGGTTTGCCGCGGGGACGGGTCTTACTGATAGCCCTCGTCTTGGTGCTTCCCGCCGGTTTTGTGAGTCTCCGCTGGCGAACGGGAGGTTCCTCCGGGACGGACCAACGGATTAAGAACTTCCTGGTCGTCATTCTGCGCCTCCTATGGTTCGGCGCGGGGATTTGGCTGGCCTTCGACCCGGCGATCAGTCCCCGGACGATGATCACGCTCGACTCGGACAACGGCTCGCTCGCTCTCCTCACCTTTAGCTGGGTAGGGGCTCTAGCGGTGGGCGTTTCGGCCGGCTGGTTTTTGCTGGTCGGCACCGTGGCTCCAGAGAAGAAATGGGAACGCCAATCGGATGGCTTCACCGCTCTCACCCGTATTGGGGCCTGGGCGTGTATCGTCGGCGCCGTCGCTATCCCCGCCGCTTTGGCCGTGCGCAACTGGCCCAGGGTCGCGGTTCAAAATGGGCCGATTATTTCGGAATTAGCCCGTGATTTGAAGCAGTCTTTGCCCAACCGCCCGGCGATTGTGATTAGTGAAGATCCGGTCTTATTGAGCCTGCTTCAAGCCGGCTTGCGACAAGACCCAACCGCCCCGCATCACCTGCTGATGCAAACCCGTTACGCAAGCTTTCCGGAGTATCGGAATCAACTTAAAGCCCATCACATGGCCGAGTTTCCCGCCCTCGTTCCCTTTGCTGCGGCGGATTATAATATTGCCGGGCTCTTTGTTGATCTGCTCCAAAAGACGGCGCAAGAAGGACGCGCCTTCTATCTTAACCCGCCCGTCATCGACGCCCGCAGCTCGTTCATCTTAGAAACGCTCCGCGTCCGCCCCGTCGGCTTAATTTTCCAAATTGAACGGTATCTTCCCAAGGAAATCACGCCGCCGCTGCTCACCTCGGTTCAGGCCGACTCGATGGTCGCCGAATGGTCGCACCGCGGTGAACAGCTGGCGCGGGTGACGAATGCCACCGCCGCTAAAATCAATAATGGCGAACTAGCGGCCGCCATTTATAGCCGGGCCGCCAATGCCAACGGCGTAGAACTCCAACGATCAGGTCGCCTGGTGGACGCCGGAAATCTGTTTGCCCTCGCCTATAAGTTAGTTCCGGAAAACGCCGCCGCTTTGTGCAATTCCAGGGTCAATAGTGCCTTGATCGCCCGGAGACCCATTGGCGATGACGCTCGCAAGCCCCTCAGCGGGATGGCCCCGCTCGCGGTGGTTGAGCAATTCGGACCGGTCGATGAACCGAACTTTCTGTCCCTTCAGGCGATGCATTTGGCCACCCTCCCAACCCCGCTCGCCCGCGCCGCTGCCGTCGCGGCGAGGCGAGCCCAACAGTTAGAACCCGATAATCCCATCGCGGCCGAAGCCTTTGTGCGGGCGACGATCGCCGCGGGCGAGCCTGCCATGGCTGCCGACGCGATCCGGATTGCGAAACAAGTCGCGACTCAAAGCAAGGCACCGGTCGACTTATTGGCCCGCTTGGAAGTGCTCCAAGCCGAAGTCTTTATTGCCCAAGATGGTCTCGCCCAAGCGGAGAAAACCCTGGTGGACGCGTTTAAGCTCTATCCGGACGATTCCTCGCTTGTGTCTGGGATTAGCGATTTCTATTTGACCTACGGAGCCCCGACTAATTCCCTGTTCTACCTCGAAACCTACCTCAAGCGCCATGGCACCGAAGATAGCATGCTCGCTCGCTGGGGCGCAGTGCTTGTGCAAGCCAACCGACCCGCCGAGGCGGTCAAGGTGCTCGACGACGTCCTGGCTCGTCGCCCAGAGGAGTACGAAGCCAAACTTTCTCGAGGCGCCGCCTCCCTCCTCCTGAACAAACCCGCTTCGGCCCGGGCCGACTATGAGGCCGTTCTCAAAACGTTTCCTAGTCTCATTCGCGCTCATCTCGGATTAGCCCAGGCCTTCGTGGCCGAGAAAAACATGGGCGATGCTCAGCGCCATTTTCGCAAGGTTTTGGAATTGACCCCTCCCAATTCCCTCATTGCTTCCAATGTGACAGCACGTTTGCAAGAATTGCAAACCGGCAGCCGTTGATGCCACTTCGGGTTCACGATGAGATGATTTTGCCGGTTCTTTTTGATGCGGGCTTCGTGGCTCACTCGTTACAGATCCCCCTGGATTTGCGCCTCGTTTGCTCCTCGCTGGAATCAAAAATTCCGGCGCGCCGTCGTTTGGTCTTGAACGCGAATTGGATCTACCCACTCGGATGCGCGTTTGCCACGTCATAACCCGGCTGATCGTGGGCGGCGCGCAGGAGAACACGATTAGCTCGGTCCTCGGCCTGCATCAGAAACCGGACGTCATCGTGCAGCTACTCGCTGGCCCCACTTTCGGGAGTGAAGGTTCACTCGAAGGATTGGTCCGTCCGGTTCCCGAGTTGCTCCACATCATTCCGCATTTGGTTCGCCCCGTTCGTCCCGGAACCGATTGCCGTGCGGTCTCTGAACTCACTCAGCACTTCCAAAAGCACCGGCCCGAGATTGTTCACACGCACAGCGGCAAGGCCGGGATTGTCGGCCGATTGGCCGCGCATCGCGCCCGGGTTCCGGTCATTGTTCACTCGATTCACGGCCCGAGTTTTGGTCCGTTCCAAGGTAAATTAGCAAACTGGCTTTTCACGGCGGCGGAACGTTATGCGGGCGGATTAACCCACCATTTCATCGTCGTCGCCCACGCCATGCGGGATCAATATCTGCACGCGGGCATTGGGCGTCCCGAGCAATATACCCGTATTTTTAGCGGATTCGATCTCGGGCCATTCCAAAACGTGCGGCGTGATCCCAAGCTCGCGGCCGAACTAGGGTTGGCGCCTACTGATTTCGTGGTCGGAAAAATCGCTCGACTCTTTGAACTCAAAGGACACGACGATTTTTTTACAATCGGCGGGGACCTTTTGCGCCGGATCCCCAATATCAAATTACTCTTCGTGGGGGACGGACCTTGGCGTAGAAAATTTGAAACCCTTGTGGCCACGGGTCCATTGCGTGGACGGGTGGTCTTTACTGGCTTAGTCCCGCCTACTGAGGTCCATCGCTACGTCGGATTAATGGATACGTTGGTCCACCTATCCCGGCGTGAAGGTCTTCCCCGGGCAATCCCTCAAGCCCTGGCCGCGGCTAAACCGGTAGTGGCCTACGATTGTGATGGCGCCAGCGAAGTGTGTTTGAATGGCAAGACGGGCTTCTTGATCCACCTCGGAGACCACGATGCACTCATCACCCGGCTGAAGCTGTTGGCCGACGCCCCCGAATTGCGCGAGCAACTCGGCCAGGCCGGGCGCGCTTTCGTCAGCGAACGGTTTACGATAAAACGCCTCGTCGATGAGCAGTACGAACTTTATCAACGGGTCAAGTCCTGAAAAGGATTTGTCACTATGTTCTGAGTCTCTTCTCGGTGGTATAGGGGATGTTGTGTTTGTTCCCCCGCCCAGCGCGTAGTGAAGGTGAGCGAAGCGAAACCGAAACGTAGCGCTGGGCGGGGGAACAAAATGTGGCTCATTTCCCTTGATGGTGAACCTGGTCCGGAGTTTGCATTTTTAGCTCCGTATGCGGCCGCCGCTGATTGTACAAATTCACCGCTTGGGTGCTCGCTTTCCTTGCCGCTATTTTGGATTCAAAATTTGCATCCATCCAGTATTCCTGTTTCAGAATCCCGTTCACCCGTTCGGCCATGACGTTTTCAGCACAGTGGTTCGTCTCCGTCATGCTCATCATCAGTCCGGCCCCCTCCACCGCTTTGACGTAGGCATGCGACGCATACTGACTCCCCCGATCGGAGTGGTGAATCGGCTTCTCCCGCCTCCTGAGCCCTTCCAGGGCCATTGCTAGGGCCTTTAAGCTGCTGCCCGTCTCCAACGTCTCGCCTAAATTGTAACCCACAATTTTACGCGAACACTTGTCGGTGATCAGCCCCAAATACATAAACCCTTCCGCGGTCCGAATGTAGGTGATATCGGACACCCAAACCTGATTACGCCGCTTCAGTTCGAGGGCTTGGATCAGGTTCTTGAACGTGGGAAGATTCGCGTTGAAATGCGTCGTTTTCGGCCATGCCGACCGCTTTCGCTCCACCAGCAGGCCCGCCTTCTCAATCTCTTCAAACACCCGATCCCGTCCCATTTTTACCCCGGCGGCCCGCAACTCCGGTTGAATGAGGTAGTAAAGTTTTCTCACTCCCAGGCGCGGTTGATGTCGTCGCTCCGCCCGCACCAGCTCCAGCATCAATTCCACATCCACCGCCGTTCGGCTACGGTCCGTTCTCCGCGCATAGTAGTTCTGCCGCGTCATCCCGGCCTGCCGGCACACCCAAACCACCTTCAATTCCGGACTGGCCTCTATCGCTTGGTGCGCCGCCCGCCAGCTTGCTTTTTTTTAAAATCCTCCAGCGGCTGATCCAACTCCTCGCACGCCACTTTCAAGTACGCCTTTTCCAAGGCCAGCTCCATGTGCGTGTCGGCCAGCGCCTCTTTGACTCGCCGCAGTTCTTTTCTCAGCCGACCAGCCTCGCCGACTTCATGCGCCTTCTCCACTCGAATCACCTTTCCATACCTTCCACTTCCATGCTGCCGCACCCAATTCATCACCGTACTCGTGCCCCGAATGTTGTACTTTCGGCTGACACCAGCAACACTCAAAGCTCCTTGCTCAACCTCCTTTACCAATTGCAATTTGAAGCCATGACCGTACCGAATTACTTCCTTTGGTGACCCAGTTCTTCTCATTTCAACTGACAACCTATTTCAGGACGGGACCGTGACGAAGGAGCACCCGCTTAGTCAAAACGCTCCGTTGGTTTGCGACTTGACTGTCATAGTGTCCTACGACAGTGTCTTTCAAACCTCTTGGTTTCGCTATGTTGCTCCACCTTGATTTTAAGTCCGGCGTCCCGGTGTACTTGCAGATCGTTCAGCAGGTGCAGGCAGCGGTCGCGGCGGGGCGGCTTCGATCCGGTGACGGATTGCCGTCGGTACGGGCACTGGCAGAGGAACTTCGGATTAACCGCAATACCGCGGCCAAGGCCTATGCTGAACTGGAAACCCTGGGAGTCGTCGAGGCCAGGCCGGGAAGCGGTTGTTTCGTTCGAGAAACCGCGGCGTCTCCCCTTCGTCGGGCGGTCCGATCAGAACGACTCTCCGAGCTCCTGGATGTCCTAATCGTTCAGGCCCATCATCTTCAAATTGACGATCCCCGACTCCGAGAGTTGTTGGAAGAACGTTTGGAGGTTTTTCACGAACGCCGGGCCGAAGCTGCCAACGCATAAGCAAGCCGCAACTCTCGTCATTCTCTTGCCCCAATTCTCCCGCTCCTAATCCTCATTGCAAAACGACTCAACTAGATATTACTATGAAAAAACTCGCCTTTGTACTCGCAGCCTCAGTCGGCTTCTTCGTCGGCTTAGGCTTGGTCCTTCCTGCGGTGGCGCTCTGGCGGGACTATGGGGTCCTGCGCACCTCGGTCGTCGTACCCTTACTTGGCGGCACGCTAATGATGCTGTGCGGCCTGGCGGCCGGGGCCGCCGCGTTGCGTCAGCCCCGACCCTAAACCCAATTTAAGTCAAACCATGAACCCTCTCGCGATTGAAATTCACAATCTGGTCCATCGTTATGGGCGCACCGAAGCGCTCCATGGCCTTTCGCTAACGGTCGAACCGGGCCAGTGTTACGGCTTCTTTGGACGCAATGGTTCAGGTAAAACGACCACGATTAAGTGCCTCCTGAACTTACTGAGACCGCACTCTGGACAGGTCCGTGTGTTGGGGCTCGATCCCGCGAAGCAGGAGGTCGAGGTCAAGGCGCGGTTGGCTTACGTGCCGGATCAGGTTGCGTTTTACCCCTGGATGGATGTGCGAGCGGTGTTGGACTACCAAGCGAGTTTTCGGAGGCGCTGGAATCGAGGCACGGAGAAGGAATTACTAGGTCGCTTTCGGCTCGATCCCGCGGCGCCCACCCGTGGGTTGAGCAAGGGTCAGCGGACCCAGCTCGCGCTGATTGCGGCCATTTGCGCGGAACCCGATTTGCTCGTGCTCGATGAGCCAACCTCGGGACTGGATCCGTTGGTGCGCCGGGAGTTTATTCAAACCGTGATTGGAGCCTATCAGGATGCGGCACCCGGACAGCGGACGGTGTTTGTCTCCACCCATTTGATTAGTGAATTTGAGGGACTGATCGATCGCTTCACGGTCTTGGATCAGGGGCGAGGGGTCCTCACGGCGGGTGCCGATGAAGCGCGGGGACGCTATCGGAGGCTCCAGGCAGAATTTGCCGGCGATCCACCCCCAGTCGCGGAATTTCCAACGGCAAGATCTGCGCGGCAAATGGGGCGTTCCTTGGAGTTAATTGTGAACGGTGACGGGGACGCGATCCAGGAGCAGTTGCGAGCCCGAAATCCGATTCGACTCGATTCGGAAGCGCTAACTTTGGAAGAAATCTTTCTAACCGCGGTTCAGTAAACCTAGAGAGACCCATGACCTTTAACGTTTCCGCATCCCGACTGGAGTTTCGCCCAGCTTGGTTGTTCTTACTGCTATCCCCCTTTCTCTCCTTGGCCGTCGAAACCTACACTGGGAATGAGCGCCAGTCATGGCTGATCGCCTCGGTCAATCTGGGCTTTTCCACCGCATTCATTGGAATCCTGGCAGCCCTGGGTTGGGCTCCCCGTTGGGGAACCAAACGGAACCTTCACCGTTTTGCCAAGGAATTCCAACCACTCTTGCCGGGGGCGCTGTTCGCAGTGGTTCTACCGGGTCTTCTAAACCTCAATGGTGGGTTTGAAATCGCTTTGGTTCCCTACTGCCTCGGGTGTGCCATTTTGGGTGCAACCATATTGGGTGTTGAATACGAAGAAAAGACCCTCAGCGTTTGGCTCGTTCAACCGCAGACGCGGACAAAGCTCTATGGAGAAAAGCTTTTTGTTTTGGGGCTATTATTGGGTTTTGCTGCGATTCAGTTCCTGGTCGGTCTCTGGACTCGTGCTGACAACGTCGATTTTTCCTATATCTTAACGGGTGTCGTGGTGGCGCCCGTCCTGGCCTGGACGACCGGTCCACTTTTGACCCTTCTGTCGCGCACGATCCTGGCGGCAACGGTATTTACCTTGATTGGGCCAGCGGCCTTGGCGGCCATGGGTATTTTGGCGTTGTCAGCTTGGCTTCGCTGGCAACATCCGAGCGAGCCGTTGCCAACCGAATTGCCGGGATATCCTGTTTTTTTGTGGGTGGCCGGAGTCCTCTATGTTACAGGCGCAGCCTGGGGCGGTTGGTGGTATTTTCGTCGTCTGGAGGTTGTCGAAAGTGCAACGGGAGCCGGCCACTCGGCACTTCAAGGAATCGCGGCGCCGCTCGAACGCGGGCTGGCACGGGTCTTGCCCAATAACGCAACCACCGCCCTGATACGAAAGGAATTGCGTCTCCATGTGGTTCCCTGGTTCTTGGCCGGAATCAACTTCGGTTTTTGGCTAATCTGGCGCCTGATCGATCACTACGCGGGAAAGAGTGAATCCTTGCCGGACGAAATGGATCTAATGACAGTGGCACTCGCCGGCATTTTAGGGGCCACCACCATGGTCATTACTGGGTGTGAATGCGTCGCCGACGAGCGCCTTTTGGGAACGCTAGACGGGCAGTTGGTCCTGCCCGTCTCGGTCCGCCGACAATGGTTTTGGAAAATCGCCGTGGCGCTGCTCACGGCACTTTTGTTGGGGCTTTTTTGGCCGAGTTCGTTGCTGTGGTTGGGCACTTCGGATTGGCAACATTTTGGTTCAGTCTGGCCCATCGCCATCACGGCCTGGCCGTTGGTCTTGGGAGGAGCGAGCCTCATGATCGCGCTCAGTATCTTGGCATCTTCGCTCTCAAAAAGTTCGATTAAGGCGGTAATCGGAGTGCATGGATTCATCGTCTTGTGCGGGGCTACTTGGGTGGTCGTAGTCGCCTTCTGGGCGGGCATCCTGGACCAGACCTTGCTCACCGGACTGCCTGATTCCTTCTTGGTTGATTTCTGGAAGCCAACCCCGGAGCAGAAGACGACGACGCTCTCTTGGTCGGGATCCATGATGCTCGGCTACCTCCGGTTTTCACCACTGCTTTTGCTCGCGTTTTGTTCAATCTGGGCCCTATTTTTGGCGGGGCGAAACTTTCGATCAGGCAGTGCGGGACCCCAGCGATGCTGGCGAAGTGTTTTGTCACTCTTGGGAGGTGTCGCCCTGCTCACACAAGTAGTGGTGGGACCACTGGTTCTGTATGAGTGGCTAAATCAAAAAGCTAACCCTGCGCCAACCGAACCCACATGGCGGCCGACCGGTCCAGCAAACAAATAGAATTCGCCCGCCAGCGCCTGAATCTTCCACAAACTATTCCTTCCGCGATGTGCAAATCCGTGGATCAAGCCGCCAAGGGGCCGACGGAATCGACCAATTTCGCTGGTGAACGGAATAGGATTCGTGGCGTCGCCCACTGATCTCTGACAAACAGTTTTCCCGGCAATGGCCGGATCAAGCGTTTTATTTTGAGACCAAACAACGCCACATTTACCGCGGACTAGAGTAGGCAAAACCGGGGCAATTTGGCTTGATTCCGCGGAAAATGAGGGCGTTTTTTCGTTATTAGAAGTGCGTAGGCGGCCGATCCCAGCCACCAGGTCCAACTGCTTGATCGGCGACGATTTAGTGGCGTCGGAAGCCTGGAAACAGACGCCAAAATATCCCCTCCGCGAAGACACCGCCCGTACCCCTTCAGCGCAACCACTACACACGCATGGTTCCAAGAACGTCCGCTTATTCCCATGGGTCCACGATTGCGACACCTGCGCGGGCAAAATCATCTACGTCGCGAGTCGCCACACCCAATCCATGCACCGAGGCGGTTGCGGCAATAAAGAGGTCGGGCTGGCTGAAAGTGTAGTTCTGTTTCCGTCCTTTTTCGACCATCCTGCGCCATTCGACCATCACCGCCTCATCAATTTCCAGAATGCGCGCGGAGAACCACGGAAGTAAGGTCGATTCCAACCATTTCGCGAGCTCTTGTTGAAGTTGCTTATCGTTGGCTCGCTCAATGCCGTACCGGATCTCGGCCAAAGTGATGCGGCTCAAAAACAATTCAACATTTCCTCACTCGAATTTCGCTCCGCGGATCTACACAGTGGGAGTTCAGGCCGACGCTCATATTTTGGTGGCAGGCTCGTTCACGGCTGTGGGAGGTACGTTGCGGACTAACAGTGCCCGGTTGCAGCCCAATGGAGCCCTGGATTCCACTTTTAACGCGGGCGCCGGATCAATCGGATTGCTCGCTTGCTTTCCGACGGCTCGTTGGACAGCTCCTTCATTCCCAACGGCGTCGCGTCCGGTGGTCCAGTCTATTCTATTGTACGGCAAGGGAATGGAAAAATCGTCATCGGCGGGGCCTTCACCACCCTGAATGGCGGTTCCTTTAACCGGATAGGCCGACTCAATCCTGACGGTTCTTTGGATGCCATCTTCAATCCTGGCGCTGCTGCCAGCGATGAGGTTTTGACCCTGGCTTTGCAGGGAGATGGCTTGTTGCTCGTCGGCGGGCTTTTTGCAAATTATAATGCGATTGCTGTCGGAATGTTTACCCGCATTTATGGGTCACCACCAATGCCACGTCCATTCCGTGGCGGGATACTCCCGAGGACAAGGATCGGCGCTCCTTCGCGGAAACGCTGGCGCACATCGGCAAAGGCGATCTGGTGACGGCGCGCACTCGGCTGCAGGGGCTGAAGAAGAGTGTCCGGCAACAGGCGGAAAAAGCGGATAAGCGGTTCAAGAAGGGCGAGTTGCCCTGGACGCTGCCGTTGAAAACCGCGGAGGGATTATTACGGGCGGCGGAAGGGAATATTCTGAATGCGTCCTGTTTGCTGGCCGACGCGGCGACGCTGGAAAAAACGACGCGGGAGGCGGGACAGTATTCGGATGATCCGCCGGACCATCCGTGGCCGCTGAACCGGCTGCCGGGCGATGTCTATTTTTTACCTCAACGACGAATGCGTGCATTGCCTGGAGCAATTGCGGGCGATCAATGCCAAGGCCGAAGATTGGACCACGGAAAACACGGGCGTGCTGGGCCTCAGCAGCGTGACGCCGGAAAGGAACAAGGAATCGGGCAAGCTGGACCAGCTGGCGATCCAATTGCTGTCGGATCGGAATCACGATAATGCACGCCGATATGCGTCCTATGACGAATTCGAGGAATTGGAACTGAATGCCACGGTGCTGATTGATCGGCAGGGGCGCGTCCATTGGAAACGCACAGGCGGCAAGCCATTTGCGGACGTCGACTTTCTGTTTGCTCCCGTCGCCCTCGAAGCGCAGTTCGCACGCGTGAATGCTCACCCGCGTCTGCGGCAGGATCAACGGACTGCGGACGATCACCTTGTCGGCATAGAGTTTCTTGGCAAAAGCACCCGATTCATTTCACAATACGGAAATGACTCACCCGTCACCTCCCAGTCCGCACGAGCGACAATTCCTGTGCCTCACCGCTGCAATCAACGGAGCGGCGGTGATGATTATCGAAATCCTCGGCGCCAAAATGCTCTCGCCCTACTTTGGGACTAGCCATTTTGTTTGGACTGCGCAGATCGCGGTCACGCTCGTGGCTCTGGCCTGCGGGTATTATCTTGGAGGACGATGGGTCGATGAGAATCCTCGTCCCACCAAACTCTATCAAGCGATTCTGGCCGCCTCCCTTTGGCTGGCCGCAACGGTTGGCCTGACGGAACGGATTGCCCTCGGTTTCTTTGGCGCCATCACGAGCAGTCTGGCTGCGGCCACCCTCGGCACAGCCGCGGTTCTCTATTTTGTACCTCTCTTGTTACTCGCTATGACGGGTCCATTTTTGGTGCGAGTATTGACGTCCGATATGCGTCAGATGGGGGGAAGCGCGGGGCGCCTCAGCGCCCTGAGTACGCTCGGTAGCTTTGTCGGGACGATCTTGATCGGTTATATCTTGATCCCGCTTCTGCCGAATTCCCGCACCATGTTCGGCACCGCACTGATTCTCGGCCTTCAAGCGGCGATCTACCTCCTGGTCTGGGGTCGAAGTGAGTCCGCTTCGCGTTCGATACTTCCCGCGATTTTGACGGCGCTCGCCATCTCCGGGATCGGATGGGCGGGCCTCCAGAACGCCGACCACACCGGCCGCGAAATGCAGTTCGGAACCGTTACCTTTTATGAGAAGGAGCGCATGAATTCAAACTACGGGATGTTGCAAGTCATGGAAAGGAAAGACGGTCGAATTCGCCTTTACCTGAATGACTACCTCTGTCAAAACACTTTTGACCCTGTATTACACCAAAGTTTTTCGCTTTTTACCTATATGCTCCATGGCCTCGCCCGAGCGTATTGTCCGGACGCCCAGGATGTCCTCGCTATTGGTCTTGGCGTGGGGATTGCTCCCATGGAATTCGCCCGGGAAGGCGCTCGCGTTGACGTGGTCGAAATCAACCCGGTCGTCGTCGGTCTCGCGGAAAAGTGGTTTGAACTTGATCGTAAAAAACTGAATATCGCCTTGGGTGACGGTCGGCAATTCGTGAATAATGTTCCAGACCGCCGCTATGACGTGATTTTGCTGGATGCATTCCTCGGCGATTCCTCCCCGAGCCATCTCATGACCCAGGAGGCCTTCGCCGGAATGCATCGGGTGCTCAAACCCAACGGCGTACTCGTCATCAATGCCTTTGGACATTTTGAACCCGGTCAGGATTTCCTTTCGGCCTCGCTCTACAACACCCTCAAAACCGTGTTTGGCGCGGTGCTGATTCATAGTTCCAACGGCGGCAATATCTTCTTCGCTGCTTCGGATCGAAGTCCGTTGATCTTTCTACAAAAACCGACCGCTACCGAGGTCCACCCCGCCGTGCAGGCTCAAGCAGCGGCGACCTACCTCAACCTCGTCGAAATCACCCCGGGCCAGCATCGCTCAGCCAACGCGCTCGATCCGCTCTCAGGGATGGTATTGACCGACGATTTCAATCCCGTCGAGTTTCGCGACGCCCCCAACCGCGAGCAACTGCGGCGACGGTTAGTCACCTCGTTGCAACCTGGACCGTGAGGTCGACCGAAATTTGCTCGGTCAACCTCCTCTTGAACGCGAATCAGGAATCAAGGACTCACTTCTCGCACCACCGTCGTTTGACCCAACGAAACGTTTTCCACCCGCTGTACCTGTCCCCCAGGCCAGGTCACGGTGATTTGATCAACCTTTCCCTTCGCACCCAAGCCAATCGTTACGGGCAGTTCGCTCTGGGAAAGGTAACTTTTCGTCGGCATCACCTGCCGACTCAATGTATGGGCTCCGCTCCGGACACTGATCCACGCCCCAATGGCGTCTCGATTCGAGTGGACACCGATGAGCCGGAGCCGAATCCAGGAATGACCGAGCCGCTGATCGTTTCGCAATAACAACGGCGGTCCGTTCACCTGCGTCATCACCACGTCGAGGTCTCCGTCCCCATCAAAATCCGCATAGGCACTTCCTCGTCCGACGAGCGGTTGGAAGAGATCCGCTCCGGCATGATTCGTATCGACACTGATATAGGTTCGGCCACCACCGACGGTTCCCGCATTCCAAAATAATTGGGCCGGTTGCCGATAGGTGACACCGGCTTGGACCTTCGCCACTTCCTCTTCAATATGACCATTCGCCGTGAGCACATCGAGTCGACCATCCAAGTCGTAATCGAAGAAAAAGAGTCCAAACTTTAAAAAGGTTTGGCTTGCGGGGCCCAAACCCTCGGTGATCGCATGGTCGGCAAACACCAGTTCATCGCGTCGATTTGAACCGACATATAATGCGTTCATTTCATTGGCGAAGTTGCCAATCGCAATCCCTAACGAAGGATCATCCACACGAAACCGGGCACTATCGATTCCCATCGCCCCGCGCGCTTGGCCAAAAGAATCAAACGCGAGCCCCAACATCGCGCCCACTTCGCGAAACGTCCCGTTGTGGCGATTGGTGAAGACGAAATTCTGTACGGTATCATTCGCCACGACAAAATCGATCCAGCCGTCCGCATTCAAATCCACGGGCGCAACCGCCAGGGTTTTGGCCATCGGCAATTCCGTCGCTGGATTGCGCATTTGCAAACCGCTGGCCGCCGTGACGTCGGTAAATCGGGTCGCACCGGCCGGTCCGATAGGTCCGTCATTGCGATATAACCGGGGAAAAGATCCGGGGAAATTCCACGGTCGTCCATACGCCCGTCCGAACCCGGTTAACTGGTTATTCACCTCTCGATCCAATTCGGGTGTCCAGCCCACATAATTGCCGACAAAAAGGTCGAGATCACCGTCGTTGTCGATGTCCACCCACGCCGCTGCTGTGCTCCAATCCGCCCCGGACACTCCGACGCCACTAGGCCCGGTGACGTCCTGAAAATGCGGCCTGCCGGTCGCATCGGGTCCAAGATTGTGAAAGAGACGATTGCCGCCGACCGCCGTAATATACACATCGACTCTGCCGTCGTTGTCAAAATCACCGCAAGCAACTCCTTGACCGTAGAGGGGAATATCCAGACCCGATCCCGCGGTCACGTCGATGAAACGCATCGGACCGCCGGGCATCGTGTCGTTGCGATACAGTGCGGCGGTTGGAGGTGGCCCGCTCCTGAGTTCGGACGAATGCGATCCAGGCCAATCGTTGCCATTGATGAAAAGCAAGTCTGCGTCTCCATCGCCATCGGCATCAAACGCAGCGACCCCGGCCCCCATCGTTTCGGGGAGGAGTTTCTCGCCTCGGGCCCCGTTGTGATGTTGGAAAAGGATTCCGGCGTCGCGGGTCACGTCCGTAAAACGAACGATTGGCGCGTGGCTAAGTTCATCTGTTCTCAGCGGCTGCGGACCGCTCAGAGCCGTCAGCGGAGTCGACGGTCGGGGCGAGATGCGAGTGAGCCACCAAATCAATCCGCCGGCGAGGAGGCCGAGGAGAACCAGCGCAAAGAGGGAGCGACGCAACGCCTGGGCCATGACCCGGTCTTCTGGGGCGAGGCCACGCGATGAATCGTCGTCGGGCGACGACGGATCGGAACTGGGCATTCTCTAAGCGTCCGGGCCGACCAGCGCCGGAGCAAGGGGGACAGAGTATTGAAAAGAGCTAGTCCTTGGATTCGTCACCGTACGCTCAGTCCTTTACGGTGACCGCTGTGGAAGGGACGACGGCAGCGACCGCGAGACCGAGACGACACCGAGGAGGGTGGGCGTTCATTTATTTGGTTTTGTGGACGGCGGTGGCGTTGGCCTTTGCGGGCCAACACTACCTGACCTCGGCCAAGATCGGAGTGCCCGTTGGCTGGCGCGAATCGGTGGTGAGCGCCCTGGCGGATTGGTATGTTTTCGCCGCGCTGGCATTGGGTGCGATCCAACTCGGCTGCCGCTTTAATCTCACAGGATCTGAATGGCGGCTACGCCTCGTTCTCCATTTGGTTGCGAGTGCCGTCTTTTCGTTGTTGTGGATTTTGATCCGAGCAGTCCTGGCCGAATTGTTCCATTTACGTGGGTCGGAACAACCCTTTGGCGAAGTGCTCCAGTATGTCTTTGTTGCTACCTTTTTTTTCAATGTCTTGATCTATTGGGTGGTCGTGACGGGGACTCACGCGGTCGCCTATGCCCGAAGTCTCCGGGAGCGGGAACATCGCCTGTTAGAGTTAGAGGCCCGCCTGACTTCCGCTCGACTTCAAGCACTCCAAATGCAGTTGAATCCGCATTTTCTCTTCAACGCACTTAACGGGATCGCTACTCTGATGCATCGCGACGTGGATCGAGCGGACTCAATGTTAATGAAGCTGGCCGGACTCCTTCGGCATGTGGTGGATCGCGGTCCGGAGACCCATGTTCGGCTATGCGATGAATTGGATTTCCTCGACCGATATTTGGCGCTGGAACAAATGCGGTTTGGTGATCGGATTCAAGTTCAGCGCGAGATTGATCCGGCTACCCTGATGGTTCGGGTGCCCAATTTGCTTTTGCAACCGCTGGTAGAAAATGCGATTCAACACGGGCTCGAACCCCGATTGAAAGGCGGGATCATTACTCTTCGTGCGACTCGGACCCTCGAAGGCCGATTGCGCCTGGAGGTGGGCGACAACGGTTGTGGTTTGGCCGAAGGAACTGAAGCGGCGGGTGGCGTCGGCACGGCCAACGTCCGATCCCGAGTGAAGCATCTCTATGGTCGATCCGGCTCAGTCATCTTCGCGCCTGCACCGGGAGGCGGGTTGTGGGTCACCTTAGAATTGCCCTGGGAAACGAGGTGAAGGCGGGGCGCCAGCTCGAAACCAGGATGCCGACGAGGGAGGCGCCGCGGCCACGGATTACGCTTCAAGCACCGCGATTAAATGCCGGATCTCGTCGTCGACGTCGCGGGGCGTCGCCACGGTCTGCGCAATTTCCTCGCGAAGCAACTCTCCATGCCGTTGGTGCAGCCGGTAGATCGCCGACTTCACCGCGCCTTCCGACAAATCCAGACGCGCGGCCACATCGGCATACGACCGCCCGGCCTCTTCGGTTGGCTGGAAATGCTTCAACTCCTCGAACAAAGCCGCCCGGTCGGTCGCGACATACTCCGCGCGCAGGCGCGCGACCG
>JAYVTS010000106.1:0-7454 GCA_043788645.1 Verrucomicrobiota bacterium
CGAATGATAGGATTGTCTTCGAGGATGGAAGCGATGTGCCTTGGAGTCTTCCGTTCTTGGAAGGTCATATCCGCTCAGACGGTGCTGATCCCGTCCCAGACGGCGGCACAACGCTTGGCCTTCTCGGCGTGGCGTCCATCGGGTTGGCCCTCCTCCGTCGCAAGTTGTAATTCGGACGTCGGATCATTTTTTCATTGAGAACGGGGAGGTGAACCCTTCCCCGTTTTCAACCGATAATGCTGAGGGGTTGGCGTGAATCATTTCCAGAACCCGTTCCATGATCACGTCAGGCAGATGCGGCTCGTCGCCAATACTTCGACTGTACCACACTCGCTTACCTCGCCGGACCGAGGGGTTGACCCACGTCGGTCCGCCTCGCACCAACCGCGACTGAACGTTCTCGATACTTTCGCCTAGTAAGACCGGAATATCCTCGTAACTATGTAGGCCATCGGCGATAAAAAAAGGAACAATAACGAGATTGTCGGTCGCAGCCAATTCATACGCCGATTCGATCCTGGGCGTTTCCTCCATAAAAATGGCGTGTACGTCTCGATAAATTCCCCGCGCTGCGATTCGTTCCACTTGGGCGTCAATGGCTTTTCGAGAGTTTTCGTTGTTTCCCGTTCCGTGCCCGGCAATCAATAGCGAACAATCGACCGGATCGGGTGATGGTAGGGGGTCTTGCTGGCTTGGATTCATTGAAACAACATCCAACGCTCGGGCTAAAATTGCCTCCGTCATGCGGGGATGCGTCCCCACGGGTCCACCATAGTGGAGAATCTGCTCATTTCGACGCTGAACCCGAGCCCATTCAGATTCACCGTTTCTGCAAAATCCCAGTTCTCTCGGGATGACTTGTTCCGTGAAATAGCCATCGCTAATAAATAGCGGCACGATAAATACCCGGGGCGTGAAGACCCCGCGCAAGATGGCACTGACGACTGGTTGCTCCTTCCAAAAACAGACCACCACGTCCGCGAAGCACTGCTGCCCTCGGAGAGCCTCGGCGTGACGATGCGTCGGTTCTGCCGATTCCGCGTTCAACGTTGAACCGTGCCCAACCAAGATCAACGTCGCATCCCGAAACTCATTGTCCGCATGCCCGCCGCCTAAGTCAGAGGCTTCAATGTTCATACCCTGACCTTCGTCCGAGGTCCCAAACGTGCAACCCGCAACGACCGTAATTCAACGAAAGATCGACTTGTAAACTCCCAGTTACTGCCTCGCCTCAGGGTTTGGCCACGCTTCATCAAGCGAAGAAATAAACAAGAAGAAATTGGACGCACGCGCGCCCTCTCCCCGGCCCTCTCCCACGGGGAGAGAGGGAATTCATCCGTTGCTCCCATTCCAGGCAAATTTCTGTCGTAGAGTGCTGAAAAAACTGGTTCCTTCAAGACGCAATAACCTCAACGCTCGCTCGCTGCGTCGAATCGTCACCGTATTACCATGAGTCAAGTCCATCGTCTCCTGGCCATCCGCCGAAATGCTGGCTACTAGCCGATGGCTCAACAACGTCACTTGGACCGTGCTATCCAAATTAACGACCACCGGGCGGATACTGAGAGTGTGGGGACAAATGGGTGTTAAGACCAATACCTCTGCGTCAGGACTCACGATGGCTCCACCCGCCGCCAACGAATAGGCGGTTGAGCCCGTCGGCGAACTGGCGATGAAACCGTCGCACCGATAGCGCGTCAGCAATTCACCATTCACCTGAACTTCGAGTTCGATCAATCGCGAGGCTGAGCCGCGGCTGAGCACAAAATCGTTAAGGGCCGTTTGACGAATGGTCTCCCCGGCCCGTTGAATCGTCCCTTCCAGCAGCGCCCGCTGTTCGATCAGGAAACGTCCCGCCGGAAGTTTCTTGAGGTCCTGGGTCAAGTGATCCGCCTGGACCGCCGTTAAGAAACCCAGATGCCCCGCATTAATGCCCAAGAGCGGCACGGGTAATCCGGCAATTTCCCGGGCGACTTTCAACATCGTCCCATCACCGCCAAACACGAGCAGCAGGTCCGAGTGCCGGGCCAATTGATCCAGACTCGTGGCCGCCGGCAAATCACCCTGAACCATCGCCGCCGTCCCGGGATCGCAGAGGATCGCCCGGCCCTGAGCCGTCAGCACTTTGGCGGCACGGCGGACGAGCGCGGCGCAGCGGGCGGCTTTCTCCGGGTTAGCCACGAGACCAATCCGGCGCAAGGAGGCAGCGAGCTTTTTCACAAAATGACCAGTTGTAACAACACCAGAAACTCCTTGTTCCCAGCCGGGCCTAGCAAGGGCGATTCCACCATTCCGCCCCATCGAAGAGAAGCCAGTTCCGCGCTCACGAATTCTTCTAATTCAACCAGCACTCGGGCGTGAATCGCTGGGTCCGTAATGACCCCTTCGCCCAAATCCACATCCGCCTTACCCGCTTCAAACTGGGGCTTGACCAACGCAATCATTGAACCGCCCGGCCGAAGCAACGTCGCGGCAGCGGGAAGAATTCGTCTTAACGAAATAAAGGAACAATCGGCCACCACCACGTCACAAAGAGCCCAATTCGGGCCAAATGAAGCTGGTGTTAAATTTCGCGCATTCGTTTGTTCGAGTGAAACCACTCGGCTGTCAGACCGCAATTTCCACACCAACTGATTCGTCCCCACGTCCACTGCCCAGACGCGGCTTGCACCCCGTTGCAAAAGACAATCCGTGAACCCGCCCGTACTGGACCCCAAATCAACGCAGCGGGCACCCGTCACGTCGAGAACAAAGTGCTTCAACGCATGTTCCAACTTGTGGCCGCCACGGCCGACATAACGATCCACTTCCAGCAATTGAACCAGATCCTCGGCGCGCACCGGATCGCTCGCTTTTTTGGCCGGGTGCCCATTCACCCGCACTTGCCCCGCCATGATCGCACGTTGGGCTTTGGCTCGGCTCTCGCACCAACCACGATCCACCAGGGCTTGATCCACCCGAACTTTCAATCCCCTAATAGAAACCAAAGCCACCCCGGAAAACAATAGCCAACCCTCTCTCGCCACCGCCCATCAACCGCTACCCTATTCGCCCATGGCCAGCCGCTCTTAGGAAATGCGTCTCACCAGATCGCCCAGCTCTTGTGACCGAGCCAAGCACTCGCCAACCTCCACCGCGTGCTTCGCCTTCCTTTTGAGCTGGGTCTGGCTCTTCGATATCTCCGACCCAAACGCACGTTTGTATCGGTGATCACTCTCCTGTGCATCGCGGGCGTCATGCTCGGCGTGGCGGTTCTCATTATCGTCATCGCGGTGATGACCGGTTTTGACCGTGAACTCCGCCAAAAACTGGTAGGTTTCAATGCCCATTTGAAAATAGTTAACGTCAATGGACCGCTCGACCATCCGGAAGCTGTGATGGATCGGGTGCGGGGCCAACCTCACGTCCGCGGCATCGCACCCTTTGTATTAAACCAGGCACTGTTCCAAACCCAACCTGCCGACCCGACGAGTCCCGTTCATAGTTTCGCCCCGTTTGTACGCGGCATGGACTCGGAATTAGAAGGACAGGTCAGCGCCGTCACCAACAGTTTAGTGCAAGGGACCTTCGATCTCAGCGGCAATGGGCTCCTCATTGGCGCACAATTGGCGGAAGACTACCGACTCCGCGTCGGCGATCAGCTAGCCGTGTATTCCAGCCGCGCCATCGAGAAAATGATGCGAAGTGTAACCAATACCCACTCGCAAACCCTCACGCCCGCCGAGAACTACGAGATACGCGGGATTTTTAGTATTGGCCACTATCAGGTAGATCAATTGTTCACCGGCATCTCCCTCGCCAATGCGCAAGACCTTTTTGCCCTCGGCGATTCCGTCAACGGACTCAGTGTCCTGCTCGACGATCTAAGTGAAGACGTCACCCGAGCAGCTCAACAGCAGTTGGGACAACAACTCGGCGCTTCCTACCGCGTGATCAGTTGGATGGACGAAAACGGTTCCATGTTAGGCGCCATTGAAGACGAAAAATCGGCCATGCTCGTCATCCTCTTCTTCGTAATGATCGTCGCCGCCTTTTGCATCGTTTGTTCTCAAATTGCTTTCGTCATTCGGAAAACCCGCGAAATCGGAATCCTCAAAGGGATTGGGGCCACCACCGGCCAAGTGGTGGCCGTCTTTTTCCTCCAAAGTTTTGCGGTTGGCTGCCTGGGGGTGGTCTGTGGCTGGTGGGCCGGCTTAGCGGGGGTTGCGGTTCGGAACGATTTTCTGAAAGCGATGCGTTGGATCACCGGACGCGATTTATTCTCTCCCGCTGTCTATAATTTCACGGGTTTACCCGCTCAAGTGCTGCCTCGGGATGTGGCGCTGATTTGCGGTGTATCACTCGTCATGTGTCTCGTCGCGGGGGTCGTTCCAGCCCTCATTGTGGCCACCATGCGACCCGTGGAGGCGTTGCGAAATGAATAACCCTCTCCCTTCGGCAGCGCCGTTCTTGCAGGCGACGGGTTTGCGAAAATCTTATACGGTCGGTAACCGTAAACTCGATGTCCTGCGCGGCGTCGATCTCACCGTTCATCGGGGTGAATTCGCCGCGCTCCGCGGTGCCAGTGGCGCGGGCAAAAGCACGCTCCTGCATTTGCTCGGCGGCTTAGATGTTCCGGACGCCGGGCGGATCCGATTCGGCGAGGATGAACTGACCGGTCGTGGACTATCCGATCTAGCGGCCTTTCGAAATCGCTACGTGGGAATTATTTTTCAGGCATATTATCTCATGCCGGATTTGAGCGCACTGGAAAACGTCGCGTTACCCGCACGAATGGCCCGCGTCCGTTCCGCGACCGCGATTGAACGAGCCACTCAGTTGTTGGTCCGAGTCGGCCTGGCCGAACGGATACGCCACCTACCGAGTCAGCTATCCGGGGGTGAACAACAACGGGTCGCGATTGCGCGTTGTTTGATTAACGATCCCGCCATCATTCTTGCGGATGAACCCACGGGCAACTTGGATTCTCGAACCGGCGACGAAGTGATGGAGTTATTGTTGAGCCTACGGGCCGAACGGCAAACCACCCTCTTAATCGCTACCCACGATCCTCGAGTCGCCGCCTTAGCGGGTCGGGAAGTCCATATGTTGGACGGGCAAATCGAACCAAAGAAATCTGAGAGTAGTTAGCCAGGATGCCTACCATTTGCAAAAACGCGCGAAGGCCCCGCCCAATAATTCACGACCGTCCCGCTCCAGTTCGGCATCCGTCACGGTCCATCCGCTCGCCGCCAGATCGGCATAACGGTCCGTCAAGCAATCGGTAATCACTTTGCGACTGTGCTTCCATTTATAAACCAGTTGATCGAGCACCCGTGCGTCGCTGTGCTGAGGCGTGAAACTCGTGCCCAACCATTCAAGCCGCATTGAGGTGATTTCGCGCACAAGTTGCGGAGTGTTCGTAAACCACCAACAACCAAACGGATGCAAATTGCGAAATTTGCGGGCCAGCACGACCAATTCGTGTTGGGCCTCCCGAGCCAGTACCGTGACCGCAAACCGATTCTCCGCAAAACCCGCACACAGGTTTTCTAAGGCGACGAGATCGCTTCGGCCCAAGCCATCCCCGGCGAGACCCAGCGCGGGATTTACTTGACGTTTCACGCCCATCATGAGGGCGAAAGGCTGGCCAAATTCACGGCCATGAGGCAACACAGCGTGTTCAATAAGCCAAGCCGTCTCGGTCTGGGCCGGAAACGTAAAGGTCGGCGGCAACGAAACCATGCAATACCGGGCACCTAAACGTCGCGTCCAATCGGCAAGAAATCGCCGGACTCCGTCCGCCGTCCGCTGATTGAGTTCGGGGGTGACCGGGTAACCCCAGCTTTGCAAAATCGGGACCGCGCTTTTCCACCCCAACAAAAGAACGTCCAGGCGGAGGGCTGCAAAAAAACGCTCGTCCCGGGTGAGCGCCTGATCCCAATAGGCTCGTTCCTCCAAATCAAACGGGGAATTCGTCATGCCAATCCCCTCGACGTTGGCTAACTGAAGCACGCGTTCCACCTGTTGCCGAGGCGCTTGAGCGGAAAACCAACGTCGCAGCGCGGCCAAATCATGACGGCGCGGGGACAACCCAAATGAATTCAACGTCGTAATTACGCCCCGGCACGCCTCGCTCACCGGTGAATGCTCAACAAACAGAGCCTGCCATATCTGCTCGGCCTGCTCCGATTTCGTTGCCCGAAAAAATGCCTCGTAGGGTATATCGAAATGGCGGAAAGATTCGCTGACTAAATAATGATAGACCAGCAGTTCATCAATCCCCCACAACAAGAGCGACCCAAAATGCGGATCGTAAAGATGGGTGTGGATGTCTAGGACCGGAGTCGCGTTGACCACTCGTTGGACCCGACTCCGCAGCGCAGCTAATAGAGCTGACATGGCTCGAGGTAAGTTGATTCCGGCCCAGTCACAAAGAACGCGCCCGCCAGAAACGGAGCCCGTTGGCTCCCTTGGTCGGCAATGGGACATCGACTGGGCCGCTCGTGGCAGGCCGATTGGTAGACACCGGGGTCCAAAAAACGGGGAATAAGAAATCGCTTTTCTCAATGACGTAGTCAGTGTTCGTCCCACCCCTCAGACGGAGTCGCGGCGCGTCGGCCTCTATCGCAATCGTGATGATGGGCTTGGCAGCAGGGAGGCTTTCGCCCTTAAATTTCGGGTCGGAAAGGTCGGGGAGTCGATCATGATCCGCATCGTTGGGATCAAAAATATCAAATTGCCACAAGGCATAGTCGTCCGGTGTGACATCAATCGGTGAGCCTTGAGGGTATTGCAGAAAGCCGAAATAATTCGTTCCCAATCCGCCGCGAGTTAAAGCCGCTCTGGCTGAGTCATCAATCACCGTGGAAGGATCGAATTTGATTCCTGCCTTCCCGGCCACCCAGGTACCGCCATCTTGCAGCACCACGTCGGCATCCATCACATGCAACGACCAATTTCCTGCCAAGGTTCCAATCGCACCCTGCCGAGTCAGGTTAACGACCGCACTCACGTTAGTTCCCACTCGCTGATAGTCCAAAGAACCGGAGTACTCAAAGATCTCAAATGCATGCTGAAATGTCTGAGTGTAACCGGTGAAGGCAATCGTGAGGGCGAGTGTTCCGCGGGTCAAACCCGCCGCCCGTTCCCACTGTGCGACGACCGTGCCGTTCACGGTTTCGTCACCGATTGTTCGAAAGGTCAGGAAACCCTTTTTTTGAGCAGCGGGCTGAGTCAATTCGACTTCAAAAATATCGTCAACCCCATTGCGGTTAACGTCCCGTTGAGGTGTTTCAAAGTAGATATCCCCGGTGATTGGAACTCCGAATCCCGGCGCGGTGAGAGTGAATCCAGTGCCTTGCATCAAAGAATTGCCAGCGACCGGATCATCAATTGCCGGTTCCAAAAAGCCCAGTTCACCATTTTCGGTCGCCGTGTTCGAGAAATTGAAGCTGAGGCGATGATCCCCCAAT
>JAYVTS010000107.1:0-12873 GCA_043788645.1 Verrucomicrobiota bacterium
CAACTCACCGCCCCGCGCCAATTCAGCTCGAATCACTTCCGGATCCAGCACCCGTTTATCGCTGCCATGGGCCGAACCCCCGGTCACAAACAGCACCATCCGATATTCCGCCGCACTGCTCGCCCAATCCGTCTGCCCCAGAAAACTCATCAATCCTCGCCGAATCGACTCAGCGCCCACCAACGCAGCGGCGTAGCCGCAGAACCGGTAGTCCTTCGGATCCTGCACCAGTCCAGCTCGCACCGGATTGAGATCAATGTAAGCCGCCACGGCCCGCAGCGCGGCCGAAGAATCCTCCACCAACAATCAATCTGGATCAAAGGGTCCCGCTTTCCAGCGGTTCAAGATAAATGAAATCAGGCGCTTTCACTCCGGCATCTTTGCGAATTTGCACCAGCCGAGGCGATTCGAAAAACGCCCTCGCGTGGGCAATCGAAGTCCATGCGGAAAAATGAACAATTTTATTCGGCTCATTTTCATATTTCAACACCTGATAGGAACGTTCGCCCGCTTCCTTGCGAATTCGCCCCGCGCCATCGAAAACCTTTTTCCAAGCTTGGTAGTCTGCGACTTCATGAATAATCAAGACGTGTTGCATAAAATGGCTTGCTATCTGGCAGTGCTTCTCCATTCGCGTAAAGTCGCTGCCCTGCTCCGTGAACTCGGGGAATTGCGCGCCCGCCTGGTCTTTCTCCAGATTTGCCGTGGGGGCTCCGATTTTGTAGCCAATCGCGCGGACCTTGACGACTTTTTTATTGAGCAATCCCTCATGCTGATTCGAGGTCATTTTCGGTCAGTGGATCCGTCTCGTATTTTTCAATCCTGGCAAAAATGCAGAGGTCGGTTGTACCCCTGGACTCCTGGCTCTCGTCCCTCCGCACGCCGAGGCAAGGGAGTGGCGATACCATGGGGATGGGTTCTTTTGAATTCCAATTGTTCCCAGGTTATTCACCAACCTGGGTTGACAGCATATGCGGGTGTCCGTTACCCGTAGCGGCCGAGTCTGGCCGGGTTATGGCCAGGATACTGCGCATGACTTTTGCCTTGAATCAACAGGTGCTGGTCCTGAACCGGCTGTGGCAGGCGGTCAACATCTGCTCCGTGCGGCGTGCTCTCTCGCTGCTATTTGAAGGCCAGGCACAGGTCGTTTATGGCGACAACGACGGGGATTTTCAAACGTTCGATTTTAACGGATGGCGCGATTTTTCATCCGATCGCCCGCCGGAAGCCAATGAGCCCGCGATTCATACCGTGTCGTTTCGGTTACGTTTGCCGCGGGTGATTTTGCTGATGGCGTTTGATCGAGTGCCGCGACAGGAAGTAAAATTCACTCGTCACAACATCTTTGAACGCGACAAAAGCATGTGCCAATACTGCGGTCGGGTATTGGATCGCAAAGACCTCAATCTCGATCACGTCGTCCCGCGGGATCGTGGAGGGCCCACCACTTGGGAAAACATCGTTTGCTCGTGCATTCCATGTAATACCCGGAAATCCAATCGCACGCCTGCGGAAGCTGGCCTCCGTTTGGTGCGCAAGCCGAAGCGCCCCAAGTGGCGACCCTTTGTCCAGGTGACCTTTGGGGGTGCTATCCACGATGACTGGAAGCATTTCCTCGATCTTGCGTATTGGAACGTCGAACTGGGTGGAGATCCCAGTTAGATCATCCTGTCCAGGTCGAGGCGTCGGCCAGCGGCTGGCGCCGTTGGTCGGTGTCGTTTGAAACGACTAGGCGGACAGTTTCTCCATCAGGAATTTTTCGAGTTTGATCGTGTCTGCGGCGAAGAGTCGGATGCCGTCGCTCAGCTTTTCAGTCGCCATCTGGTCTTCGTTATGTTGCCAGCGGAAGGCTTTTTCACCCATTTGCACCTTTTCAAGGGGTAAATTTTTGCTCACTTCCGGCGTGAGTTTGCGCGGCATTTCCCCGGGCGTATTTTGTAATTCTTCCAATAGCGCCGGGCTGATGGTCAATAAATCGGATCCCGCCAATTCAATGATCTCCTCTTTGTTCCGGAAGGAAGCCCCCATGACTTCGGTCGGGTGACCGAATTTTTTATAGTAGTTGTAAATTCGAGTCACAGATTTGACTCCCGGATCTTCGGCGGGGACGTATCCCGCGACGCCAGTCGATTTTTTATGCCAATCCAAAATGCGGCCGACGAATGGCGAAATCAATTGCACTCCCGCTTCCGCACACGCAACCGCTTGAGCAAAACTAAACAGGAGCGTGAGATTGCATCGGATGCCCACTTCTTTGAGTTGGCGTGCCGCTTCAATGCCTTCCCAGGTAGCCGCCAGCTTGATCAAAATCCGATCTCTTGGAATGCCCCCGGTGGCATAGAGCGCAATCAACTGCTTGGCCTTCGCGATGGAAGCCCAGGTGTCGAAACTCAGTCGGGCATCGACTTCGGTTGAAACTCGATTGGGCACGATCTTCAAAATCTCTAGCCCAAAGGCCACCACCAGTCGGTCCATGGCGCCGCTCAGGGCATCGGCGGGCGTGCGGCCGACCTGCCGAGCGTCAGCGATTACTTTCGCCACCAAGTCCGCGTATTCGGGCATCGTGGCGGCCTTGAGGATAAGGCTGGGATTGGTCGTCGCATCGCGCGGTTGGTACTTGCGGATCGAGGCAAAGTCACCGGAATCAGCCACCACCACCGAATGTTGCTTTAGACTGGAAAGAAGATCGCTCATAATTGGTCAGTGCTCCGAATTCCGGAGCCAAGCCCAATCTACGGACTCGGCCCGGTGGCGGGAAGCAAATCCTGTACACCCAGCCCGGATTTTTCAAACCGTTTCTGCTGCCAGTCTCGCGTTCATCCGTTAGGGTCTGTGCGTAAATGAGTAGTCTCGAGTCACTGAAATGGAATGTGGACGGTTTGATCCCCGCCATTGTGCAAGACGCCACCACTGGGCGGGTCTTGATGCTGGCGTGGATGAATTGTGCGGCGCTTGAAAAGACGATTGAAACCCGGCGCACCTGGTTTTGGAGCCGATCCCGCCAGAAATTCTGGATGAAAGGTGAATCATCCGGCCATGTGCAAAAAGTAAAGAATATCGCGTATGATTGCGATGGAGACACGATTCTGATACAAGTGGAGCAAACCGGTGCGGCGTGTCATGAAGGCTATCGCTCCTGCTTTTTCAGAAGTCTGGCCGACGACGGAAAATCGTCGCAAATTACTGAGGCTCAACTTGTCGCGCCCGAAAACGTGTATGGTCCAAATTCCAATTCACGTCCAAAATGAGGCGCGTGCGCTGATTCTTTTCGATGCGAATTTCGGGGCTCATGTGGGACAGATCCCCTTGGATATTCGAGTAGTTCTGGTTGTTCGCGCCACATTTGCGCTTCGCCAAAATCGAGAGCTTCTGCGCACCGGAACCCCATTTGCGACCCGAATCGGAATAGGGCCTGACGCAAATCCCGTGAAGGGGTCCTCGATATGCCTCCACCTGTGATCTCGTCTCGGATGCCGGAACTAGTCACTCTCACCCTGCGTTGGGTGAGCGAGTCCGTGCCGCCCGGTGAGTTTGTTCCTTACGGTTCCGGGCCTTGGTGGCTCTTTTTCTGCCTGATTCTGGCGGGGCGGGCCTGTGATCTCGGCTCAACCTTTCTGGCCACGCCTCATCTTGAACTGGAAGGGAATCCGATTGCCCGCCGTTTGGGTTGGCGCGGAGGAATCTTGCTGAGCCTCGTTGCGGCGGTGGGCTTCGGGGCGTGGCCGATGATTGCCATTTCCCTGACAACCACGAGTGGATTGGTGGCCGCTCGGAACTGTCAACAGGCTTGGCTGATGCGGGTGATGGGTGAAGCCCATTATCGCGTTTGGTTCATGGATCAAATCTGGCGGGCACCGCGGTCACTCTTATACGGTTGTTATTGGGCCGAAGCTGGCCTCAATGCTTTACCGGGAGTTGCGTTGCTCATCTGGGGTGGGGACAACCGGGTCTCGCTAGGTGTCGGCCTGGGGCTAACCGGGTACGGCCTCGCGGTGGCCCTTTTTACAACGCTATCGTTGTGGCGACTCGGTCGCCGATGAAGGCCACGGGTCTGAACTCACACCAGCAACGCCTGAACCAATTCGCCACTCACGTCCGTGAGTCGAAAATCGCGTCCTTCAAATCGGTGCGTGAATTGAGTGTGCTCAATCCCCAGCAAGTGCAGAATGGTTGCATGTAGATCATGCACACTGATCGGATGCTCGACAATGTTATAACCGAAATCATCGGTCCGACCAATCACCTGCCCCGGCTTGATCCCACCACCCGCCATCCAAATTGAAAAACAACGAGGATGATGGTCCCGCCCAAAGTTGTCTTTGGTGATGTCTCCCTGCGAATAGGCCGTCCGTCCAAACTCTCCGCCCCAAATTACGAGGGTATCGTCTAACATCCCGCGTTGCTTCAGGTCTCGAATCAAGGCTCCACTGGCCTGATCGGTATTTTGCGTTTGCGTCCGAATTCCCCCAGGTAATCCGCCATGATGATCCCAATCTCGGTGGCATAACTGAATAAATCGCACCCCGCGTTCGGCGAGTCGTCGCGCTAATAAACAATTGTTCGCAAACGAGGGCTTGCCTGGAATCGCCCCGTAGAGGTCTAAGACGGCTTTGGATTCGGTCGCGAGATCCATGAGTTCCGGTACGCTGGTTTGCATCCGAAATGCCAGTTCGTAATTCTCAATATGAGTCGCAATTTCTGGATCGCCCAAGGCTCCTAGCTGTTTCCGATTCAACGTCTGCATGGCGTCGAGCAAATCCCGTCGGGCGGTGGCGTTGAGTCCGGGTGGATTGGATACGTATAAAACGGGATCGCCCTGGCTCCGCAATTGAACCCCTTGAAAATCCGCCGAGAGAAATCCGTTCCCCCAGTACCGCGCCTGCAAGGCTTGCCCGCCACTACCGCTAACGAGGACCACAAATGCGGGCAGGTTTTCGTTCTCAGAACCTAACCCGTACGCGGCCCACGCGCCCATTGTTGGCCGTCCCGGTTGTTGGTTTCCGGTACCGAAAAATGTCACGGCAGGGTCGTGATTGATTGGGTCCGTGTGCATCGAGCGAATCAGGGTCAGGTCATCGGCTACACCGCCCATGCCCGGTAACAAAGAACTCATTTCAATACCCGCGCGTCCATAGCGTTTGAACTCAAAGGGTGAGCCCACGCATTTTAGAACCGCTTGCCCGGCCGTCATACCGGTGATGCGCTGCCCCCTACGAACACTCGGAGGCAGCTCTTCGCCCGTTAGCTCTTTGAGTTTCGGCTTCGGATCGAAAAGAACGAGGTGAGAAGGCGCACCGGATTGGAGTAGATAGATGATGCGCTTGGCCTTCGGCGTATGATGCAATGTCTTGAGTGCGCCGTGGATTCTTGATCCGGCGGCGCCACCCGTCGCCAGACCCCGGGGCAATAGGGAAGCAAGCGCCATCGCACCGATGCCCGTGGTGCTTCGAGTGAGAAACGTCCGGCGGGTCAGGGCGTGTTCGAGTTCGCTTTGGAATCGCATAGCAAAATAGATGGAGCTGCAGAGCGTTAGACGCCGATTGAGGTAGGCTATTTCAAAATCGTTTCGTCGAGGTTGGGTCGTGTCGGGCGTGGGTGCCGAGGCGGCACCCACCCCGGGACTATTTTGTTATCGTTTCGTTGAGGTTGAGCAGCACGTTTGCCACCGCCGTCATCGCGGCCGCTTCGGCCACGTCGCCGCCTTCGGGTGCTTTCGATTCACCGACTTTTAACAGAGCCGCGGCCGCGCTTGGGTCGGCCCGAAAACTCGCTAACTGACGATCATGGGTTTGTTGTAACACGGCCAGTTCATCGGCGGCCGGCGCCCGCCCCAAGGTATGGCGAAACGCCCGGATAATTCGCAGGCTCACATCAACAGGTTCCTCGCGCAAAACCCGCTGGGCCAACCCGCGGGCCGCTTCCACGAAGGCTG
The DNA here is from genome assembly GCA_043788645.1 of Verrucomicrobiota bacterium. Taxonomy (GTDB): domain Bacteria; phylum Verrucomicrobiota; class Verrucomicrobiia; order Limisphaerales; family UBA9464; genus CANIZL01. The sequence goes on from JAYVTS010000107.1 coordinate 5,933, forward strand.
GATCGTTCATTAAAACCAATGATTGCAGGGGTGTCTGGGTGCGCTGCCGGAAATAGGTGCAGACTTCACGGTTGGGTGCGTCGAAGGTTGCAAATGCCGGATAATGGGCGGAGCGCCGCCAAAACACATACATCCCCCGGCGGTAGAGAAGGTCGCCATGATCTTGTTCAAACGTTGAATCGGTGCCGTCCCACAATCCGGCCGGCTGATAGGGTTTGACGCTCGGTCCACCGATTTTGAGATTTAATAGACCAGCGACTGCGAGTGCGTTATCCCGGATCAGTTCGGCATCAAGGCGTAGTCGAGGACCCCGACTGAGCAGTCGATTATAGGGATCGCGTTCGAGTTTTTCCGGAGAGACTAAGGCTGATTGACGATAGGCGGCACTGGTGACCAGCAGGCGGACGAGTGCCTTAACATCCCACGAACGGGTTGTGGCGTCCCCGTCGCGAAATCGCGTCGCCAACCAATCGAGCAGTTCTGGATGACTTGGCCATTCGCCCTGCGAACCTAAATCATTCGCGGTTTTGACGAAACCATTGTCGAAAAACATCGCCCAATATCGGTTCACGGTAACGCGTGCCATCAGGGGGTGCTCTTTGGCCACCAACCAGCGAGCGAGCGAGAGGCGGTTGGTCGGGCCGGTGGGCAACGGGGGTAAGAACGCGGGAGTGCCCGCGGTGACGGTTTCGCCTGGATTCCGAAAATCGCCTCGAACGAGCACAAAAGTATCTCGGGGCGGATCCATCTCTTCCATAATCATGGTGGAGGGAATTTCCTGATAGAATCCTTCTTTCATCCGGCGGGCTTTTGCCAGGGCGGTTTCTGCCCGCAAAAAATCCACGGCAAAACTTCCGCGATAGGCCCGCGCCAACTCTGCTCGTTCCGGATCGGTTCGAGTTCCGCGTGATTTCGCAATCAGCGGTCGGAGGCCTTCGAGTGTCAGTCGTGCCACTTCGCTGGGCGACAAGGCGCGTTGGTAAATCCGCACATCATTGAGGGAACCGGTGAAGTAACTTTCCGCATAGCGGGACCCTAGGCGCAGTGGCTCGGAGTTGGCGATGTTCTCCTTCAGTTGGTCTTTCTCGACTTCAACCTCTCGCAACCGGCCATCCACGAACACCTTCACTCCGGAGGCTTTGCCCGAGCCATCGTAGGTCGCAAAAAGATGCCGGTGTTCATTTCCGGGAAACTGTTCCTTCGTTCGTACTTTTATGGCGTCGTCGGGCCAGGCGTGACTGAGGTGTACCTGGAGTCGGCTATCCGTGAAATGCAGATCGACTCCTCGATACCCCGGGTTCTTTTCCATTTTGCTGAGGACGGCTCCATTCCCCGGCCCCTTCACCCAAGCACCCAGACTAAAGGCGTTGGTTCGCTCTAGCCCGGCCACGGGACCGACCTCAATAAGACTTTTGCCATCGAACGTGTGCCCGGAGATTCCGGGTGTGTCATCGAATTTCATGGCCACCACAAGCCCCGTCTCATCGAGCTTCGGAGGCGGATGTTCGCCCAATTCGCGCTCCCATTTTTCTTGAGTTTCGCCAAGTTCATTGGCTCGGTCTTGGAGTGTTTTTTCGGCATCCTTCAGAGTAAAATCGGCCTCCACAAAACGGCGGGCTTGGTCGGCGGTGGGTATCGGGAGCCGAGGTGGAGGATTATCCGTGCGAATCCGATCCAGCCCCTTCTCCGGAACGTTATGGAAAAAGGCATAGAACTGGTAGAATTCCTTGGTGGTCATCGGGTCGTATTTGTGGTCATGACATTCGGTACACCCGACCGTTAGCCCGAGCCAAACGGTGCCGAGGGTGTTGACTCGATCGACGACGTACTTATTTAGATACTCGTCTGGATCCGCACCGCCTTCGTCATTGGTCATGTTATTGCGCACAAATCCGGTGGCCACCCGTTGCGCCGGGGTAGGGGAGGGGAGTAGATCGCCCGCCAATTGTTCGACCGTGAATTCGTCGTAAGGCTTGTTGGTATTAAAGGCTTCAATCACCCAATCCCGCCACAACCACATAAACCGAACCCCATCAAAATGATACCCACTCGTATCCGCATAACGCGCTAGATCCAACCAATTTTGCGCGAGCCGTTCGCCATAGTGTCGAGAACCAAGTAATCGGTCGACGACCCTCTCATAGGCGTCGGGCGCGGGATCGCTAAGAAACGCGTCAACTTCGGCGATGGAGGGAGGTAAGCCCGTGAGATCGAACGACACACGACGCAGCAATGCGACTCGGTCCGCCTCCGGGTTTGAACTTAATCCAACCTGCTCCAAGCGTCTACCGACGAACGCATCGACGGGGTTACGGACCCAGTGAGCGTTCTTCAATTCGGGAACGGATGGAACGGCGGGCGGAGTGAACGACCAATGCTTCTGCCACGTTGCGCCCGCCGCCACCCACCGCTGGAGGAGGGCCACCTGGGCGCCCGATAAAGGTTTGCCATATTTTGGTGGGGGCATGACCTCTTCCGGATCAGAGGCAACGATCCGGACGGCGAGGGTGCCCTGAGTGACCTGGTCGGCGACTAATGCGTGTTTGCCTGATTTCAGCTCCCGGAAGGCGTCCTCCTGGCGATCCAGTCGGAGGCCCGCCTTGCGTTTGGCTTCATCGGGTCCATGGCACGCGTAACAGTGCTCGGAAAAAATGGGCCGTATATCGCGATTGAAATCAATCAACGGCAACGCGTTCGTGGGTGCGGAGGTCAGCGTCAGCGCGGCGCTCAGCCCCAGCATTCGTAGCCCCCGATAAATCCAGATGACGGGTGGCCGGAAAAAAATGCCGAAACGAAAACCCATGGGAGTGCCTTATTTCTTCTCCGCTTTTGCGGACCAGAGCACCGCGTTTTTGAGGAGTTGTTGGTAGGCCGGATGGCTGTGGGTGACGGCGTCATGCCCAAGCGTCATGGCGACGATGCGAGTCTTGGGATGTTCTACGACGAAAACTTGAGGGAAGGTTTTGTTCTTACGCTTCGAATACGCCGTCGCTAATACCTGGATGGGTGTTCCGGTGGGGTCGGGTTCAAAATAGTAGAGTTCATCCGACACCGTGAATTTCGTCGGCACTCCTTGCATCAGCGGATGATTTGGCGTCGTCACCGTGACCTCAAATTCTCCGTAGGAATCATGTCCGCGGGAACCCCCGCCGACGAGTTGGCGATTGTAGTCTGGCCATTCTTTTTCCCAGTTATACCAAAGTGACGGATGGACCAATACCAATCCTTTGCCGGCATTGACGTGAGCGAATACGGCGGCCCGCGAGGCGTCGTCGGCAAAGGGTTGGTTGTTGCTCAAATACAAAACATCCGCGCTTCCAATCGCGGAGGCGAGACCTGGCAAGGGTTCTAGATAATTCGCGCTCACCCGACCCAAGCTGTTTAGCAGGGTGGTATCGGCGATGCCGAAATAGCGACCGAAATCATGGGAACTCCCACCGCCCACAATCAATGTTTTGAGGCCCGGTCCCCATTTCAATTCCGGCAATTTTGCGGGCACCGTGCTGGCGCCCGAACCCGCCTCACCGGGCGTGCCTTCGGCCCTGTCAGCCGTGATGGCGAAGAAGGCGGGAGCGACCCCATTGTCGTAACTCTCCAAGGTGAGTTTCTCAATCACTGCCGCATTGGCGAGGTCCCGGCTGAACCAGCGGATTTGCCCGCGGCCAGTGGTCCAATTGAGACCCTTCGAGCCGGGCACCTCCGGCTTGCCATTGTAATCCGCGAATTCGGTGCCGTTCTTCATCACCCACTCTTGGGTGGCGCCACCGACGTAATAAGCGGTGACTTTGGCCGCATTGACGCCGGGATTGAGGGGGGCGCCCCAACCCGCAACACCACCGAGGAAATGGAGTCGCCGAGCGGCCACCCCTACCTTTACCTCGACCCGAGTGGGCAATGTCTTTTTTGACCATGAATCGGGTGCACCGCCCCGAAGCACGATGACATTGGCGGCCGCTTTGTCCGGACTAATGATATCAAAGGGAACCTCCTCCACCTTCCTTAAACCGTAGCGATTGAAGGTCACCGTTTCGTCCAAGTTCTCGGGACTGAAAAACAATCCTCGACTATTGTTAGCCGTAAACGCCTGCGTCAGATCGAGGATGCGGAAACGGTTTTCATCGGCGCATAGGAATGCGAGTAAATCGCGCAATCCATCGGCTCCAAGTGCTTCAAAACCTTCCGGCATTAGAGACTTGCCGGTATTAGTTCTTTCTTTGATATCCGAGAGCCGTACGACGTGATCGGCGGAGGCGTCGCGGAGAACTAGTTCGCTGGAATTCTCCCGTTCAATGACGCCGCTGTAGGTGGTGCCGTCTTGGGTCTCGATGAGGAAACTTAGAAAGTTCGCTTCCACCACTCGGTTAGGATCTAAGATATGAATGAGCAGATCCTCTGGACCGTGAGCGCCCATGCCCGTGAGGTTGGGAGCGAGGTTGCGGCCTTCACCTTTGTATTGATGGCATCCGGCGCAGTTCGCAGTGAAAACCGCCTTGCCCTTCGCGACATCGCCGGGCTTGACGACCTCCGGCCGAAATTTTGCCAACAAGGTTTCTTTTTCCTTGGCCTCAGGCCCCGCGAGCGCGTCGATGATCTCATGGGCATGTTTGGCGACCGTTTGATCGCCATGGGTACGCAAGCGATGCAGGCGAGCGGGGCCGAGAGTAGCCAGCGCAATCGACCGATTGGCGACTCGATCCAGAAACGCCGTCGCGGACGTGTCCCGCTTAAGGATATGGCCAAAGGCTGGCTCAGTAAGATTGTTCGGGAGTTTGGTGAAGACATCTACGAGTGCCCGCCCTCCCTCCGGAGTGGCGCCTAATATATCAACGAGCCGCTTTTGCAACCCTTCGCTATTAATGGTCCCCCCGAGCAAGCTGGCCACGGCCGGAATAATTGCCGGATCGGTGGCACGGATGCCGACGAGATTTGCGGCGACTTGAGCGCGAACGTCTTCATTCAAGGAGCGGTCTTGCAAGGCAGAGGTGGCTTTCGCGACCGCGGGTTTCATCTCCGTAGTCAGCGCCGTGGTGGCCCCCAATCGACTTACGAGCGGCAACGTGGAACCCGCAGTACGGTCCGAAGCTAACAGTGAGCGCAGAGCCGCGAGCAAGGGGGTGTCCAGCGGCGGCTTGACTCCGGCACCGAGATTTGCTTGGAGCGAACCTAGCACCGCGGCTTTCAATCCGTCCGTTCGGGTCGGCTGTTGCCCGAGAAAGATTAATACTTGGGCCAGTTGGGCCGCGTCACCCTTTTGCGCGACGAGTCGGGCTAGGTGCGGAACAAAATCTGCCAGGAACGCCGGATCCGCCGATTGGAACGCGGCCGTTATATAACGCACTGGATCTCGGGATGCCGCACTCACCGCCGCGGACTGTAACCATTGACCTTTCAGATTGGGCCAAGCGGTAGCCACGGCCTTCGCCAAGGCGGGAGTCGCCGATAAATCACCGGCTGTCAGGAGCGCGAAGAGTTTGACTCGTTCATCGGAATCTCGGAGTTGCTCGATGACGGCCTCTTCGGCGACCGCGTTGGGGTCCGTATCGGTTTCGGTCTTCAGCCGATGTTTGAGTTCCGGTTGCGAGGCAAACTCGCCGGCGACTCGAATCGCATTCTTACGGACGCCTGGATCGGCATCGGAATAAATCGCCCGACTGACACTTGGCGACCACGCGAGGTCGTGAGTGCGGCCGAGGTTTGCGTAGAGCCAGAGCCCGTGAATGCGGCTGTACGAAGAGGCGCTTGAATTGGCAATCAGTTCACCGAGTTCTTTTTGGACACTATTCAATGCGTCAGGGTTTTCGACTAATAACCGATTCGCGGTCAAGCGCACCCAGCCATTCGGATGTTCCAACATTTTCAAAAGATTGGTCGGATCCTTGGCCCTGAGTTGGAACGGCGGCAGCGTTTTCGCTGCTTGATGCTGAATCCTCCAGAGACGCGTAAAATGGTGGTCACGATCCGGGCGAGCCGCGGCATTTCGTGCACCATGAGCAGGACCGCGGGTATCATTGTGGACTGCAATCTGGTTATAAAAATCAACGACGTAGATCGCCCCGTCGGGACCGACTCGCGAGTGGATGGGGCGGAACCAGTAATCATTCCCGCCCGTGAAAAATTCTGTTTCTTTGCGGCCGTCCTCTTTGCGACCCCTGAACGTGGCTCCGCGACGATCCAAAAACTCATGGTGAAACAAGTGCATCGTGGCTTCACTCATGAAGAAGGAATAGCGTTCTTCCGGCGCCCATTTGGCAGGCCAAGCGCCACCATCGTAAATCGTCGCCCCGGCCGCTGCGGTCCATTGATTCACCCAGTCGATTTGGACATAAGGCTGCCGTTTTTCCACGAAGGGAGGGTAGATGATATTGTTTTCGATGACGTTTTCCCACGCCGGATGCCCGCCGATACTGCCGCGCGCCAAATATTTCTCCGGAATGACGACGTGCAATATGGGGTTACCGCAGGTGGCTGTCGTATAGATCACCTCATTATCCGGCGCGATTTCTAACCCCCAGGTGTTGCATCCGTTCGCGGAGAATTGTTCCAGAGCGGAACCATCGGGGCGAAACCGATAGGCGCCGTCAGTAATCCGACCAAAACTCCGGGTGCCATCGCCTGATTTTACATCACCTTTGGTATAGCCAACGGTGCCATAAATCCAACCGTCCAGGCCCCAACGCAAATTGTTAATCACGGCATGGGTATCAAAAGTACCCCAGCCCGTGAAGAGAGTTTCGATCTTATCAGCCTTGCCATCGCCATCGGTATCGCGAATCCACAGAATATCGGGCGCTTGGGAGACAATGACTCCGTCCTTATAAAATACCAGAGAGGTGGGAAGTTCAAGGCCGTCGGCAAAAACGGTTTTCTTATCCATGATCCCGTCGCCGTTGGTGTCTTCAAGGATTGAAATCCGGTCTTTGGGTCGGCGCGACATTTTGCCG
>JAYVTS010000108.1:0-1989 GCA_043788645.1 Verrucomicrobiota bacterium
CTTTTGTGGTTAATAAAAACAGCGACAATTTTAGGATTGACGCCGTGACTTTTCGCGGGCCTGATGAGGGGGTAAGGAAAAGATATGGAGCACAATAAAAACTTTAAAGGGTCGGCGCTTACCTCTCGACACTCACCTCTCGACACTCACCTCTCTGGTGGTTGGCATTAATTCTGCTTACCTGGTTTAGCCCTGGATTGCTGGCGTCGACGGAATATTGGTTTAGGCCCAATCCCAGTCCTGCAACCAATGATTCCTACAATGCCTATGCGGACCCTCAGTACACAGGACTCAACGCACAAACTGCAATCCCCTTGACCCCAGGGAGTTTACTGGATCGGATTATTCGGAATCCACGCTACACTGGCAACACGGATCCCGAAATCATCATCACGCTCGTCGCCGGAGTCTACAATACCGATCCCATCACCTTGTGGGGCTACGACTCGAATACACAGACTATTGTTACGTCCCGCCAACTGACTATTCGCGGAGATCCGACGATGGCGTTGCCGAACCGAGCGATCCTGAAACTAAAACCCTTTCACGGCCTCACGACCTACGGCGGCAACGGTTTTTATATTCAAGAGAACATTGTCGTGTTTTCCACCTGGACTTTGGATCACATCACGATGCGAGACCTGACGATTGACTGCAATTTTCAACAACAAGCCATGGCCGACCCAGCCCCAGGCGGACCGGCCGGAAAACTTTGTGCCATCGCTACGGTTGCCAATACCACCCTGATCAAAAACGTTCGGGTGATCAATGCGGGAAGCCGGGGCGAAGTGCCCTCAACCTATGTGAGCAATGCGGGCATTGAGGCGTTTACCATCAAATGCGATTGCCGTGATTGGCGCAGGAAGCCGCCCACCAATGGCAGTCACCCGTTTTGGACGGGACAAAATGTCTTGATGTTGCCGGGTATTGATCCTCCGCAATACACCGTCGTGATTGAAGATTGCGATTTATCTCAATTTCACTGCATCCATAACGGCTATTTTACGGCGATTAATGCGACCGCTTATCTCCCGCGAAACGACCCGCAGAGCACAACGACCCCGCCAGCAATCAACCTTTTCGGCTCAATTAAGGATGCTGTTCCTCCAACGATTATTGATGGTTTTAACTCTCCCAATTGGGCTGTAGGCACGGTAACAACGTTGACGAAAAAGATGTATCCAACCACCACTCCACCGCCGTTAGGGCAATGGACCTGGAACTCGGTGGCGTCTCTGCCCGACAGCTATGATAACAACCCGCTCAATGATGATTCCAAATTCCGGCGGTTCGCGCTCATCCATCGTTGCCAGGTTTCACAAATGCCTCTGGGTAACTCATTCACCTTGAATGTCTGTTCCGGCGTCACTCTTGAAGAAAATCTCTTTGTCGACGTGGATACTGTTTCCAACTGCGACACGGGGCCTGCCGTCAACTATGACATTTTCAACAATGTCGGACTAGACGTCATGTTGGGGGCGTTTGTGGGTCCAAACGGGCTCGGTGGCTATTGGTTTACAGAAACTCATATTAAGAATAATTGGATGAGGTTGCGCGGCTCAGAAAATCGTACCGCTTACGAGAACTACTCGAAAATTGGGGGATTTACGGTGCCAGATTCCTTCAGTAACCCGCTCGGTCGATTGTATTCTGCCATCAGCGCGGGGCTCCACACTCGGAATGTCTATGATCAAGGTCCGCCAAATCCATATACGTCTACGTTTGTATTTTCGGATAACCATATCACCACCCGAACCGCGTTACCAGGGGCCACGACTACGACCTTTCGCCCGATCTACTCCGATGTCCCCGATGCTAATGGTTTAAATCCCTCCGGGTTTGCCCTTTACCCAACCGCGTTTGCTGCGGGTGGTCGGGTCAACAACGTCCTGTCTGCGAACGCCTGGAACTTTCAAAGTGCCACCACTTTATCTGAAACGGGAGCCGATCTCATGGGCGACCAAACCCTCCTGAGCGCAAATAACTCTG
>JAYVTS010000109.1:0-12860 GCA_043788645.1 Verrucomicrobiota bacterium
TCATCGCGGTCGTGGTTTCCAAGAAGAGACCCGCTCCACAAGCTCTCAGCTACCCAAAGGCAATTCGAGCGTCGCGGAACTTGTCCGTAAGAACCGTGATAAAACGGAGATCGCTCCGGCACCGTCGCTCGACGAAAAAAGGCTGCCTCTCCTCAATAAGGTTTTTTTCTCCGACAACGGATCCACGGCCGTCGAAGTGGCCCTGAAGCTCGCGTACGAGCACGCCCGGCGTTCTGGTCGCAGCCGAGCGCCCCGTTTTCTCGGGCTGCAAGGCGCGTATCACGGGGATACCATCGGAGCCACCAGCCTGGGCCATATTGATCTATTTCACGCGACTTATCGGGGGCTGCTTTTTAAGTCAGACGCGGTCATGGCGCCGTACTGCTATCGGTGCCCCTACAATCGAGCCCGACCGGAGACGGCCGACGCCCGGACGTACCGACGTTGCCATTGGGAATGCGTTGATCGGGTGGAAGCGAAATTCGCCGCGCAAAAAAAACGGTCCTCGGGCTACGCCGGCTTCATCTATGAACCCCGGATGCAAGGGGCCGCCGGGATGATTCCACAACCCGAAGGCTGGTTGAGTCGCGTCGCCGAAATCGCTCGAAGTCACGGGGCGATGTTGATCGCCGACGAAGTGATGACCGGTTTCGGGCGCACGGGAATCGGCTCGGCAAAATCGGCCCGTTCCGCGCCGTTGTGGGCCGGACAAATCGAAGGAGTCACCCCCGACTTCCTCTGTCTCGCAAAAGGGCTTACGGGTGGATATCTCCCCATGGCCGCCACGTTGACTACGGACGCGGTCTTTAACTCATTTCTTGGGGCTTACGGGGATTATAAAACGTTTTTCCACGGGCATAGTTATACGGCCAATCAGCTCGGAGCTGCCGCCGGCATGGCTAGTCTCTCACTCCTACAGAGTTCAAAATCATTCGTTGATCGCAAAAATTTAGAATGTCAACTCACCTCGGAACTGGCCAATTTGTGGGATTTGCCCCAAGTCGGCGATATCCGTCAGGTGGGATTGGTGGTAGGCGTTGAATTGGTTCGGGAACGATCCACGCGTCTCCCTTTCGCCGCAGTTGAGAGGGTTGGGTTTCGGGTGTGTGACGCGATGAGTCGTCGCGGCGTCCTTACTCGTGCCATCGGCGACGTCATTGTGCTCATGCCGCCCTTTTGCACCCAGCCAGCACAGGTTCGCCGTATGGTAACAGTGCTCCACGATTCGATCACCGACGTGCTGGGCGAATGACAAAAAAAGGCCGCTCCGTCTGGGAGCGGCCCTGTTCATGACCGGGTGGGAATCAGCCGAGCAACGGATGCTCGGTGACTTCCGGGCTGGCCGTGATATCGACGGTGGTCGGTTCTTCAGCCGGTAGTTCCACCAGAGTTTTCACTCGGATATCGCGATGGGTATTGAACCCCGTGCCGGCGGGGATGATGTGTCCCATGATGACGTTTTCCTTAAACCCACGGAGGTTATCGACCTTGCCCATCGTAGCGGCTTCGGTGAGCACCCGGGTGGTATCTTGGAACGACGCGGCGCTGAGGAACGACTCGGTCTCCAGAGAGGCCTTCGTAATACCCAACAGCACGGGGGCTGCCTCCGCTGGCTTGCCACCCATTTTCTCGACCCGATCATTCTCATCTTGGAAGGTCGATTTCTCAATCTGTTCGCCCCACAGGAAGATGGAATCACCCGGCTCGGTGATGCGTACCTTCCGCAACATTTGGCGGATGATAATCTCAACGTGCTTATCGTTAATGGTCACGCCCTGAAGGCGATAGACCTCCTGGATTTCGTTGACCAGATGCTCTTGCAATTCCTGGACACCACAGACATCCAGAATTTCGTGCGGAACCATCGGTCCGTCCGTCAGCTGTTGGCCCTTTTTCACGAAGTCGCCCTTGTACACAATCAGATGTTTGCCGATCGGAATCAGATGTTCTTCCTCCACGGCCGTCTGCTGATCCTTCACGATCAGACAACGCTTGCCGCGGACGCTCGAACCGAAATCCACAATGCCATCGATCTTCGCAATTTCAGCGGCGTCTTTCGGACGACGCGCTTCAAAAAGTTCGGCCACACGAGGAAGACCGCCGGTGATGTCCTTAGTCTTGGACGCCTTACGCGGAGTCTTAGCGAGGAGCGCACCAGCGCCCACTTCGTCCCCTTCGTTCACCGCCAAGTGCGCCCCGGCGGGAATGGCGTACTGAGCCAAGGCCTCACCTTTGCGATTCTCAACGATAACCGTCGGATGAAGGTCTTCCTTATGTTCGATGACCACCATGTCTTCGGAACCGGTCTGTTGATCGACCTCTTGTTTCATCGTGACCCCTTCGATGATGTCGAGGAATTTCACGCGGCCACCCTTTTCGGTAATAACCGGGATATTATACGCGTCCCACTGCACGAACACGTCGCCCTTGGTCACCGGTCCGCCGTCCAACACGGAGATAATGGAGCCCACCACAATGTTGTGGTTTTCCAGCTCTTTACCTTCCGTTGAGGAGATGGTGACGGAGCCGTTTTTATTGAGAACGATGCAATTGCCATCGCCGAGATCAACATAACGCAGATCGTTGTAGCGGACCACGCCGTCGTTCTTGGCTTTAATTTCAGGCTGTTTGTATTGGCCGAAGGCAACGCCACCGGAGTGGAAGGTACGCATCGTCAGCTGGGTGCCGGGCTCACCGATGGATTGGGCTGCCACGATCCCAACGGCTTCGCCCATACGTACGAGCTTACCCGTGGCCAAACTGCGGCCATAGCATTTCGCGCAAATGCCCACTTTGGCTTCGCACGTCAGTGCCGATCGAATACGAACTCGATCCAGGCCGGAACGTTCGATGACTTTCGCCTTCACTTCGTCAAATTCCTCACCGGCGCCGATGAGTTTGTGTTTGAGATCACCCGGATCATAGGTGTCTTCCGAGGCGTAACGGCCGAAGATACGTTCACTAATCTTGAGCACCGCTTCCTCACCCTCATAGATCGCGGAGACCAAGATGCCACCGGTCGTATTGCAATCGTCTTGGCGAATGACGACATCCTGGGCGGCATCGACCAATTTACGGGTCATATAGCCGGAGTCCGCGGTCTTCAGCGCGGTATCCGCTAAGCCCTTACGAGCGCCGTGAGTGGAGATGAAGTATTCGAGAACGGTAAGACCTTCGCGGAAGTTCGAAAGAATTGGCTTCTCAATAATCTCACCGCTCGGCTTAGCCATGAGGCCTCGAAGCCCGGCCAATTGGCGGACCTGAGCCTTGTTACCGCGCGCGCCAGAATCCACCATCAAAAAGACCGGATTGAACTCCTTCTTGTTCTGGTTCAATTCCAGGGTCTTCATAATCCCGGCGCCAATCTGATCCGTGCAATGGGTCCAGATATCAACGACCTTGTTGTATCGCTCGGCGTTGGTAATAACACCCTTCTTGTGTTGTTTTTCCACTTCGCCGATTTGATCCAGAGCGTGCTTGATCTCTTTCTGCTTCTCGCCCGGAATGATCATGTCGTCGATACCGATCGACACACCCGCCCGAGTGGCTTCATGGAAGCCAATCTCTTTGAGACGGTCAAGCATCAGCACCGTTCGCTCATGACCACAATGCTTGTGACAATTAAAGATCAGATCTCCTAGCTTGGTCTTATTAACGACCAAATTCGGGAACCCAAGGTCCGTCGGCCAAATCTCTGAAAAAATCACGCGCCCGACGGTCGTCTCAATCACCTTAGCGTTCGCGTCGCCATACGGAGTTTTGTGGCCGAAGTCCGGATTCGCCAAGATCACTCGGTCATGCGTCTTCACGGCGCCATCCGCATGGGCGAAAAGCACTTCACTCTTGGAACCAAAAAGCATCAGCCGGTCCGTTGCTTTTTTCGGTTTCCGCGGTTCCGCGGTAATATAATAGCAGCCCAGGGTAATGTCCTGGGTCGGCGTCATAATCGGCTTACCGCTGGACGGGCTAAAGATGTTGAGCGGAGCCATCATTAGGAGGCGAGCCTCCAACTGAGCTTCCACCGACAGCGGCACATGCACGGCCATTTGATCGCCGTCGAAATCTGCGTTATACGCCGTACAAACCAGTGGGTGAATCCGAATCGCTTCACCCTCAATCAGAACGGGCTCGAAGGCCTGCACCGACAAACGATGGAGCGTTGGTGCACGGTTGAGAAGAACCGGGTGGCCACGAGTGACCTCTTCCAGGATGTCCCACACTTCAGCCGATTGCCGTTCAATCATCTTCTTGGCTGATCGAACCGTATGAACATACCCACGTTCCTTCAATTTCCGGATGATAAACGGCTCAAAGAGAACGAGCGCCATTTTCTTGGGCAAGCCGCACTGGTGCAGTTTGAGGTCGGGACCGATGACGATGACCGAACGACCCGAGTAATCGACGCGCTTACCGAGCAAATTCTGGCGGAATCGACCGGACTTACCCTTGAGCATGTCCGAGAGGGATTTTAAGGCTCGATTGCCTGCTCCGGTGACCGCTCGGCCGTGACGACCGTTATCAAAGAGAGCGTCAACCGCTTCCTGCAACATTCGTTTTTCGTTACGAATGATCACCTCGGGGGTCTTCAGTTGGAGGAGGTTCTTCAACCGGTTATTGCGGTTGATGACTCGGCGGTAGAGATCATTGAGATCCGACGTCGCAAAACGTCCACCCTCAAGCGGCACCAACGGGCGGAGATCTGGCGGGATCACGGGTAAGACCGTGAGAATCATCCATTCCGGTCGGCTCTTGGACTTCGAGAAGCCCTGGAATAACTTAATCCGTTTGGCAATTTTCTTGCGGTTTTGCTTGGACTTTGTCTCCGTCATGGCGACCTGAAGTTCCTCCACTGTCTTATCGAGGTTCACCTGGGCCAACGCATCACGGACCGCCTCGGCGCCCATCTTAGCCACAAAGGCTTCGGCCCCGTAGGTCGTCTTCGCTTCGCGGAACTCATGTTCCGTCAGGAGTTGGAGGTGCTTGAGCGGGGTGGTGGCCGGATCAATGACCATGTAATCCTCGTAATAGATCACGCGCTCCAAATTACGAGCGGTCATATCGAGCATCAGGCCGATGCGCGAGGGCATGCACTTGAAAAACCAAATATGGGAGACGGGTACCGAAAGTTCGATATGACCCATTCGCTCGCGGCGCACCCGAGCGAGCGTCACTTCGACGCCGCAACGGTCACAAACGACGCCGCGATGTTTAATCCGTTTATACTTCCCGCAAGAGCATTCCCAGTCCTTAACCGGACCAAAAATACGTTCGCAAAAAAGACCGCCTTTTTCAGGCTTAAAAGTCCGGTAATTGATGGTCTCAGGGTTTTTGACCTCACCCTTGGACCATGACCGAATACTTTCTGGGGACGCGACCGTGATCGCCACGTGGTCCACCAAATTGACTTTATCCAAGCCCAACATTTCGCGGGCGGCGTTCTGAGAAGTCAGCATAGCTCGTTCAATTCAGCAAAGTTGTTGTCGTGTGGCCGGTGCGGTTCAGGCAAAAGCTGCCAATTGATTGACCACTTGTTGCGGGGCGTCGGCAGGATTGCTGTAGCCCACCTTCACATCGAGGCTCAGCGACTGCATTTCCTTGACCAATACGTTGAAGGATTCGGGGATGCCCGCTTCCAGTGAATTATCACCCTTCACGATGCTCTCGTAAATCCGGGTGCGTCCTTGAACGTCGTCGGATTTCACCGTCAACAATTCTTGAAGCATATAAGCGGCGCCATACGCCTCCATCGCCCACACTTCCATTTCGCCGAAGCGCTGACCGCCATACTGGGCCTTGCCTCCCAGCGGTTGTTGGGTCACCAGGGAATACGGGCCCACCGCACGTGCGTGAATCTTGTCGGCCACCAAGTGGCCTAGTTTCAGCATGTAAATATATCCCACCACGACCTCTTGATCGAACGGTTCGCCACTGCGACCGTCGAACAGGGTGGCTTTTCCGTTCTCGTTAATGAGCACGGCTTCGTGTTCCTTCTTGTGCCCGTCCACCACCTGTTTGAGGTAGCCACGGATATCCTTCTCTTTGATGCCGTCAAAGACGGGAGTCGCGATTTTGATGCCGAGACATTTGCAGGCCCAACCCAAGTGGGTTTCGAGCAATTGCCCCACGTTCATACGCGAAGGAACGCCCAAGGGATTCAATACGATTTCAACGGGTGTCCCATCCGCCAGGAACGGCATATCCGCTTCCGCCACGATACGGGCCACAACGCCTTTGTTACCATGTCGGCCGGCCATTTTATCGCCGACCGAAAGCTTACGCTTCGAGGCAATATAAACTTTTACCTGCTTAACGATCCCGTTATCGACGTCGTCACCGGTTTCAATGCGAGTGATTTCTTCATCATGCTGGGTCTGGAGCTCCTCAAATTTCTTGCGGAATTGCCCAATGATTTCCAGGATTTTGTTCCGAATGGGCGATGGATCGATTTCAATCCGATCATGCAGGGCTGCCAATTCTTGAAGCAACGTTTTGGTGATCTTTTTATTCGCCGGAATAATGATCTTGCCCGTCTCGCTATTCACCACGTCGAGGGGGATCTTCTCGCCCAGCAGAATATTTGAAAGGGCTTCGGTCAGCAGGACGAGCAATTCGTCTCGCTTCGTTTTGAAGTTTTCTTCCACCTCTTTATTGGCCTTTTTGCCTTCGGTTTCAATGGGTGCTTTCGCGGATTTCGCACCGTCAATTTTCGACGATACTTTAATATCCATGATGATCCCGTAAGTTCCTGACGGAACTTTCAGTGAGGTGTCTTTAACATCCGCCGCCTTTTCACCGAAGATCGCCCGCAGGAGGCGCTCTTCGGGAGCCAGTTCGGTTTCAGACTTGGGAGTGATTTTACCGACAAGAATATCGCCGGGCTTCACTTCGGCCCCGACGCGGATCACGCCGTCCGCGCCGAGATTTTTAAGGGCCTCTTCGCCCAGGTTCGGAATATCCCGAGTAATTTCTTCGGGGCCGAGTTTGGTGTCCCGAGCGACGACCTCGAATTCATCAATATGAATCGAAGTAAAGATGTCATCTTTCACGATCTTCTCGGAGATCAGAATCGCGTCCTCAAAGTTATATCCGTTCCAAGGCATGAACGCCACGAGCACGTTACGACCGAGCGCAAGCTCTCCGTTATCGGTACAGGGCCCGTCCGCGATGATTTGGCCTTTCTTAATCGTCTCTCCTTTAGCCACCAGGATCTTCTGGTTGATGCAGGTGGCCGCATTGGAGCGCATGAACTTGCGGACAGGATACATCCAAACGCCGTCCTCAGGAGCATGTTTCAGCTTCTTTTTGGTTTCTGGAATCTTGCCATCGCGGGTAATGATAATGAGGTCGCCGGAAACGGAGGCTACTTTCCCCGCGTCTTCCGAGACAATCACGGCTCGGGAATCTCGAGCGACTCGCTCTTCCAACCCCGTCGCGACGAGTGGTGCTTCGGTGACCAACAATGGCACGCCTTGGCGTTGCATGTTCGATCCCATCAAGGCTCGGTTCGCATCATCGTGTTCCAGGAACGGAATCAATCCGGCGGCTACCGACACGAGTTGTTTCGGCGAAACGTCCATGTAATGAACGGTCTCCGGCTCAACGTCGACGAAATCACCCTTACACCGACAGGGCACTCTTTCGGTCGTGAAATTTCCCTTTTCATCAATGGGCGCATTGGCCTGGGCGATGATGTAACCTTCCTCACGATCACCGGTAAGGTAATCGAGTTGATCGGTTACTCGCCCATCTTTGACCTTGCGATAGGGGGTTTCGATAAACCCGAAGTCATTAACCTTGGCGTAGGTGGCCAACGAGGCGATCAAGCCGATGTTAGGGCCTTCCGGCGTCTCAATGGGACAAATTCTCCCGTAATGAGACGGGTGTACGTCGCGAACTTCGAAGCCTGCTCGATCACGGGAAAGGCCCCCGGGTCCGAGCGCAGAAAGCCGACGCTTATGGGTCAATTCAGCCAAAGGATTTATCTGATCCATGAACTGGCTTAGCTGGCTTCGGCCGAAGAAATCTCGAACGACGGCGGACAAAGCCTTGGGATTGATGAGCTTTTGGGGCGTCATCGTATCGAGGCTTTGATCGAACAAAGTCATTCGTTCTTTGACCAATCGTTCCGTTCGGGCCAAGCCTACTCGGCATTGGTTGGCGAGCAACTCGCCGACTGTCCGAATGCGACGGCTCCCCAGATGGTCAATATCGTCCAGGCTTCCTTGGCCCTTCTTGAGCTTGAGCAGGTACTTCGTCGCTGCGACCAGGTCCTCTTTCTTCAGGATGCGAGCGTCCGCCTTCTCATCGATGCCCAGTTTCTGGTTCATCTTATAGCGACCGACCCGACCCAAATCGTAACGTTTCGGGTCGAAGAAAAGCCGCTTAATGAGCGCCCGAGCGTTGGCGGCCGTCGGCGGATCACCGGGACGCAATCGGCGATAGATGTCCTTGAGCGCCTCTTCTTCATTCTTGGTCGGGTCCTTTTTGAGGCATTTGATGATGATACCATCATCGACGGACGTATCGACCACCCGAATCTTGTTCGTGCCGAGTTCGGCGATTTGTTTGACGACTGCCTTGGAGAGCGGTTCAAAGGCACGCGCTACGACGAGGCCTTTGTCCTTGTCTTCCGCATCTTCAACGAGAACGAGGTTTTGGATCTCCTCCATCTTCTCGGCCTCTTTCACGCTCAATTCCTTGATGGAATAGAAGAGACTCAAGATATCCGCGTCCGAGCTGTATCCCAAGGCACGGAAGAAAGTGGTCGTCAGGAACTTCCGGCGACGTTTCTTACGATCCAAATAGACATAGAGCAGATCTGAGGTGTCGAATTGCGCCTCGTACCACGATCCGCGATCAGGAATAATCCTAAAGCTGTGGAGCCATTTCCCATTGGGATGCTGAGTGCTTTCAAAAGCAATACCGGGGGACCGATGGAGTTGAGAGACGATGACGCGCTCGGCCCCATTGATTACAAAGGTCCCTTGGGGCGTCATGAGCGGAATTTCGCCCATGAATACCTTTTCTTCCTTGGTCCCAGCCTCTTCCTTTAACAAGAAAGTGACATAAAGCGGTGCTCCGTAGGTCATCCCTTCCCGGAGACAATCGAGCCACTCTACTTTGGGGTCTTGGATATCGTAGCTATGGAAATCGAGGACGGTTTTACCGTCATAGCTTGCGATTGGGAAAACCTCCGTGAACACGGCTTGCAGGCCGATGTTCTTGCGTTTCGAGGGTGAAACGTGGGTTTGGAGGAATTCGTGATAGGAGTCGAGCTGGATCTCGATGAGGTTGGGCGGGGCGATGACCTCTTTGATCTTGCCGAAATTAATTCGATCGGAATGCTTGGTTGCCATTGCTAGCTCGTGTTCTGGTGGACCACCGGCTCGTGCCGAAATCGTGACTTGTCGAAACGACAATACGACGAAGTCTGTCGGCTGGGAGGCCAACCGTCAGAACTCGTCGAACTGAGATGAAAGTTAATGAAGGAAAACTGTAACGTGTAAAATCAGATTGACAACAGTGAATTTTCGGCAAAAACAGCCGACTGGACGTTCCAGTCGGCTGCTCTGCAAAAATCCTTACTTCAACTCGACTTTGGCACCGGCGTCTTCGAGCTTCTTCTTGGCCGTTTCGGCATCCGCCTTTGGAGCTCCTTCCAGTAGCAACTTCGGAGCGCCTTCAACTAGAGCCTTCGCTTCAGCCAGACCTAAACCGGCCTTGACCTCACGGACGGCTTTGATTACCGCGATCTTCTTCTCAGCGGGAACCGAGGCCAAGATCACATCAAACGTATCCTTGGGAGCTTCCGCGGCAGGAGCAGCTCCGCCACCAGCGGCCGCAGCCACCGCCACCGGAGCCGCGGCAGTAACACCCCATTTTTCTTCCAGCTTTTTGACGAGGTCAGCGGCTTCGAGAACGGTGAGTTTGCTCAATTCTTCAACGATATTATTCAAATCAGCCATATTATTATCTTATTTTTGCGTCTCGTCGGCAGGACGGCCGTCCTGAATTAGGCTACAGCCTGTAGCCCGACGATTTACTAGTTTCTGTGTATTCCCGGCAGGCCGGCATCCACGCCGGTCCACCGAAAGGAAAGGGGAGGATGTCTTAGGCCACCTTCTCGGCGTGGGCCTTGATCACCCGGGCCAATTGCGATCCCGGAGTGTTGATGAGTGCGACCAATTTTTGTGCGGGTGCCTGGAGCAGCCCCAGCAATTTGCTTTGCAATTCGGCCAAAGGCGGCAAATCAGCGATGGCTCGAACCTCATCCGCAGACAAAGCTTTTTTGCCAAGGTAGCCGAACTGAAGCTTCGGCTTTTCAAATTCGGTTTGGTATTTTTTTAGAACTTTTGCCGCGGCCGCCAAGTCCTTTTTGCCGGTGACGACCGCTAACTGGCCGGAGAGGGCGCCGGTCAGATCTGCAACCCCCGCTTCTTGAGCGGCTACTCGGAAAATCGTGTTCTTTACGACGTGAATCTCTCCGCCCACTTTAACGAGGCGTTTCCGTAATTCCGTGAATTGACCCACCGAAAGACCGCGGTAGTCCACCACGAGAAAGAACGGGGAGGCGTTGAGTCGGCTCAGGTATTCAGCCGAGATAAATTTCTTTTCAGCACGCATGGTTCAAGTCCTGTTAGGTTCAGCCTTTAACGAATTCGCGTAGATCCAAACGGACCCCCGGGCTCATGGTCAAACTGAGCGTGCCACTGCGAACAAAAATCCCTTTGACACTGGGCGGACGACTTTTGAAGAGTGCTTCAATGACAGTCCGTGCATTTTCACCGAGTTGTTGAGCACTAAAGGAGGCCTTGCCAATGGCAACGTGAACATTGCCCGCTTTGTCAATCTTGTACTCGACCCGTCCCGCCTTGACCTCTCGCACCGCTTTAGCCGTGTCTTCGGTGACGGTACCCGTTTTGGGATTGGGCATTAACCCGCGAGGACCGAGCACCTTGCCCAACTTACGCACTTCAGTCATTGCCTCTGGCGTGGCGATCGCAATATCAAAATCCACCCATCCTTCTGTACATTTTTTGATTAGTTCATCAAATCCCACATGCTCGGCACCCGCTGCTTTAGCGGCATCCGCCGTCGCTCCGGGTTTGGTGAACACGATGACGCGGACCGTCTTTCCGCTGCCGTGAGGGAGTGGAACGGTGCCTCGAACCATTTGATCGGATTGTTTCGGGTCGACCCCAAGACGAAACGCAATGTCCACCGTCTCTGAGAACTTCGCACGGGGGAACTTGCTGAGCAGTTGTATGGCGTCATTCAACGGGTACAACTTGGACGCGTCCACGAGGACGAGAGCTTTTTTATATCGCTTACTAGGCATGTTTGAGCGCGGTGTTAACGGACCGTGAGGTCCTCCCGCAATTTTATGATTGAATGGGGCAACTAGCCGGTCACTTCGATGCCCATATTTCGGGCAGTACCGCAAATGCTACGGAAAGCGGCTTCTTCGTCGGTTGCGTTCATGTCCACAAGTTTGATCTTGACAATGTCAAGAACTTGTTTCCGAGTCACTTTCCCCACCTTTTCTTTGTTGGGAGTCTTAGACCCAGACGCCACCCCGGCCGCTTTCTTGAGCAAGACGGAGGCGGGCGGAGATTTGTAAACGCAAGAAAAAGATTTGTCTTGATAAACCGTGATAATCACGGGGATCACCAATCCAGCCTTATCTTTCGTCGCGGCGTTGAACTCTTTGCAGAACGCCATGATGTTAATGCCCTGGGAACCGAGGGCAGGGCCCACCGGCGGGGCCGGATTGGCCTGGCCGGCCGTGATCTGAAGCTTAACGGTACCTGTTACTTTCTTGGCCATATTCTTTCAAAAAGGAAAAACAACTTAGCAGACACTTTTGCGGTGAGGAAAGGGGAAATTAGGATTTTTCAACTTGCCAATATTCAAGTTCGACGGGCGTCTTGCGGCCAAAGATATCCACGGTGACCTTTAGCTTGCCTTTATCGGCCTCAATTTCTTCGATCACCCCACTGAAATTCAAGAAGGGGCCGTCGTTGATCTTGACCGTTTCGCCCACCTCAAAATTGACTTTCGGTTTCTCTGTATCTTCGCTGTCCGAGACTTGTTCTTTGATGGTGGCAATCTCGTCTTCGGTGACTTCCATGGGTCGATCACCACCCACGAAACCGATCACGCCCTGAATGTCCTTGATGAAGTACCAGGGTTTTTCCATTGGGCGCCTCTGATCGTCGAGGAGGGCAATATCGATGTAAACGTAGCCGGGATGCAGTTTTCGGTTCGTGACCGTTTTCTTGCCGCTGCGGACTTCGACGACCTTCTCCATCGGCACGAGAACCTCATTGATGTACGGCTCCATTTCGTCCGTTTTAAGCCGACGAGTGATCGTATCGCGCACCTTCTGTTCCTGGCCGGCCAGGCAATGGAGAGCAAACCAGCGGCTTTTCATAAATATCCAGAAGTCAGAGTTTGAGCAAGGAACGTACGACTTTGAGGAGGACGAAATCCGCCCCGACCGTAAAGATCCCCAAGCCTCCGACAGCCACAAAGATCAAGGCGGTGTATTGAATCAGTTCATCACGGCTAGGCCACTGGCATTTCTTCAACTCGTCACGAGTCTCACCCAGGAAAGTAGATAGCCGCGCCAATACGCCCTGTTTCCAAGCGAACGCAAAGACCCCGCCGATGACTACCGCGGCGATAAGCAACTGGATATAAAACTGTTTCACAAAATATAATGGCGGAGGGGGAGGGATTCGAACCCCCGGTGGGTGTTGCCCACAGCGGTTTTCAAGACCGCCGCAATAGACCACTCTGCCACCCCTCCGGGTTGGCAGGGCGTGAGGGACTTGAACCCCCAACCAACGGTTTTGGAG
>JAYVTS010000110.1:0-1738 GCA_043788645.1 Verrucomicrobiota bacterium
CCTCGCCAATTCACTTGACGAGCTCGAACGACTCGTTGGCGGAGCGCTGAAACGTGGCGGTAAAGTCATCATTCCCGCTTTTTCGGTCGGTCGCACCCAGCAACTCGTCTTCGAGTTTCACAAGTTGATCAACGCCGGCCGACTCCCGGTGGTGCCTATGTTTGTCGACAGTCCGCTGAGTGTGAACGCCACCGAGGTGTTTCGACTGCATCCGGAATGTTTCGATGACGAGACCTATAAATTCTTACAAGAACAAGGGAATCCATTTGGATTTTCCAACCTCACTTATATCCGGGACGTCGGGCAATCCAAGGCTCTGAACGACCTCAAAGTGCCGTGCGTGATTATCAGCGCCAGCGGCATGGCTGAGGCCGGAAGAGTCCGCCATCATTTGGTCAATCACGCCGGTAATCCGAACAACCTAGTTTTATTCGTCGGTTATTGCGCTGAGCATACGCTGGGTGCCCAAATATTAGCCGGCCGGAATCCCGTGAGCATTCATGGAGTCCCCACGACGATTCGGGCTCAAGTCGCTAAGATCGACTCCTTTTCTGGCCATGCCGGGTTCAGCGAATTGCTCGGCTACTATCGTCGATTGACGGGAAGTTTGAACAAAATCGCTGTCGTCCATGGCGAAGAAATTCCCGCCCTTAATTTTGGTGAAGCACTCCGGAAAGAGCGGGCTAGCGCGGAGGTCATTGTCCCGACGGTCGGTCAAGTAGTCGATTTCTGACTCGGCCGGAGTCGCTCTGCCCGCGCCACACCCAAACGGGAGGAAAACATCGAACTCACCACCAAGGTCCCCACTGGATTCAAGGTTGAAGTGTTCCCTGGGCGTGAGACTCCGATCCGTCATCCGGGTATTGTGCTCGTTGAACGGCGCGCGATCAAGCCCAGGTCCGAAAACGGCGCGCGGACAGAAGCAAGCTATGACAATACCGAGCCCAGCGTGAATTTGCCTTCCGTCGAAACGTGTCAACTCGCCCACCTGGCGCGCGACAAACGTTTTGACGGTGTGTTCTTTGTGGGGGTTTCGTCCACAACGATTTATTGTCGCCCCAGGTGTCGAGTTCGGACGCCGCGGCACAATCTTTGCAGTTTCTACCCATCTCCGGCGGCGGTTTGAACGTTCCAGCGTCCAGTCTCACCACGCTCGCTGGAATTCCAATTGAAGGCGTGGTGGTGAATTTTCATATCCTGCGACCCTCCGCGCCCAGTCCCACCGACGCCAATCTGGGCTTTCAGGGCATCTTTAATCCCGGACATCCGGAGCCTCAATTACTTCGGACTCACGGGCGAGGATAACAACCTCCTGGTGATACCATTGCCCTGAAAGCACGGCATGGCCGCCTTGCCTGCGTCAGCCGACCCTTCGCTTTTAGTGACTGAAAAACACCCTTCCCTGCCCGGCCGCTCGCCGACTTCACCTCGACAGGTGCGGAGGGGTGACGTCAAATCCACTTAGCCTGGAGAAGAGTAGGCGAGACTGGGAGAGCGGAGTTAAAGAGACCGTCGGTGTCCGTTTCCGATCCGAGTCCCGCCCCTCATCGAACGGTCTATTTCCATCCGCACCCGCTTGGAGTTCGGCCTCGCGGCTTCATCCCGGTATAGTGATTCGGTGCTGATCCGTCTAACTCGACCGGCGGGACTTTCACCCGCGAACCCACTCACTTTGGTGGCGCACGCGTCGAGCATTCAAATCTATCAGCAAATTTAGACAAAAAAAAGACCGGGGAAT
>JAYVTS010000111.1:0-4396 GCA_043788645.1 Verrucomicrobiota bacterium
CGACGTCCCGTCCCCGAAGTTGAAACTGCTGCTTCGCCAACACCGCGATGCTCCGACCCTCGGGCGTTTCGTCCGCCAAAGAAGCCAGCTGCGCAGTTCTGGCCAGGCGCTCCGCCAGAATTCCCGGCGCCGGAATGAATTCGGTCGCCTGCCGATTCCCGAGCGTGATGGTGCCCGTCTTGTCGAGCAATAAGACATCAACATCACCCGAGGCCTCCACCGCGCGGCCGCTCAGGGCCAGCACGTTGTGCTGGAGCAACCGATCCATGCCGGCAATACCGATCGCACTCAAAAGTCCACCAATGGTCGTCGGAATCAGACAAACTAACAGCGCAATTAATATCGGCACCGTGAACAGCACGCCCGAATAACTCCCAAACGCTTTGAGCGTCATGCAGACCACCAAAAAGATCAGGGTCAGCGCCGAGAGCATAATCGTCAGTGCGATTTCATTCGGTGTCTTTTGGCGTTTTGCGCCTTCCACCAGCGCGATCATGCGATCAAGAAATCCCTCACCAGGATTAATTGAAACCCGGATTTTGATCTCGTCTGAAAGCACGCGGGTGCCGCCGGTTACCGCGCTGCGATCACCGCCACTCTCGCGAATCACCGGCGCCGATTCACCGGTGATAGCGGATTCGTCCACGGTGGCCGCCCCCTCGATCACGTCACCATCGGCCGGAATCACTTCACCGGCCCGCACCCGAATGAGGTCCCCTTTACGAAGGTCGTTGGCGTTCACCTCTTCGGGGTGGCCGCTTCGATTAAGGCGTCGTGCGGGAGTCTTAACCCGGGTACCCCGGAGCGCCTGCGCCTGCGCCTTGCCCCGTCCTTCCGCCACCGCTTCGGCAAAATTGGCGAACAAAACCGTGAACCAGAGCCACAGCGCGAGTTGGGCGATAAAGCCGCGATCCGACTCGGTGGTAAAAACTCCCACCGTGGTCAGGAGAGCGCCCACCAAGGTGACGAACATGACCGGATTCTTGATCATGAGCCGAGGGTCAAGCTTCTGCAAAGCATCGCCGATGGCCGGACCCGCAATTTTCCAATCGAAAAGCGACGGAGCTGAATGAGACATAAAGTTCCTTGGGTTAAAACAGTTTGCCTTGAGCAGTGAGGAAATGTTCCACGATCGGGCCGAGGGCGAGCACCGGCAAAAAGTTGAGGGCGCCGACCAAAAGAATCGTGCCGATCAGCAACAGCATAAAGGTTCCACCTGAGACCGGGAAAGTCCCCACGGTGGCGGGCACTTGCTTCTTTTGGGCTAACGAACCAGCGAGCGCCATAATGGGGATGATCATGAGAAATCGGCCGATGAGCATCGCCAGTCCCAAGATCGTATTATACCAGGGCGTATTGGCCGTGAGCCCGGCAAACGCACTGCCGTTATTGCCTGCCGCCGAGCTGAAAGCGTAGAGGATTTCACTCAATCCGTGCGGCCCGCTGTTATTAAGCCCGGCGAGGCCCCAGGAACTGACCGCCGCCCAGGCGGAAAACCCCAGCACCGAGAGGCAAACCACCAGCAAAGCGAGCATGGCCATCTTCACGTCGTAAGCCTCCAGCCGTTTGCCGAGATATTCCGGGGTGCGCCCCACCATCAACCCCGCAATGAAAACCGCGAGGATCACAAAAATGAGCATGCCATAGAGTCCCGCCCCGACCCCGCCGAAAATAATCTCTCCGAGTTGAATGTTAAACAGCGGCACCAAGCCACCCAGGGCCGTAAATGAATCGTGCATGGAATTGACTGCGCCGCAGGAAGCATCGGTAGTAATCGTGGCAAACAGGGCCGAACCAAAAATTCCAAAACGAACCTCCTTGCCCTCCATATTGCCGTCCGCGACCGCCACTCCCAGTTGCTGATGGATCGGGTTGCCCGCGGCTTCGGCGTACCAAGCGACGCCAACGCCGGCGAGAAAAAGCAGGGTCATCGTGAGCCACAGGGTCCATCCATGAGCCTGTTGGTGGGTCATTCGCCCGAGATACCAAGTGAGGCCGCTGCCGATACTAAATATGGAAAGCATCTGCAAAAAATTCGACAAGGGAGTAGAATTCTCGAAGGGATGAGCCGCGTTGGCGTTGGCATACCCTCCCCCGTTCGTGCCCAACATCTTGATCGCCACCTGCGAAGCCATCGGGCCTTGCACCATCGTTTGTTCGGTGACGATCTGTTCCTCTAATACCGGCTTCTGATCCCGGTCTAAGACCGGCTGACCGACGGCATCCAGCTTGGGCACGGAAATTTTCATGGGCTCGACGAGCTTGGTTTTGGTGTAGGATTGAAAATTTTGAATGGTTCCTTGGGACACCAGAAAGACGGCAAACACCAAGCAAATCGGCAGCAACAAATAGTAACTTACCCGCACCAAGTCCTGCCAGAAATTGCCGAGCAGCTGGGTGGAATGACGCGCTAATCCGCGAACTAAGGCGGCGGCAAGTCCGATCCCGACCGAGGCGGAAGTGAAATTATGAATCGTCAACGCCACCATTTGGGAGAAGTAGGAGAGGGTGGTTTCGCCGACATAACTTTGCCAGTTTGTATTGGTAGTAAAGCTGACCGCCGTATTGAAGGCGAGGTCCGGACTGAGCGCGCCCAGACCTTGGGGATTGAGGGGAAGCAGATTTTGCAAACGCAGCACGACATAGGTAAATACACAGCTGACCAGACTAAACAGCAACATGGCCCAAGTGTATTGCCGCCAGTTCTGCTCGTGCTCGACGCGCACCCCCATTAGACGATAGGTCCATCGTTCCAACGGTTTCAGTCCGAGATCGAACCAGGTTTTGCCCTGACCGTCGAGCACCTCCATCAGGTACAGCCCCATAGGTTTCGTCAGTAAGGCCAGCGCGGCCACAAATACGGCGAGCTGCCGCCAGTCAGAAATATGCATAGCAGGTATAGGTTAGAACTTTTCGGGATAAAGAAGTGCGATGAGCAAATAAACCAACAGCCCGAGCGCAATCAGCCCAACGAGGAGGTTTTCCATAACTTAAGTGACGTTACATTTTCTCACACCAGCTGGCGTAGAGTTCGGCACCCACAAAGAAAAGCGCTAGCACCGTGATCAAGACCAAATCCATCATTTTCACGACGCTACGTTGAGCGCGTCGCAGTCGTTGGGGTAATCAAGAATGAGGGCTCAGTTATCAATATTTTATCAACAAGTTCGTAGAGACCGATCAGACGGGGGCGCATTTCCGTTTCATCGCGGTTGGAAGGAACGGGTTCCACGAGGCCCGAATCGGCACCGCGACAAACCAGCACCTGATTTTCCCTGTCAAAAAAGGCACCGCAGCGGATTTCTTGCCCCCATCCTCGGGCTCTCTGTACCTTAACGACGGTTTTACCATGGTCATCATCGAACACTGGGTGTTCTCGACGGCAGCGACCCTTGCGTTGGGTGCCATCGCCTTCGCGACGCCACCTCCAGTGACGCCTACTCCGTTCCGCTTGATCGGATTGAAACTCTTCAGCCATCAAATTGTCGACACGACCACCACGTCGGTCCACAACCCCGAATCAATTCCAGGCCAAAACCCCTCGCCGCAGCCATCGAAATTGGGGGCCGAGATCCTGGGCTACGCGTTCCCAGAAACCCAGCAGGTGCATCATCTGCGCTTTCAATTCAGTGCCGGCAGCGAAGGTAAAAAGGTGAGTCTGAGCATCTTTGGAGCCAAGACTTCCCTGGGCCTGGAAAAGGCCGTGCTGGAGTTTACGAGCGAAATTGAAACCTCCGGCATCCTGGACGTTCAAATCGCCAGCAACGCAAACTGGCCGGTCGGATTCTATCGAGTCGAGTTCAAGTTCGAGGGAAGATCGGTCGGCTTGAGCGCCTATCAGGTCAAAGCGGTTTTGGATCGCTCGACCCCACTTGCCCTCAAGAAGGTCACTCTATACACGCTAGAAAATAGTCGAGGTGTGATCCGATCTCATCCAAAAATAAGCGATCATTATCTGGAATTCCATGCCAAAACGGAGGGCGAAAGAACCGCTGGCGCCACGGTGACTTGGGCATTTTCTGGCCTCGATCCAACGGGTTTGATTAAGGAACCCATCAGTACTCGCGAAATTCCAAATTGGCCTTTGGAAAACACCGTACTGGTTCATCAGGTTGAGCGATCTACCGATTGGCCCGTCGGCAAGTATCTGCTTGAATATTGGGTGGATGGTGCCGCCATCGGCACCCACCTCTTTGACATGAGCGCCTGACCCGGTGGCGCAGCAGGTCGTTTGTCAAGGATTGGCCACAAACTCCGCGGGAGCAGACCAGTGGCTCCAACGTCCCGTCTCATCTTTCACCCGAACCCGAACCCGATAGGTGTGCCCCTTGAGCAACACCCGTTCCGGCAAAGCCATCGAATTGGTAAACTGCGTCGCCGTGACACTCTCCCAGAC
>JAYVTS010000112.1:0-5167 GCA_043788645.1 Verrucomicrobiota bacterium
GGTTTCATTCGTGCGTAGCGCATCCGCACACGGTGCCAGAGGTTCAGACAACAGACAAGACCTATTTTTCAATCCAGCCGTCCCTTTATTTGTAAATCCATTAAGTCAAAATAACTATCATGTATTATTATAATAGTTTTTCAATCCTCCTGTCCCCTTTTTTAGTCGTTTACTGAGCAACGAGCCGCTCTTTCAGCCTCTCCATGACTCGTTCCAATACAGTTTTCCAGCTCTTCCGCAGCTATTGCTTCTGTGTCCACGATGCTCGTTCCCTCCACCAAAACCAGTTCGTCACATGGTTCGTGCTTCGGCTGCGATTTCGTTTGAGGAAAAGTCGGCTAGCGTCTATAAAACTCCTTCCGCCAGATTCTGGCCATCACCCTGTCTGGTTTCTCCTGGTCTGCTATCAGTTCAACGCGGAAACGCAAAGAGTCGTAGCCGCCCTGCGAAGGCACGTCGGCCTCAACCTCAAACACCTCAACGATTTCACCGGTTACGCGGAGGTCCATCCGAATCAAGCTTTGACACAAACGCATCGACAGTGACGTGCATAGCTGCCGCGTGGACACCTAGCGTGGGATTTTCAATTCGTATTCGGGATGTTTCTTTGTGAAGTCGGCAATCCAGCGCGCGTTTTCATCCCAAAAGGCAGAACCGTCCATGAGCGCGATATTGACGCCATCACCGTGCTGACTCTTGTTCGACTCGTAAATCAAAGGATAATCTTTCGGAACAGTAGCGTTGGCGAACCAGCGTGACCAATCAACATAGAAGTATTTTGCCGCAGATCCTTTGGCCGGACACTGAGTTAAACGCTCGGCCATCTCCTTACCGGCTTCGCCGCCGACAGCTTCTTCCAACGTCTTTGGAAACTGCTCGTCGTGGTCTGACCGATATTGGAACACACAGTAAGCAGCACTGCGAATCTGCTTCTGGCAGTTTAACCTGTCAGCTTCGACTTGGCTCGTGTTCTTCGGCTGACTTGAACAACCAGTAACTACGGCAGCCAAGACCAAGACCGCAGTTAATTTGTTGCGCTTGTGAAGTGCCATTTTCCGTCGAATATGTAGCCGCCCACGGCTATGTGTTTTATCTTCGTCCACTTCCCGCCTTCACAAGAAATCCAGAAGGTGCGCGCCGTTGTGACATGCGGCTCGCCGCTATTACCGTCGGTCACTGTCGGGAAGTCGCAACCAGTCTTGTCCGAGCAACTGGGAATGATCCCCGAAGTGCCATCTATCCGCCAGCATGTCGTCCAATAAATCTGCAAATCCTTGGATGGCCCTTCGATTTGGAGATCCAGCGCCATGTGTATCGTCCAATCAACTACGCCACCAGACTTTGACCCTTTAGTCGGAGGAGGATCAGTTCTTTTTCCCCTTTTCAAATTCGCCGCTTTGTCACAACACGGTTTTCCTGCATCGGGAGGATTGTAAGACGGAACGCGGTTAAAACCGGGCGGATCAGATGGTCCAGGCGCTGGAGGCGGGCTCGGTGGACCACAGAAATGCAAGCCGTCGTAATCATCTCCGTCGCCTGGTTTGCAGGTGTGCCCAACGCACTCCAGCCCTAAAGCATCAATCAAATTCACCGGTTCATTACCCATCGCCGCATAAAGGTTCACTCCCCCGCGTTCCCCGAAGGGGTCACTGTTTAGCCAACTCGAAAAGTGGAAGATCAGGAGCATGATCAATCCCGGGCCGGAAAGCTTGTATAACGGACGCCCGCGGCGGCGCCCCATCAACTCCTGCCACTGCTCCGGAATCAGTCGGCGGTGCAGCCATGCCACAATTCCCTCCGGATCGTTCGGTAGACCAGAAGGCTTTGCGGGGAATTTATTCGCACCCGCAGTACGCACTTTATTTTTTAATGCAGACCAAATTAATTCCTACAAACTCAAATGCAACATGTTCTGTTACAATCTGTTGCAATATTTTTACCTATCCTAAACCTCCTTCCCTTTCTGCAAATACCGAAAGGCATTATGCCTAGATAGATCCATCACTCTAGCCAGTTATCTAGGGAATGCGGCTTTCTTCTCACATGAAATTATCATACAGTTGGTACCGAACACACTTACCACGGCGGTTCTTTCGTCAAATTTACGGTGCATAATTGAACAGACCGCGTTACTTGACGCCTCATTCCGATACACTTCGACCGATATCGGCCAATTCTCAACTTTCAGCCGAAATTTCCGAAACGCCTCATCCACCGCATCTTGGAGAAGCTTATCAAGCTCACAGAATTGTCCACTTATTGGGAGATCATCTTCACTATATCTCGACGGAGTCAAATATATAGTGACTGCGCTAGTGTTGATTGTCTTTTTCGGAACTGAATCGCCGGCTCCGAGAATAAATAGCAGTATAGACAAGCAAGCCATTATCTTGATCAATTTGACATTATGCATTTGCTTATAGCTCTTTGAAGTTCATTGTAGAGTTTCGCTAACTGCGCGGTCGCCTGGGCTTCCCGATTTTTTGTTCCACCTAAATCACTGTAGTCTTTGAGGTCGCTGATCGCACCTTCAGCAAACGGGCGGTACGAATAGTAATCATTCATTTCCTTCAAAATAACACTCCTGAAACACTCGGCTTTTCCTCTCGACACACACAAACTGCCAATTGCGTTAGCAAATGTTTTGAAATCTAGATAAGCGTTATGCATTTGCACAACATGTTCCCCTTCGTGCTTTATGGTGCCTTCTATCTCAGACGGTTCAATGTTTTTATCAATTGCCACTAGAGGCTGGGCAAATCCACCGTTGAGAAATGTATGCCAACAGCAGGGTTCGACCAACGATTGATACGTTTTGACTTGCGGCTGCATTTTATTCAGTTGACCGATCGGGCCTACCCACTGAACCCATCCAAATAATACATCTCGACCAATTTGAGGAATAGGGACACGCACCGGTCTACCTGGTGGTTTCCATATAAACTCGAGGCCCAAGCGGTCAATGCGATTAAGTCCATCGTTCTCAAGCCAACAACTCAAATTCACTCCTCCCGCCTCCTCAATTGGATCTCGACTTAGCCATCGTCCAGTTGGGGCGTCGTAAAACCGATATCCGTAGTAAAGCAGGGCCGATTCCGAGTCCTGGTATTTGGTCGAGAACCGAAAGGTACATTGTGAAGCAAGCGCTCCCGAGGATCGAACGGCCTCCCCAAAAGGACCATACTCAAATTCGGCAGATCGACTTCCACTCGAGCCATCGACCGTAACAGCAACATTGCCATTTCCACCATACCCGGCAAAATGTCCGATGCCGCTTGTCGGCTTGACGGTGAGCAACCCGCCCACTCCCCCAGCCCCTTGGATTGACCCACTCAAATCCAGCCCCCACTGATAATTCCGCACAATCAAATTCCCAACGTCGAACTCCGCCATCAAATTCCAACCATCGTATAGAAACTTCAACGTCGTGTTGGGTGATCCTGGATACGCTGAGCCGTTCCAAACATAGACTTTTTTCCCAATGCGCCGACCTATGTCGTCGTATTCAAAGGTGAGTTTTCGTTTGGAGCTGGAAGGTGCAGTTGAAAGACTGTCCATGCCGACCAGTCGATTCTCCCCATCCCAGGTGTAGGTCCAGCGACCGTCCTGAATCAGATTTCCATCCAAATCATAACTCGGAACCTCTGGAGTCTGAGCCACGAAAACATTCCCTGTCGACGTGGCAGTTCCAGCGGTGGTGGTAATCGCCTGCCACAACGCCGAACTTGCGTTGTTCGCCACTACAGGTTTCTGAAAGTATTCGCCGTGCCGATAGTCCGCGGCGGCGCTGTTGACGGTCACCCCATTGGCAGCAGTCGCTAGGCCGAGGATGTCGAAGCTGCCGGGAACTGTGCGTTGGGTGTATTGATTCAAGGCGTTGGGGGTGTAGGTCGCCGACCGAAGATTCGCTCCGTTCGCGTCGCCACCTGATTTGGTGCTGTTCCGGTTGCCAATATCGTCGAATCCATACTCAAATTGCTGGCCCGGAACCGGGCTGCCATCGTTCCAATAGTGTTTTCCGGAGATCACTTGACCGAGTGCATCGTACCGGTACACCCAAAAGCTGCCGTCTGCCAGCGTCATTTGGGTTCGTTGATTCGCCTGATTGTACTGGTAGCCGTAGGAAGCGGGCAATTGCCCAGCGCCAGCTGGGGTATTGACGATGCTTTGGAGGCGTCCCAGATAGTCAAATTGGCGCTGGGTCGTCATCCGGGTCGTCGTGCCTTGTTTGAAGGTGACGGTGTCAACTAACGAGGAGTTCGGAACGTACGCGTAATTGGCCGAATAGGTGCCATCGCCCACGTACGCCAAGCGCGAGGCGTAGTCGTAGAGGTAAGTCGTCGAGGTCAAGGTTCCGCCATTGATCAAATTACCGACCGTTTGTCGGCGCAGGTAGGCATCGTAAGAGGCGCTGACGCCGAGCGGCACGAGGGTGCCAGTACCCGAATAGTTTTCGGTCAACAATTGCCCGGCGTCGTTGAGGGCTCGGGTGGTCGTCGTGCCGTTACGGACGACGGTCGTTTGTCGTCCGCGCCGGTCGTAGCCGTAAGTGGTTGTCGGCGTGATTCCATCGTTGTAGGAAACCTCGGTCAGGTCCGCAAACTGATTGCCCGATAACGAATCGTCAAAACCGTACTTGTACGTCGTAACGATCCGGCTACCGCCAGGAAAAATGCGCGCCCAGGCTCGGGTTTTAAGGCGGCCACCCGCGGTGTAGGTGTAGTCGGGGCCGATGGTTCCAGCTGCGCCAGTCGTTGGATCGGCGTAGCGTTTGGATAAAAGGAAGCCGCGAGCGGGATCGTAATTCCAAGTAGTGATCGCCGTGCCGGAGGGGGCCGAAAAATTGCGCCAAGTCTTCATTGTTTTCATTCGACCTTGGGCATCGTAAGTGTACTCGACCGGATACGTCCGGCTGCCGTACGTTTTCTTCAACGTTCCAGTAGGGAAAAATTCGTTGTTAACGACGGTCCCATCCGGGGCAATGGTCTGGTAAACTCGCCCCATGGAATCATATAAGCTTTGGCTGATTTGAGCGGCATCGCCGGTTCCGGAATTGGGGCTGGTGACACTAGCCCCACAACAAGCGTGATTTTAATACGACAATTGGTATAGAACTTGCTGAAAGGCCGTTGGCATTGCCGAAAACGCATTGCCGTTGATTTATATA
>JAYVTS010000113.1:0-3658 GCA_043788645.1 Verrucomicrobiota bacterium
GGAGTCTCGGCCTACAACGGAACGTCACCTCGGCTGCAACGACCGTCAGCATTACAATGCCTTCACAAAACCAAGTACTTGCGTCCTTCCGAAACCCGGCGTCTACGCGCCGGGCGGCCAGCGTGGCGCCAGCCGGTCCAAGCCCCGGAGTGGGCGTCGCCTCGATGCCCGCGCGCGACGCAGGGAGCGCATTTCTGACGTGCGTCGTGCGAGAGTCCCCGCGCGAAAGCTGTTTGAAATCCAAAATCTGATTTGCTCGCCGGGAGTCTCGTTCCACCTCACCGACGGCGGGTGAGATTTCCCTCTGGCCGACTTTGCGGATTTGGCGCTTGACGATCCATGCGCGTCCGGGAGAGTAAATTCAAATGCAACTCGCGATACGACACTCCAGGACGCCCAATGGGCGGGTTGTAAGATCGAGCGACCGAGCGTGACGCCATGACAACGTCTGATCCGGTTCAACCAAACCACCGCATTCTGGTGGTGGACGACAACGAAGGGATCCATCTAGATCTGCGGAAAGTCCTCGCCCACCGCTCGGGATTCGAATCCGAGCTAGACCCCGACACCTTGGAGCTTTGCAAGCGGGCTCGGGTCCCTCCCACTCTGTTCGAAATCGACTCCGCCTACCAAGGCAAAGAAGGCCTAGAGATGCTCCACCGCTCCGTGGAAGAAGGCCGGCCATACGCGCTCGCATTTGTCGACATCCGCATGCCACCGGGTTGGGATGGGGTCGAGACGATTACTCATTTTTGGAAAATATGCCCCGAGTTGCAAGTGGTCATTTGTACGGGCTACGCCGATTATTCCTGGGACGCGCTGGCCACCCGCCTGACCGCCTTGTCGAACACCGTCATCACGACGGATCTTTCCGACCACGCCACGCCACAACTGGTACCTCGATTGGGTGATTCCGACAACCTCATCATCATTAAGAAACCCTTCGATCACATCGTGGTCTTGCAGTTGGCCCATTCACTGACTCGGAAATGGCAAGTGACGCGTCAAGCCCAGCTACGCCTCGAGGATTTGGATCGCCTCGTGATCCAACGAACGGCGGCGCAGCAAGCGGCCAACGAACAATTTCGTCTCGCCGAAAAGCGGTTTTCGAAAGCCTTCGGAGCCAACCCTATCCCGCTCGCACTCCAGCACGGGGAAGATGGGCGTTTTGTCGATGTCAACCATCGTTTGCTAGTGGTCACGGGCTATTCTTATGAGGAGGTGGTCGGGCAGACCCCCGCGGAACTCCATCTGTGGCCCGAGGAATCGCCGGGAGCCGCTTGGATTGCGCATCCTCCCGGAACCTCGGGTTTGCAAGAATTCACTTGTCAATTTCGGACTCGAACCGGAGAACTCCGCGATGCCCTCGTCTCTACCGAAGATCTGGAGAAAGGCCCCGGTTCTCACCGGTTGTTGATCCTCCAAGATATCACGGACCGAGTGCGCCTGGAAAACCGACTGCGCCAGGCGCAAAAACTGGAATCCGTGGGGCAGTTGGCGGGAGGAATTGCCCACGACTTCAACAACGTCTTGGCGGTTATTTTAGGGAACCTATCCCTTGCAAAAATCGAAATGAACCCGGGCACGGACGCTTTTCTGGCGCTCCAAGCCGCCGAAGCCGGGGCACTCCGAGCAAAGGATCTCACGACCCAGTTGTTGACGTTTGCGAAAGGTGGCAAACCCGTCAAAAACCTAACGTCCCTGGAACAGATCATTCGAGACAGCGCCGCAACGGCTTTAAATGGCTCCAACACGCGTTATCACCTGAATTCGACGCCTGACCTTTGGCCGATACCCGCCGACGCCGGCCAGCTGAGTCAGGTGTTCAATAATCTTTTTAGCAATTCTCGGCAGGCCATGAACCACGAAGGCCTCATTAGCATCGACCTCAGCAATCTAACAATTACTCCCGATGACAATCGACCGATGAAGGAAGGGCATTATGTCCAGGTGAGTTTCCAAGATCACGGGGAAGGAATCACTCGCGAACTCTTGCCGAGAATCTTTGATCCCTATTTTACCACCAGAAAAACTGGGAGCGGGCTCGGACTCGCAGTGGTTTATTCGATCGTTAAAGGCCATCAAGGCAATATCATCGTGGAATCGGATCCAGGCGTCCGAACAACCTTCACCCTGTTGCTCCCTGCCGCAGAACATCCGGTGCCGACGTTGGCATCGGCCACCCCAACTCCGACCCCTAAACCGCACCACCGGATTCTCGTGATGGATGACGAAGACATGGTCCGCACGCTGCTGAGCAAAATGCTGGCACGAGTCGGCTATGACGTCGAAGCCGTCGCGGATGGCGCCGCCGCAGTGGCTGCCTATTCGGACGCCCAAGCGCGGTCTCGTCCCTTTGATTTAGTGATCATGGACCTAACGATTCCCGGTGGAATGGGCGGGCAGGAAGCCATCCAACGACTCTTAGAAATCGACCCGAACGTTAAAGCGATTGTCTCCAGCGGCTATTCGGAGAACCCGGTCATGGCGGATCACAAAGCCTATGGATTTTGCGGCGTAGCACCTAAACCCTATACTTTTGAACAACTCAATTCTGCCCTTCAAAAAGCACTGAACTCCTGAACGTTTGATCTGTTTTCTATTGGGTGGTGTTTCGAAGGGTTGGCCCTTTGAGGGACGACGACACTCGGGATCAGGGCACCAACCAAAAACTCCGAAACTCGGCCTGGGACCGTTTGCCATCGTCGCTCAGGATCAGAAGGCTTGGACTTTCCGGTGTGCCAAAAACCGTCACCGCCTCGGGATTAACGTGTTTGAACCCGCTATGTTCGACTCGCACGGGCGATTCACTCCCGGGAACCCAACGAAACAGCCGCGCGGTTCCGCCACCCCCCATACGCCCGGCAATGACAAACCACTCTCGCCCAGACCACGCGAGATCCCGGACCCCCAGGTCACCGAGGTCGAGCAAAATTGGGTCGCCCAATTTCGCCGCACGGCCTTCTACCACCGCCGCCGGATTAGTTAGCGGCACGAGTAGCGCCCGTCCCTCTGGCACCGGACTTCGAAATCCGATGATCAACTCACCGGCCGGTCCTGCCGCCAGCCCTTCAAGATTGATTCCCCCCTCTCCAGGCAGTTTGGCGGCAGCGGCGCGGAGTCGAAAACGGGCCAATTGAGGCGCCTGAATGAAGTCCGCCAACAAACGCCGATAGGGCACCCCGACGAACTGCAGCTTGAGTGCTCCCAAACTTCCGGCGTTCCCATTGGTCACCAGCCGAGTTGCAAACAACCGTTCTCGATCCGGCCGCGCACGGCCATCCTTCGCACGACCATGCGATCCCAGCCAATAAGTAAGTCCATTTAAAGTGGCGGCCCCTTCCAAATCAACTTCCCCGCGACGCCCACTGAGACCCAACCACGGACTCACATCGAGTTCGGTCAGAGCCGCCCCGCCCTGAGTCGAGTAGAGGCGAATCCGATTGTCTTCATCACTCGCAGCTAAGAAATGGTCAGAATCCACAGCGACCGCGGCCGAGGCGCTCGCCATGCCCGAGTGGGTTATCAATTGGGGCGGGTGAGCCAACGTGACAAATCCATCCCTCCCTGGTCCGAAGAGAACGATGACCAACGCGATCCACATTCCAACCCGATGCATGGGGCAACCTGCGGACAACGCCTCCGTCGGTCAAAGATC
>JAYVTS010000114.1:0-17916 GCA_043788645.1 Verrucomicrobiota bacterium
TCAACGTCGGCGTCGAGGCAGGCCAGTTGGCCTGTGTCGCGGCGTTTCTTCCCGTCGCGTTTGGGTTGCGAAAAACCGTGTTTTATCGCCGTGGGATTCTGAGCGTCGGCTCTTCGTTGATTGCTTTGGTGGCGGCTGCGTGGTTTATCGACCGTGCGTTCAATCGCGGGTTCATGCCCTTCTGACGTTCCATTTTTCAAGGAGAGTCATCCTCGGCTTTGCCTTTTG
This sequence comes from Verrucomicrobiota bacterium, assembly GCA_043788645.1. Lineage (GTDB taxonomy): Bacteria > Verrucomicrobiota > Verrucomicrobiia > Limisphaerales > UBA9464 > CANIZL01. The sequence continues at coordinate 229 of JAYVTS010000114.1, forward strand.
CCCCGCCACCACCCACGCTCGCGACGCATGAGTATTCCCAAGATCGGTCTTATTGGTGGCAGCGGTTTGTATCATCTGGACGGTTTTACGAACCAGAAATGGGTGTCCGTAAAAACGCCGTTTGGGGCGCCGTCAGATCAGTTTCTCACCGGCAATTTCGGTGGCCGCGAAGTGGTGTTCCTTCCTCGGCACGGCCGCGGTCATGTGCTCTTGCCCAGTGAGTTAAATCATCGGGCCAACATCTGGGCCCTCAAACAGCTCGGCGTAGCGTGGGTGATCAGCGTGAGTGCGGTGGGCTCGCTCCAGGCCAAATTCAAACCCTGCGATCTCGTGCTCATTGATCAGTTTCTGGATCGGACCAAGAGTTCCGCCCAGCATACATTTTTCGGAGCGGGCATCGTCGCTCACATCGCTTTCGCCGATCCCGTGTGTAAAGATTTGCGCGAACTATTGTTGAAGGCAGCGAAAAAGATCAAGGCCCGCGTTCATCACGGGGGAACTTATGTGAACATGGAGGGCCCGGCCTTCAGCACTCGGGCGGAATCCATCGCCAATCATCGGGCGGGTTACGACGTCATCGGGATGACCAATCTTGGGGAAGCGAAGTGCGCCCGAGAAGCGGAACTAGCCTACGCCTCCCTCGCCATGGTGACCGACTACGATTGTTGGAAGGTCGACGAAGCCCATGTGACGGTCGAAATGATCCTCGACAACCTTCGGCGCAATGCCGAACAGGCAAAAATGATCGTGGCTCAGGTGATTCCGACGATCCCCACCGTTGCGGATTGGTCGTGTCACGACTCCCTGCGCAGCGCGATCATGACCGATAAAAAGCTCTGGCCCACTGCGACAATTAAAAAGCTCAAGCCGATTTTGCAGAAGTATCTGTGAGATCACAAGGTGGGTGATTTCCGGAGCACAACAGTGATTCCTAAGACCTTTTATCGAGCCGAGTTATTTGACTTTCTCGAAGATTTTTTGGCGTGGCTGAAGGATCGAGAGGATCGGTAGCTTTGGGTGAACCGGGCGTTCCTGGTTCACTCCGTGCTCGAACCTTCCGGAAGTGAGCGCCAGTGGACGGGGAGCCCGTCTTGGGAAAGACAGACTACGAGCTGTCGTCCGCGTTTCTGGCCCATTAGTTTCGGCTGGCTGATGAACCGCTGCTCGCGGTAAACCCTGCCTTACGGTGGAGCGGGTGTGATGAGTTGGAAGAATTGTTGGGTCTCGGTCGCGGAAATTGCGACGGTGATGATCCTGGAGATCCCTTCCGGAGTATCTTGAAGCTTCACCCAGGGCCCGTTTTCAAGGTCCAAACGTCGCCGAAGCGTATAACTGCGACCGGCATCTGCTTGATAGCGCACCTGAATCTCCCACCCTGAGGCGGTTCGCTCAATCATTAATACGGGAGGGACAGCGACCGTTGCCGGTTTGGCGATGACTCGAACTACCGCCGTGCCGCTCAACGCCCCATCGTCGGCGGTGAGCTTGAGTTGATACGTTCCCGCAACGGAAAAAGTCGCTTCGGTGTCCAGTTTGTTCGGACTTCCAAACGCGGTTGTTCCCGGACCACTAACCTGATTCCATGTGAACGTCGGCACACCCGGCGAGCTCGGCAGGCCATCGTCGGTGAATCTGCCGTGCAAGGTCGCGGCGGCGGGCAGCGTCGTCGTCAACTCCGGGCCGACATCGACTGTCGGTGCTTGATTTGCGGCCTGGGTCAATCCGATCAGCGCCAAATCAAAGGACAAATCGCTACTGCCTCCGTTCTGCTGATGGACTTCGACGGCGAACGTATTCTCACCCGCGCGCAGGCCGGCCGGGGAAATTTCTTTATCAAAGTGATTGTGTTCGTCGGCCCCACCCACAACGACATCGGCCAAGGTCGTAAAAAGAATCTCTCCTTCGGGAAGGTTGCTACGAAAGACTTCCTCGCCATTCAGGTACACCGCGGCTCCATCGTCGCGCACCAGCTGTAGGGTCAAGGCGGTGAATTCCTTGGGATCCGCCGCTGTAAATTTCTTGCGGAAATAGGCGGTCGGATTGCGATCCGGTGCGGGATCGCTGTTGAGGGTGGTGACTTCGCCATCCCCCCCGTAGCCCAACCGGGCCGGCCCGGATTTCCACGCGGCCGACTCGACATAGGCCGGCACCCGCCAACCGGTGCCCAAATCCTGTCGTTGATCAAAATAAGACCACGTCGATCCAAAGGGAATGACGGTCACCTCAGCACCCGGGCGACTGACGGTAATACTGAGTTCATCGCTCGTGCTCCGCAGGCCGTCGCTGACGGTCAGGCGGAGTGTGAAGACGCCTTGTCCGGGTAATTGAGCCGTGGTGACGGCGCTGGCGGGAATGTCAAAAACCACTCCGGGTAACCCGGCACTTTGTGACCACGTATAAGTGAGTTGGCCCTTGGGCAAACCGTCATCCGTTGCGGAGCCCGAAAGCGGAACTCGCAAGGGGAAACGAGTCGCCATCAATTCCTGATTACTTCCGGCAATCACTCGTGGCGGCCGGTTTCCGTCATTTTCATTTCCGGGCGTCGGCGCTTGCCCACTCGCTCTCCAATTGATGGGGTCGTTACCGAAAGCGCCTATCATTCGACGTTCGAGGGAGGCCCCCAATCCAATTCCGTTCGTTGGCCAAGGGGCGCTGCGGGAATAGCGAACGAGATCCACCGTGAGATAGGGCACGAAATAGCCGGTGATCGCGCCGAGCTGATTGGTAACCGGATCGGGGGCATCGGGCCGCTGCAATTCCAGGCGCTCACCGTTCCCCTGGAGGACTCCTGAAAATGGGCCAAAAACCGGCACTTCCGAAGGAACTCCATAGCGATTGCGAAAGGCCGTTGGATCACCTCCGGCAACGATGGCCAATCCACCGGGTGCCAAGCTGGCGCCCGTCGGAAACTCGAATCCGGCTCCCTCAAGACGCCAGCGATTCGTCGGGAACGTGACGTCAAATAAGGGAACGTTGGTCGTCGCGAAATTTTTAAGTTCAACAAACGGAATCTCACCCGGAGCCGGAATGAAGAGGATTTCATTAATAACGACGGGACCAATTCGGGGCCCGGAGTTTTGAGCACCCAAGGATGTCTCGCGTTGAGGCGGGAATTGAATTTCACCCGTCGAATCGACGTACCGCCCAAAGCTCACCCCGTTTTGAGCGGCGCCAAAGATCGTTCCGTCTGTATAACCTGTCAGTTCACCTAGGTCATTCGCCGAATAGAGAAACACGGCTTCGCCGTGGGAATTGAGTCGGAAGGCATTCGTGCCCAAATCTGGCGCATCAAATTTTGACTCGTCGATGACATAATAGCCGTGCGGAGGGATCGAGGAACTCGGCGGAAACCGGTATTTCTTAGGTAGGCTCCGATCATCCGTTAGATACCAACCACTAATATCGGCGATGGCTTCGCCCGGGTTAAATAGTTCAATCGAGTCCCGTTGCGGCGGATCGGTGTGGGTGAGGAATTCATTTAGCCAGACAACCGGGACGTTGACGACCGGATCGTCCGCCCCAGGAGAGCCACCGCTCTGGGCACTCGTCCTCCAATTGGCAGGGTCGTTCGGGCTCGGGTTGGAATTCGGATTTTGTGGTACGAGCGAAAACCCCAAACCGTTCGCACCGGCCGGCCACGGGGGTTTCTGGTCGTACGCCACGTCAAATTCAAGGGTGCCGACCGCGTGAACCAGAGTGACTCGGTCACCGTTATCGCCGAGTTTTCCGTGGAATTCACCGAACGGTCGCACGGTGGGATATCGGTTTGTGAACGCTGGCAAATTGCCGACCAGGATCAAAAATTTACCGGCGGCCAATCGAGTGCCGCGCGGGAAAACGAACTCCACAGCGTTGGTCAAGGTCATGCCGTCCAGATCGAGTTCGGCGTTTCCCACATTCTTGAGTTCGACAAATTCTAGGTCGTCGCGATTGACGCCCTGGGTTGCCGCGGGCCGGTACATGATCTCCGTCACTTGCAATTCGCGGAAGGTTTGAATGACTGTAAAATCGGTTTCCACCAGCGCCGACCACTCCGTACCCAGGCGGGCGCGAGTTTTCAAAGTCAGTGATTGATTCACCGAAATGGGCCCGGTGTAACGGATGGCACCCGAGAAGACCTCTCCGCCGACCACTCGCGGATCTTCCCCCGTAAGCGTATAGTAGATATTCCCGGCGGGCGCAGTGAGGGTAAACGTTCCATTCTTCCCAATCGGTCCCCCGAATTGGCTGAGCGACGGCGCAACCACACCGGGATAGAGCTTCTTCGCCCGCAGCTGATTCATCAATGTAGCCGTACGAGATTGAATGAAAATGTTCTGTACATTTCGGACCGCGGTCAACCAGGTGGCTTGGGTCAACGGAGTCGCGACTTTGCTGTCGCCCCATCGGGCCGACTCACCAATAACCGCCAGTTGGATCAAATTGGTGAGAACATTAAAGTGGGCCAGGGCTTTGCTGGTCGTCAGTGGACCTTCGCTAAAGCAGGCCCTTTGGACTCGGTCGGCAAAACGAAGTCGGTACTCCAGATTATCACTCAGTTTTTGGTGCAAAAAATGCGGATTGCTATAGACCACGCTGTCAGTTCCCGCGGAGAAAGGTCCCGTTCGATCTACGTGGGGTTCATCCGCTTTTAACGTGTGCTCTGAGTCGTGTGCGATGAAGCGAAAACCACCGTTCTTGCCCGTGCGATCCCGAAGACCATACCAGTTGTTAGGGCGGGTATCGCCGAGAAATCGCGAAACCGAAGCGTCTAGATTGCCACCCCAGAAAATCACGACCTGATAGTCAATCAAATTATTTATATCCAGGAGAGTCTCGCCGTTAAAATCGAGGCTTCCATCGGGTTTTCGACCTTCGAGGGCAAAGTACTTGGCATTGTTGGTCACGCCCGCTTTGCAGGTGTTGTAAAGTCGAGTCCAAGCATTGAGATTGCCATCCGTTGCATTGATGGAATAGGGGCCGGCTTCGACCTTTACGACGTCGTAGTTGGTGGAGCTGCCCCCAAAATAGGTGGCTCCATAGGTTGCTTCCGGTCGTTCGTCGGTATTATACAAACCCCAATAGATACCGTTAATAAATAGGTGCGCGTAGATGCCTCGTTCACCGGGTTGACCCAAGGCTAGTTGAGTATCGCGGGAGAATTGGTCCCGCACGAAAATACCCACCGGGTCCCCTTGAAAGCTCCAAGAATAATTCTCAAACGTGCGAAGATCGAGCGCGTCGAAAACATCCGTGCCGCCTGCGTGCAGAGGGTATTTGAGTTTTGAAGTGCCGTATTCCTCGCGGAAAAACAACCGGAAGGCGTGTTTGGGATTGCCCGTGCTCCGACTAAAACCGCCTCGAATTCGGACTCCGGCATGGACATGGAATCCGGCCTGACCATCGGTGCGGATAAATTCCAACGAGCACGGTCGTTCCCATGCCCGGCCATCCTGATCCGGGTGTGAGTAGATGCCGGTGCTGGAACTGAAAAGATTTGGGAGATCGGTCACCAAACTGAAGCTCGGTAGTGCTTTTAAGGCGGGAATGATTTGGTCCTTGTAAGCGGCAGCGTTCACTACCCGCGGATCCATGCCGTAGTTGATCGAGGAGATGCTGCCCGGCGCAGGCCAGTCGGAGGAGGGCGCTTTTCCCGTGGGTTGCTGTCGGATGATGTCCGCGGCAAAGAGGTAGGTTTGGGTATCAATCCCCGAAGGTTGCAGTCCGGGCTCGAAAGCACCCGCTCGAATGATGGTGGTCCCCGTAATTTGGATCGGTCCTGAATACACGAAGCCCAGGGTCGCCGTCGGGGTCGCTCCGTTGGTGGTGTACCGAATCGTCGCGTTGGTCGTCGCAGTGGTGATGGTGAGGGCGAATGGAGCCTCGAAGAATCCGCGACTTTGGCTGAATTTGGTGTCCGCGATGAAATCAGCGAAGCCACCCACGTTGGCGGCGCCGGGGGTCGGTGGGTTGAAGAAATAGGGGTGGCCGCCTCGGTTGCCATAGGAAATGTCTGCTCGTTGAGGCGGAAAGGGACTGAATTCAGTCGTTCCGACGGTCGTTTCGGGTGCGAAAAGTCCAAGATATCCGCCGTTGGCGCTTAATCGGAAGCTGGTATGAAGCTCCGCGCCGGCGTTCGTTCGGTTTTTTCCTGAGGCGAAAACGACCAAGAAGGCGCCTGGGGGTAGATTGGTGCCTGGAAATGGCCACAATTGGGGCTGCGTCACGTCGTCGGTCAGCGACCATTGGGCGAGGTTTTGGCTCGTTTGCGAGACATTTTGAACCTCAATCCAGTCACTGGTTTCGCCGTCGGCATCTCGTAGACCGCTTTGATTATTGGCCAGGAACTCGGTCAAAACCCATTGCGCATGAAGGGGAGACCCGATTGAGATCCAAAGAATCATCCAAACCAGGGCGAAGTGAGCGGTCGTACGGTGACAAATTGGGCGTGAGCACGGGGACGCATTCATGAAATGGAATAGCTACAGACTATGCATGTCCTGGACCAAGGCGAGTCGTTGATGGCTTTTTCTTCAAAAAAAGTGTTTGAACTGGATCGTGAGCCCGCTGGGATGAGTTGGTCAGAGAAGTGCGATTGCGGATCGTTGACAGTCCCGAGACTGGTCCTTAACGTACGTCAGATTTAATACACAACACTCGTCGTCACATGTTGCGTCCTGCCCTTATTTTGGCCTTCCTTGCGTCCCTCGCCTCGCTGGGGGTCGCTTACTTTGTCACCAAGCCCCAAGTCGAGTTGATCAACTCGACGCTGGTGGACACTCGGGACAGTCTCAAAAAATCCCAAGACGCCGAGAAAGCGTCCTCGGCCCTTGCGAAAAAGATCAAGGCTGAGAAGGAAATTGTGGATCGCGATTTAGCCGAGACTAAAGTCTCTCTCGAAGCGTCGACGACGAAGGCCACTGAACAGGAGACCCGCGCCAACAAATTGACGGTTGACCTGGCCAAAACGACTTCGGAGCGTAACGATTCCCGCAACGAGCTCGCGCAATGGCAGGCGTTGGGCGTGAAACCCGTGGAGGTCACGGCCCTCAAGATTGGCAAGAAGGCGGCCGAAGAGGATCGCGACAACTTGGCGGCGGAGAAAGTGGTCTTTCTTCGCAAGATCCAAACCCTTCAAGCTCACCTGGATCAGTATGTGAACCCGGACAAGGAAGTGGTTCTCCCGACCGGGCTGGCCGGACACGTCGTGGTGGTGGATCCCAAGTGGAATTTCGTTTTACTCGATATTGGCGCGGATGCGGGAGTTTTGGAGCGGGGCCAAATGAAGGTTCATCGCCAGGGCAAGTTCATCTCCAAGGTGCGGATCGTCTCGGTCGAGGCCAAGACGGCCATCGCGAACGTCATGGCCGATTGGCAGCAAGTCGATCAAAACGTCGCGGCGGGCGATTCGGTTCTGTTTTAAAGAATATCCATGAAGACATGGCTTAGTCGTTTCTGGCGTGTGCTAGCGTTAGCCGGAGTTGTTTCGAGTTTGGCTGGCTGCCGTACGGGCGGTGATGACTTGAGTGAGCAGCCGTGGAACAAGCCCAAGAGTTGGGAGAACGGTTTGCCGTCGGCCTTGACTGAAGGCCGATAACTCAGTCAATCGTCAATAGACATCCGAACGGACCTCTCTATCGTGCCCGCTAGATGTCTGCTCGACCGCTGGTAATTGCTGGCCGCACTTTTGGGTCACGCCTTTTCTTAGGAACGGGAAAATTTCCGTCTCCAGAAGCCATGCGAAGTGCTCTGGCCGCAAGTGGCACGCAACTGGTCACAGTCGCACTGCGTCGGGCAGATCTCACCGGCAAAAAGGATCCCTTCGCAAACATTCTCGAATTCATCGACGGAGAAAAATATCTCCTGTTGCCAAATACCAGCGGAGCAATGACTGCCGAAGAAGCAGTCAGGCTCGCCCGCTTGGCTCATGCCGCAGGACTTCCGAAGTGGGTGAAACTGGAAATTCATCCCGATCCGCGCTACCTGTTGCCGGACCCGATTGAGACGTTGAAAGCCGCTGAGCAATTGGTGAAGGAGGGTTTTATTGTCTTGCCCTACATCAATGCTGACCCCATTCTTGCCCGGCGACTTCAGGAAGTGGGCACCGCCACCGTGATGCCTCTCGGGTCACCCATTGGATCACACCGGGGGTTGCAAACTCGGGATCAGCTCCGAATCATCATAGAACAAGCCACGGTCCCGGTAATTATTGACGCCGGAATCGGCGCCCCCAGCCACGCCGCCGAAGCCATGGAGCTGGGAGCCGATGCCGTGCTGGTCAACACGGCGATTGCGATCGCCAGTGATCCGGACCGAATGGCCGGAGCCTTTCGGCAGGCGGTTGAAGCGGGGCGAACAGCGTTTGAACTCGGTTTGGGCGCGGTAACGGATACCGCCTCGGCCACCAGTCCATTGACCGGTTTTCTGGGTTAAACTTTCGCGTATTTGCGGAGGTACTTGAGGGCTACCTCCAGGTCCTTGGGCCAGGGTGCAGTGATTTCGATAAGACCGGTTCCGTCCGGGTGCGGGAACGCAAGTTTCCATGCGTGCAAAGCGAGCGAGGGAGTCAGCGGCCGCTCGTCGTTTTCGCGATCTCCTTTGAATCGTCGTTTCAAATCACTGAGCAGAAGTTTCGTGCCTTCGCCGTAAATGGGGTCGGCCAGGATGGGATGGCCGACGGCCAAAAGGTGAATCCGAAGTTGATGGGTGCGGCCCGTCTGTGGATGGCAATCTACCAGCGCACAGCCGCGAAACCGTTCGCGGACAATAAACCGGGTCAGGGATTTTTTGCCGTCTTTACCCCAGCGCATCTGTCCGGGCCGTCTGACATCGGGTTTCAAGGCAAGATCACATTCAAAGGTATCCGACGTCGGGTTGCCGGTTACCAGGGCGATATAGGTCTTCTTCGGCACTTCGGAACCGAAATGGTTGGCGACCATCACCAGGGCTGGTTTGTCCTTCGCGAGGAGGAGCACCCCAGTGGTTGCAAAATCGAGCCGGTGGGCATTACTGAGATAGGTTAGATTTCGAGCGGTGGCCCAGGGGCGTCCTGATGCAATTCCCTCCTGCAACAAGGTCATCAGGTTCGGTCGTCGCGGATCATAGCGATCAGGCGATACGAGCAGGCCCGCGGGTTTGTTGAGGGCGAGTAAGCGGGCATCCTCGTGGGCGATCTCAATTTCCCAGAACTCGCCGGTGTGGGGCGACGAGAGTTTGATCGGAGGCAGGGCGGCCACGAGCGAAAAAGACAAGGCGTCGCCTACTTAGAGCCCTTGCGAGCGAGAACCGCTGCGCCGGTGATCCCCGCTTGGTCGCCCAGTTTGCTGGCGATGATGTTGATCCCTTTGTCCGTGCCCGGCATGGCGTAGTCGTGGGCGGTCTCGACAATAATGGCCATCATTTCATCCTCCAGCGCGTCGAGCACTCCACCGCCGAGCACGATGTATTCTGGATTTAAGATGTTAATGAGGTTGGCGACCGCAATACCGGTATACTCAGCGGCTTCTTCGACGATTCGTTCGACCAATTTGTCGCCCCGCTTGATGGCTTTGCGGAGGTCACCGCTTTTGAGATCCGAGATCTCTTCGCCGGGTTTGAGAAATTCGGGCAGGACGCTTTTTGCGCCGTCTTTGATGGCGTCGTTCAGTTTACGAAAGATAGCGGTGCGACTGGCTAACGCTTCAAAACATCCTTTGTTGCCGCAGCCGCATTTGGGTCCTCCAACTTCCAGCACCATGTGGCCAATTTCACCCGCGGTTCGGTTGAATCCGCCGTACAGTCGGCCTTCCAGAATGAGGCCACCACCGATGCCGGTACCCAAGAAAATGCCTAGTAGATTTTTTGGTTTCCCTTCGAATTCGATCTCGTGGACGCCGAGGGTGCAAACGTTGCAATCATTCTCCACGAACACCGGTGTGCCGAGAATTTTTTCGAGTTCCCGCTTCAGAGGCGCTTCTTTCCATTTAAGATTTGGCGCAAAAATTACTTCGCCCGACTCTGGATTGATTGCTCCCGGGGCACCAATACCGATCCCCCGAATCTGCTTGATCGACAAGTCCGCTTCATCGACGGCATCGCGGACGCAGCGAGCGATCCGTTCGACGATGGCCTCAAAGCCTCGATCCGATTTGGTTGAGAGCTTCGCGGTCGAGAGAAGTTTGAGCTGGGCCGAATAGACCCCGGCCAGAATTTTGGTACCGCCCAGATCGACGCCGACGAACAAATCCTGTTTTAAAACTTCAGCCATGCGTTTTGAGAAGGGTGCGAACGAAGTTGAGAACGGCAAGGGCAACTTCTAGGAATCGAGCACTGCGAAATGAAATTAGGGCGAGCGACTCTTCTTCGTCGATGGGATTTCCTTTTCCGCGTCGGGATCGACCGCGGTGGACTTGGGCCCGGATTTGGGGGGCGGGACCTTCGCCTCGATCACCGCATCGCGGGCAGGAATCGCTCCGGGTCCTTCATATCCGGCATAGAGAGGCAAGGTGACGCCGCCGACGCGTTTGGGCAAAGGGGCATCGGTCAGGCCGCGGCTGGGTAACCGGCGGATCTGCGTTCCACGTGTTTCCGCCACAATGTTTTGGTAAGGACTACCCGCAAAAGAAGATTCACCTACGAAAAAGGTCGCCGCCGCATCGGTGATGACAAACATCGGATCCAACTTAAAACCACCGCTGGACACGCAAAGCCCGCCCAGCAATTCCGTCCGTCCCTTCGCAAGGGTCTCGATGACGGTCCCAGGTTTTTCCGCTCGCAAGCCCAACAACCATAACTCGCCCCCGTCGTTCACGATCTTTAGGCCTTCGGAGACCACATTCCATTGGCGAGCCCAAACGTGATTGCCGTGAAAAGCCCAAGTCCGGCTGCTGCTGACATCTTCGAGAAAAACATCGCCTTTACCCGTGAAATTCGCCCGCACTCCCGAGCACGAACTGAGGACCAACGTTCGTTCGGTAGCGACCTCAAGGAACACTGCCGTCGGTGAACCCACTTCGATTCGCTCAATCACCACGACCTTGGAGTCGCCATTTTCCAATCGGAAACCAGGCGTCCCCGTAGGTCCCGTCAAAGCCACCTGCGCCTCGCAACCGAGGACGCGCCGGACCTTACCGCGGAGGATGACGGGCGAGGAAAGGTGCCAAGTACCGCGAGGCAAGTACACGGTGCTCGCGCCGGAATCAATGGCCTGTTGGATGGCTGAACTATCGTCCTTCCCGTCATCCGGGATCCCGCCAAATTTCTTTGGACTGACCCATGTTGCCGACGGATCCCAAGGCACCTCCGGAGTTTCCTTTACCGGAAGCCCCAGTGAAACAGGCGGGGCAGGAAACAAATTGAAAGGTTGATGGCTGTGATATTCCACCACGACGGGTCCGTTTTCTGAGGAGGAATCCATCACCTTGCTTTCGATAGCCACGGAATATCCTGGCGTGTTCACCGCCCGGGCAAACAGAATGCCTCGGTTCCGAATCGCAGGTCCGGAATGTTTCGAGGGCAACCCAGCGAACACGGAATCAAGTAGAGTTACTTGGCCCGTGATATCGAGATTCTCCAGCGCGGGGACCTGGTTGGTACTGCGGATATCGCGGAGGCTTAACACTTGACCGCGATTGCGAATCGCGACAGTTCGTTGCCCCACAAATTCGACATGTTCCAGCGTGAGTGAGTTAATGGAAAAGGACGTTCGCAGCCCCACTTCAAAGCCTTCCACTCGGACCTCTTTGATTAAACAAGGCCCGATTTTGTCGGTAAAAGCGGCATCGATTCCGGCCGTGCCTTCGCCGCCTGCTCCGGCCGTGATCGTCACTTCGCGCACGCAACCTTGGCCACTCGTGTTCAATTGAAGCCCGATGGCGCTTCCATTCCCCGTGCCGGTATGGAGGGTCAGATTTCGAACGGCGTTGCGGTCGTGGGTCGCCGGATCATCGCCCATCCAAAGCATCGCTCGGGATCGTCCATTCCCACCAAAACCACTCGAATAATCGCCCAATCGCAACACCGTTTCAGCACGGCTTTGGCCTTGCAAAATCGTTGCGCGCTGATTCTCCTCGCCCTTCTGAATGGCATACGGCCACCGTAACGTGTCGGTGATCCGATAGACGCCGTTCGGAATGTAAATGATCCAATTCCCATCCGGATGATCGAAAATCGCCTGTTGGATCGCCCCCGTGCAGTCCATGCGCCCATCGCCCCGAGCGTTGTAGGGCGCTTGGGTTACGTCGATGACGCCCGCATCGGGTGGGAATCGAAGATCCTCCGCCGACCCCATAATTCCGACGCTGAAAATGGCGACTCCGAGCCCGAAGGCTCGTGAACCGAAGAATAATAATGCCCGACTCATCATGCTGACCCGCTCATGATACGCTGCGATCCGCCCGGGTCACGGAACGAAATCCAGGAAAACGACCGGGGGCCACTGCGCCAAAAATCCTTCGAACGACACTTCCGTCACCTTTTTGTCACTCAAATGACGCATTACTGAAACCTGGCTGGGTTCTGATGAGTGTGTGAATGGATCAAACACGACCAAGATAAAAATGAAAACGCAAATACTTCTGTTGGCGGCCGCGCTCGTCACCGCGGCTCAAACCCTGGCTGCGGGGATCACTGTCAAAGGTTCGGACACCATGGTGGTGCTGGGCCAAAAATGGGCCGAGACCTACATGGGCACGCATAGCGAAACCAAAATCCAGGTCACCGGCGGTGGATCGGGCACCGGATTTGCCGCGCTCCAAAATCAGACCACCGACCTCGCGAATGCATCGCGAAAGATCAAAGCGGCGGAAATCGAAGCGTGCGTCAAAGTTTTTAATGGTAAACGTCCGGTCGAGTATAAGGTCGCACTCGATGGTCTTTCCGTTTACGTCCACACCGACAATCCCTTGAAGTCGCTCACCCTAGAACAATTGGAGGGTATTTTCACCGGCAAAACCAAGAATTGGAAGGAAGTGGGAGGACCGGATGCGGCCATCAACGTCTTCAGCCGTGAAAACAGCTCCGGCACCTATGAGTTCTTCAAGGAACATGTTTTGAAAGGAAAGGATTTCGTTTCCAGCGCACAAACTCTTCAAGGGACGGCCCAGGTTTTGCAGGCAGTGGCGCAGAATAAAAGCGGTATCGGTTATGGCGGTGCCGGATATGGTCAGGGTGCCAAACACTTGGCGATTAGTCAAGCGGGCGGTGACCCGGTCGAGCCCACCGAGGAAAATGTGGCTTCTGGGAAATATCCCATCTGGCGCTATTTGTATATTTACGTGAATCCCGCGCTCGATAAGGACGAGGTCCATGCGTATCTCGATTGGATTCGGAGTGATGAAGGCCAAACCGTCGTGAAAAAGGAGGCCTATTTCCCTTTGCCCGCAGCCCTGCGCGCCAAGTGAGTGGGATTGAATCCATCGCCTCATGATGCCGCTATCGAGGTGACCACGACGCTGCCCTTCCTCCCAGCCATTGCGGGCAGCGATTCACCGGCAACGCCCCTTCGGATTCACTCACTCAATGCTCACTTCAGTCCCTCAGGCCACTCGACGTACGGTCGGCTGGCTGGGAATTCATCGTGGTCACCCGGCGCGCCCGTTCGAACGATGGGTCGAGCGGGCGATTTTTCTGACCAGTTTCGCCGCCATCGGGTTGGTCTTCCTCATTTTTCTTTTTATCGCCCGGGAAGCGTTGCCCCTCTTTTTGGGCCAAGTGAACAGTGCCGCGTTGAAGCCGGTCATTGCCTCGGCCGACTTGGAAAAGACGGCGCCTGGGATTTTGCAAAAGTATCTCGGGATGACGGCAAAGGAATATGCGTCGAAAGAGGTGGAGACTTTGCGGACTCTACTTGAAATTCGCGAGGAAGCCGATAAAGAGTTCCCGGAATCCTTTCGGCAAGATCCTGATGCTCGGGTCAACACCACCGCCTGGAGTTATCTGTTCGCGCCTCATGCTTGGAACGGATACTCCCAGGCAGATTATATCTGGCAACCGGTCGGTACCATCAGCAAATACAATCTCGTTCCACTCCTGGTCGGGAGTCTAAAAGTCACGCTCATTGGGCTCGGGTTTGCAATACCCTTCGCCTTAGGCGCAGCCTTATACGTCAGCCAACTCGCGCCGACTAAATCGAAGGAGTGGCTCAAACCAGGGGTTGAACTGCTCTCCGGCATTCCGTCCGTCGTGCTCGGCGCGTTCACCATGTTGGTAGTCGCTCCAGCGCTACAGCGGATGTGCGGCTATACGAGCCGCTCGCCACTCAATGCGCTCGTAGCGGGTCTGGCGCTCGGGTTAACGGCCATTCCGCTGATTTTTTCTTTAGCTGAAGACGCCCTGACCAGTGTCCCGCGCAGCTACACTCAGGCAGCCCTGGCCCTCGGGGCTTCTCAATGGCAGACCGCTTGGCAGATCGTCCTGCCGGCGGCCGCGCCGGGGGTCTTTGCCGCAATGGTGCTCGGCTTCGGGCGTTGTATCGGCGAAACCATGGTCGTTTTGATCGTGTCTGGAAATGCGGCCACTACCTCGTGGAGCCTATTAGATTCCGCCCGGACGATCACCGCAACCATTGCTGCGGAGATGGCGGAAGCGGTAAACGGCGGTCACCATTACCGGGTCTTATTCCTCCTCGGAACGCTGCTTTTCGCGGTCACGTTTGTCACGAATCTGGTGGGGGATCTGGTGATGAATCGACTAAAAATGCGATCGGAAGGACGTTCATGAATTCACTGAACTCTCACTCCAGAATCCGTGATGTCACCGGGGCGGCCACCGTTCCTAGTCGATTCCAACGCCAACGACGGGATTGGGCGTCGGCGTTCGGGACCGCGCTGACGTTGACGGCAACGGCGGTCGTCTTGCTGGCGTTAGCGTTGATCTTGGGTCAGGTCCTCCTCCGCGGCCTGCCTGGGCTCTCGTGGCACTTTATCGCCACGATCCCGCGAAAAGACATGTTTGAGCCGAAATCCGCAGCCGTGCTTTCGATGATCATTGGCACAACCCTTCGGGTCTTGGTGATGACCGTCGTGGTGATTCCCGTTGGAGTGACCACCGCGGTTTATCTGACCGAGTACGCCGCCATTCATTCGCCGTATACGCGAATCGTCCGGGTCGCGATTAACAATTTGGCGGGTGTTCCGAGTATTGTTTTCGGGTTGTTCGGCTTGGGCTTTTTCATCAATTTTATTGGCAAGAATCTCGATACCATCACGCGGCAAACCGGTCCCCATTTTGGACAGCCCGCCTTGATTTGGGCGTCGCTCACTCTGGCGGTGATGACGCTTCCGGTGGTGATTGTCGCCACGGAAGAGGCTTTGAAAGCACTGGCTCCGGGACTGCGCGAAGCGTCGTTGGCACTGGGCGCCACGAAACTTCAAACCATTGTCCGCGTGGTGTTGCCCAACGCGTTGCCCGGAATTCTCACCGGCGGCATCCTGGCCATTAGCCGGGCCGCGGGGGAGGTGGCTCCGATTCTCTTCACGGGCGCTGCTTATTATATGGCGGATCTTCCCCACCGCCTCACGGATCAATTTATGGACCTGGGATACTTCACCTACGTGCTGTCGACTCAATCGCCAGACATTCAAAAAACGACGCCCATCTTGTATTCAACTATTTTGGTCTTATTAGTATTGACGTTTTCCCTCAATGCACTGGGTATCTGGGTGCGCGCTTCATTGCGGCGTTCCCGGAATCGCGGTCACTAATTCAATCTTGTCTGCATGACTCCTGCATCCGTGGTCGCACCGAACCCACCTCCGTTGATCTCGACGCGCAATCTGGAGCTGTTCTACGGCTCCAACCGGGCGCTAAAAGGTATCACTCTGGATATTCCCGAAAAACGGGTGACAGCCTTTATCGGACCTTCGGGTTGCGGTAAATCCACCTACCTCCGTTGCTTCAATCGCATGAATGACTTAATCGACTCGGTGCGTATTACTGGTGATTGCCGGATTGGGGGCGAAGATATTTACGGTCGCCAGGTCGACGTGATTGAACTTCGCAAACGGGTCGGCATGGTCTTCCAACGGTCTAATCCGTTTCCGAAATCCATCCGGGACAATGTTGCCTATGGGCTCCGCCTCCAGGGCATTCAGGGGCGGGACGAGGTAGAGGTCATCGTCGAGAAATCCTTGCGCGGTGCGGCGCTTTGGGATGAAGTCAAAGATCGACTTGATGCGAGTGCCTTGGGCCTTTCGGGTGGTCAACAGCAACGCTTATGCATTGCTCGCGCCATTGCGATTGAGCCGGAAATCCTCCTCATGGATGAGCCCGCCAGCGCCCTGGACCCCATTGCAACTGTCAAAATCGAGGAACTCATCCTCGAGTTAAAGCAACACTACACGATCGTAATCGTGACGCATAACATGCAGCAAGCAACGCGGATTTCGGATGATACCGCGTTCTTTTATATGGGTGAATTGATTGAGTTTGATCGAACCAGCAAGATATTTACGAACCCCGCGAAGAAACAGACTGAAGACTATGTCACGGGTCGGTTCGGCTGATGGGGGGTTGTTCTTAAGTCGTTTACATTCTTATTCGGTATTCCCTTTGTTGTTCCATGACGCATTTCGACGCTGAGATTTCTGCTCTAAAACAAAAATTGCTCCTGATGGCGGGCCACGCGGAGGCCGCCGTCAGCCAGGCCATGCGGGGCTTGACTGAGCGTGACAATGAGTTGTGCCGGGCGGTGGCGGACGCCGACGATGAACTCGACCGGTTAGAGGTGGAAATCGATGAGGACGCGCTCGCTCTGCTCACCAAAGCACCGCTCGCTCAACAATTGCGACTGATTACCGTCGCGATGAAGATCAGTCGTGATTTGGAGCGGATCGGCGACGAGGCGACCACGATTTCGCGCCGAGCTTTGGAATTAACGCGCGAACCCCTATTAAAACCCTATCTTGACCTCCCGCGGATGGCTCAATTGGCGTTGGCGATGCTCAAGGATGCGTTGGATGCGTTTGTGGTCGGAGACACGACCAAGGCCCGGGCGGTGATTCCCCGGGATAAGGAAGTGGATAATTTGAATCGGCAACTCCATCGGGAATTGGCGGGGTTTATGATTGAAAATCCGGCCACGATTACGCGATCCTTGCATTTGATGACGATTAGCAAGGCGCTGGAACGGATCGCGGACCACGCAAAAAACGTGGCGGAAGACGCGGTGTATCTTTATGAAGCCCTCGACATTCGGCATTCCGATTCCCCCAGTGAGGGTGAGCGCGCAGATGCCCGCTATATCTAATCTCTGGACAGGGGAAGTCTTCTGCCGCTTGAAGAGGCACTAAAACTTTTGCGGGACGCCCTCCTCCAGAATGTGAAGGCGATCACTGAGTCCCGATTCAGCGGCGAGTTCACCGAGCCAGCGCGGGGGTTCCGCGAGATCTTCAAAACCAAGCCGAAACGTGCCATAATGCATGGGCACGAGCGTTTGGGCCTTGAGATCGGTGAAGGCTTTTAACGCCTCATCGGGTCCCATATGAACGCGCCGAAAGGAGTCGGGATAGTAGGCGCCGATGGGGAGGAGAGCAATTTCCGGTGCCGTGCGTCGGCCGATTTCGCGGAAGCCCTCAAAATAAGCGGAATCCCCAGCATGATAGAGACGGCGACCATGACATTCGAGGATGAACCCGCCATAGCCCCGTTGGGTATCGCGCAGCGTCCGGGCACCCCAGTGCTGGGCCGGCACTAAGGTCACTCGCCAATCGTCTTTTCCGAACGTCTCCCACC
>JAYVTS010000115.1:0-8152 GCA_043788645.1 Verrucomicrobiota bacterium
GCTCGCCAACAACGCTAGCACCGCGAGAGAAACCAGGACCTCCACGAACGTAAATCCTTTGTCGGACACGGATCGCCTGAGTGAAGAGACGACCGGAAAGACTACCAATTTCGGCGGGAGCGCGAGTGCATCGGTTTGGTTGTTGACTAGGTTAGTGGTCACTGCGGGCCTCCGCCCGCAGTTACGCCTCGCCGCTATTGGTAGCCTATCTGGTCGCCCCATCAAGGGTTTGGCCTTGCTTTTTGACCTGCCCGTGCCCATTGCCCTCGAATCCAGTTCAAGGGATGTTGACGCTCGCCGGGCATTTCGCTCCACTGGTATCCACCCGGGTGGGTCGGGGCGCGGCGAGCGTCTCCTCATACCCATCGTCCGGTTCAGGAAAGGGCATTGAAAACTTAACGTCATGCCTCACCGTACGGAGGAAGCGCAGGAGTGTTACAGGGAGTCTTCTTTTTTTGGTGTTTTCCCGCGTTGACCGAATTTGATCCCGCCGTAACGTGAACAAGTTCCCCGGAGTTTACGTCCAGAAATGTTCACGCCTATGTCTACTACTACCACCTCGCTTGGCGCGGCCGGAATTACTTCCCGCCGTGAGTTCCTCAAACGCAGCACTGCGGTGGCCACCGCCGCGGTGGCGGTCAGCTCCTTGAGGACTCCGGTTTACGGCCAGAGTCAGGCCCCTTCGGTCAATGTCACCGGGGCCAACAACCGCCTCGTCGTCGGCTTTGTCGGCGTCGGTGGCCAAGGAAAGGGTGCCCATGTTGATCAATCTTTGGCGCACAAAGACGAAAACAATCTCGCGTTTGCAGCCGTCTGCGACCTTTCAAAAACCCGCGTCGCGGAAGCGCAACGGGACATCGAGAAAACGGCCGGCAAAAAGCCGGACGGGTACGAGGACTATCGCAAGGTCATGGATCGAAAAGATATCGACGTGATCTTTTGCGCGACGGTCGATCATTGGCATACCCCAGTGGGCTTGGCGGCATTGAACTCCGGTAAACATGTGTACATTGAGAAACCGATGACGCGATATTTGCATGAGGCATTTGAGCTACAAGATGCGGTGAAGCGCACCGGCAAATTGCTCAATGTGGGGTCCCAGGGTTGTTCGGATAAGAAGTGGCACAAGGCGGCCGAATGGATTCGGGCAGGTCGTATTGGTCCAGCCGTCATGGCTCAGGGCAGCTATATGCGGAATGCCCCCCAAGGTGAATGGAACTACGATCTACAGCCCTGGTGTACGCCCGCCGATCTCAATTGGGAGATGTGGCTGGGCAAACAGATCAAGGCACGCCGACCTTTTGATGCCGATCACTATTTTCGTTGGCGCAAGTACTACCCGTATTGTTCGGGGCTCTTGGGTGACTTATTTCCGCACAAGCTTCATCCTTACATGTTGGCCACGGGCAATCCCGAATTTCCGCTCCGAGTGAGCGCGGTCGGGAATCGCAAGGTGAACACCGACTCCAAAGCCACGGGCAAGAAGGCCACCAAGTACACCCGGGACGTGTGCGAAATCATCCAACTCATCGCGGAATTCCCGAGCGGAATGGTGATGCATATCACTTCGAGCACGGTGAACCAAACCGGAACGCAGGAATTGATTCGTGGACACAAAGCGAATCTCTTCATGGCGGGTAACCGGGTTGAACTAAAACCAGAACAGCCCTTCGCCAATGAGGAGGCCGACGATTATATTAAGCCAGACGTCGCGGAGGGCTTTGCCGCGGAGAGCGTGGCCGCTCACCATAAAAACTGGTTTGAAAGCATCCGAGCGAACAAACAGCCCAATTGCGGCATCGACTTGGCAGTGAAGGTGCAGACCGTGATCTCGTTGGCCGAAGCCTCCGAGCGCCTCGGTATGATGTGCAATTTCCATGAGGCGACCCGCAAGGTAACGGACGGGTTTGGTAGGAAAATCAAAATGCCCTACTATGGGTGGGACAAAAATTCCTAACCTACGCTGCCTATCCGAGCTCGACCGGCTGCCCAGTGGGAGCCGGTCGTTTCGCATTCATCCACCAAGTTATGAGATCGTTCCGACGTCATTCCTGCATTGTTTGCCTCCTGGCCCTGGTTGCGATGATTCGCACGGCGGCCGCCGCGAATCCGACCGCCCCGACCAATCTCGTCGCGTGGTGTTTGGTGCCGTTTGATACGGAGAAAAGGGGCTCTGAAGAGCGTGCTGCACTTCTTGAACGACTCGGTTTCTCCCAATTTGCCTACGATTGGCGTAGTGAACATATTCCCAGTTTCGATGCCGAAATCGTAGCCCTCGAAAAACATCACGTTCATCTGAGGGCCTGGTGGTTTCCCGCAACCTTGAATGACGATGCGAAGGCCATCCTCGCTTGCCTCCGCCGACACTCGCTGCACCCGGAATTATGGGTGACGATGGGCGACCCCGCGGGTGCTGATACGGCGGCAAAAGTTGAGTCCGCCGCGCAAACCCTGCGACCCGTGGTTCAAGCCGCCAGTGAAATCGGTTCCGTAGTGGGGTTGTATAATCACGGCGGCTGGTTTGGTGAGCCGGAACACCAATTGGCCATCCGCTCCCGCCTCGCCGCCCTGGGTCACACCAATGTCGGACTTGTTTATAATCTGCATCATGGACACGATCATCTGGATCGGTTCCCCGAATTGCTCCGGCTCATGCAGCCACACCTATTATCCATTAATCTCAATGGGATGGTTCGTGACGGCGAGAAATTGGGGCGTAAAATTATACCCTTTGGCAATGGCGAATACGATGCTGCTATTCTGCGGGTGATTCGCGAGAGTGGTTACGGTGGTCCGATCGGAATTCTTGGCCACACGCAGGAGGACGTCGAGGTGAAGCTCAAACAGGACTTGGCCGGCTTACATCGGGTGGAAGCGGCATTGGATCGTGGGATGCCGACTCCGTGGCCAGCACCTTCACCTAAGCCCAGTGAGCCAGTTGATGCTAAAATTGCGCTTACCGCCCCAGAACAATCGGGGCAAGCCCCGGACCCCGCGGCGACGCCGTTGTTGCAGGGATTGAGCAAAGCATTGGTCAAGGCGCCAGCCTCACTTGAAGTCGGGGCTCACCTTGGGGCTGGACGTGAGCCGATTTCGCAAGGAGAGACCGATTGGGTTGATAACCGGTGGCAACAGACGGATGTGGGTCCCTCGCTCGCGTCGAGTCTTCGCTTGCCTGACGGTTCAGTGATTGCCAAAGCCCTAACGATTAAAGTCGGTGACCACGACGAAGGCGCGGTGGCCTACGACCTAGCGACTGGGGTATTGAGCGCGGCATGGCTGGGTGGATTTGTTAAGTTTGATCCAGCACGCTTCGGCCTGATCGCTATGCCGCGTCCGGACGGGTTACCCTTTTTCACTCAAGCCTCGGTCACCAATAGGACTCAGGATTACAAATGGCGCGGCCTGCGTTGGGCCGGCCGCCATATCGTATTGGAGTATGAATTAGAAGGACTGCTGATTCGTGAACTTCCTCAGCTGAGTTTTGCCGATGGACATCCCCTCATTACTCGTAGCTTGGCCTGGGTCAGTTCCGATGGAAATCACTCGTGGCAGAAGCTTTCGCCCCATTTTCCCGCTCAAAATGGGGTGCTAACTCGACGCGCCACTCCGGACGTTTTGGGAGCACTCTTGGAGCCGGCGACTTCTCGCTGGGCGATCCTAACCACCCAGGGCAAACGCGGTGCGGACACGGATGCCTTTGCCGTAGATACCTTAACAATGCCTTACGCCAATCCATGGAAAGCATTGCTATTCGCTTCCGGTGTGGACTTGGCACCAGATGGTTCCGCGTACGTTTGTACGATTCACGGTGATGTCTGGCACGTCACGGGGATTGACGATTCACTGACCGAACTCAAGTGGCAGCGTTACGCAACCGGGCTCTTTCAACCGCTCGGGCTCAAGGTCCGTGATGGTTTCGTCTACGTACTGGGACGTGATCGGATCACCCGATTGCATGGCAATCATTCGGTCGGCATCGCCGACTATTATGAGAATTTTTACGATGGCATTGAAACCTCGACTAGTGGTCATGATTATGTGACTTGCTTGGAGCAGGATTTAGCGGGCCATTTTTATTATGTCGATCCCAAGGGCCTTCACCAGGTGAGTTCCGATGGGAAATCGGGCAAACTCTTGGCGAGTGGTTTTCGCAATCCAAATGGTTTGGGTGTTAGCCGGGATGGTCGAGTACTCACGGTTGCCCCGCAGCAGGGTAATTGGACCCCGTCGTCCGGAATTTGGGAGATTCCCTCGGATGCACCAGGAGAATGGGGTGGCTACGGTGGGCCGCGAGTCACTGCGGCGCGACCGCTGGGTTACGATTCTCCGCTGTGTTGGATTCCCCACGCTGTAGATAATTCCAGCGGTTCGCAGGTTTGGGTGCCGCCCGGTGTTTGGGGACCTTTGGGCGGCCAGATCTTGCATCTGCTCTGGGGTCGGTGTGGGCTAATGCTGATCTTGCGAGATACCCAGGACGGTCAACGCAATGGCGCCGTGGTTCCGCTACCGGTCAAATTCCTTTCCGGACCGAATCGCGGGTCCTTTCACAAGAACGCCCTGTTTGTCGCGGGAAGTACCGGATGGCAGACCAGCGCGGCGCAAGATGGAGCGTTGCAGCGAGTTCGTTGGACCGGAAAACGCTGGCAACAACCCGTCGCCTGGCAGGTCCGGAGTGATGGGGTGGAGTTTACCTTTCCGGAGCCGTTGCAGCGGGAAACCGCCGAAGATGTCGGGAGTTATTCCGTGAAACGCTGGAACTATCGGTATTCGGCGGAATATGGCTCCAAGGATTGGTCGGCCCGGAAGCCCGATCGTGAAGGGCGTGACGACGTACCGGTGCTTGCGGGGCGACTCAGCCCGGACGGAAAGACAGTCTATCTTGCCCTGGGTCAAGTCGATCCCGTCATGCAATTGGAGGTGAAGTACCATCTCGACGCGTCAGATGGCCAATCCGTGCAGGGTAGCTTTTGGGGTACCGTTAATCCTAAGCTGATCAGCCGGTGAGCAGGCGCGGAGGCTCTTTTCCCAGTGAATGCTGCCGAAATCCTACCAAACGAGAGGCACCACTCAAGTTTTTTCTGGACGAGATCCGCTTCAGTGAAAACCGTCCACGACCGATAGCGAGAAGTGTGACGTGTATCGGCGAACGTGGTTTGACGCTGCCAAGATCGCTATCTTGTTCCAACCGGCGCGTCCAAACAAAACGACCCGGGACAGCGACCCTCACTCGCGATCAATTTCCTAAGGGTTCATACCGGGTTGCCGGGAGGGGCAACGGCCCTCACAGTGGGGTATTGCCTAATGAGTACTGAGTCCTCGCCTTTCCGTCCCGAAGTCGTCGTCCAAATTCGTTGCGCGCTCGAGGAGCGGCTGCAATCGAGCTCTCTGCGTCTCCCCGTGCTCCCTAAAATGGCAGGGGCAGTCTTGGCTCTCGCCGCCGACCCAGACGCCGATATGACGGACCTCTCCAACTTGATTCATCGCGATCAGGCCCTGGCGAGCCAGGTCCTCCGTATTTCCAATTCAGCGGTCTATGCCGGTGGCGGGACAATTGTGTCGCTCCATCAGGCGATCAGTCGTTTGGGTATGAGATTGTTGGGGGACATTGCCGTGTCGATCTCCGTCCAAGGAGAGTTGTTTTGCGTCCCGGGTTATCAGCCGGACGTGAAGCTCCTTTGGCGGCACGCCTTGGCAGCGGGAAGTTATAGCAAAGAAATCGCTCGGTTGAAGCGGACGAATGTTGAAGGCCAGTTCTTGTGCGGTTTGTTGCATACGGTTGGCAAACCGATTGTATTGCGAGTATTGGTGGACTTATTGCGAGAACAAAAAGCGTTTCTTCCACGAGTTGCGATGTTCTCGCTCATGGACGAATTCCACTGTCGTATTGGGCAAAGAGTAGCCACCGAATGGAAACTGCCCCAGCAGGTTATTTACTCAGCAGCTTATTATTTGAATCGCACCGAGGCGACCGCTTGGCCGACCGAAACAGCCATTACCTATTTGGCGCATCGGTTGGCTGACTGGGTGTTAAGCGCAGATGGCAAAGTGGTTGCGCCCGCGCCGGGCGACGCGGTGGTGACGGAGCTGAACATTTATCCCGACGAACTAAACTCATTGCTTGAAGCGAGGGAGTCCATACTCACCGTAGTCGCCGCCCTGGATTTATGAGCGAGCCCGAGTTGTTCGATGTCGTCGTGATTGGCAGCGGGCCCGGAGGCCAGAAAGCCGCGGTGCAAGCCGCTAAAGCGGGGAGGCGCGTGGCGCTGATCGAACGGGAACGCGAACTAGGGGGGTCCTGTGTCTATCAGGGTACTATTCCCAGCAAGACCCTGCGGGAGAGTGCTCTGGCCATCATGCATTTGAAACGCTGCGCCGCCGCTCTCAAGGTGACGCTTCGAGAGGATCTTGAGGTCGCGAGTTTAATGACTCGGCTACACGAGGTGCTGAAGGCGCACCACCAGTTTATTAGTGAGCATCTGGCGGACAATGGGATCGTGCGTTTTCACGGTCGTGGCCGTTTCTCGGGTCCTCGGGAATTAATGGTGGAAGGCCTAGACGGCATCGTGAAAAGATTGCGGGGCGAGGTGATCGTCATCGCCAGTGGATCGCGTCCTCGGACTCCCCCGGAAATTCCCGTGGACCACGAGCATATACTCGACAGCGATTCAATCTTGAGCATGATCTATCTGCCCCGATCCCTGACCGTGCTGGGTGCTGGCGTGATTGCTTGCGAATATGCCTCTATTTTTTCGTTGCTGGGAGTCCGAGTGACGATGATTGACAAAGCCCCGCGTCCGTTGGGGTTTATGGACCCGGAACTAACCGACAAATTTGTCGATCATTTCCAACGCTTTGGGGGGCGATTCATCGGCGGTGGCCAAGTGCGGTCGGTTGTCTGGAATGGCAGTTCACAAGTAATCACTGATCTCGCCTCGGGGGAACAGATTCTCAGCGATAAAGTGCTCGTTGCCCTGGGGCGTTCCGCCAACGTGGAGGGTTTGGGATTGGCCGCTGGGGGCATTGCGCTGACAGATCGAGGCTTAATAGCGGTGGACCCACACTATTGCACCAGCCAACCCAAGGTGTATGCGGTAGGTGACGTGATTGGACCCCCGGCTTTGGCGGCTAGCAGTATGGAACAGGGGCGCCGGGCCATTTGCCATGCATTGGACATCGATCCAGGTCATGCCTTCGAGACCGTGCCGGTGGGTATCTATTCCGTTCCAGAAATGGCCAGCGTCGGTTTAACTGAGGAACAGGCGCGGAAACAGCACGGCGACGTGTTGGTTGGGCGGGCACGTTTTGAAGAGATCGCTCGAGGCCAGATTGCGGGGATTCAAGACGGCCTCCTGAAAATTGTAGCTGATGCGGAAGGTAAAAAAATATTGGGCGTACAAATCGTTGGGGATGGGGCAACAGACCTCGTTCACTTAGGTCAATTCGCCATCCTCAATCAGAATGACGTGAGCGTATTTTTGGAAAATATTATGAACTTTCCCACGTTGGGTGAAGCCTATCGTGTCGCGGCATTAAACCTATTAAATGTGGCCCGTCAACGAGCCGCCAAGGGTGGCTGATCAACTTTAAAAAACGAACCATTTCCAACTGCTCGCTGGAAGAAGAGTGAGACAATCGCTCATCATTCCAGCGGATCGTATCGAAATGTTCCGGCTGTTCAAGGAAGCGAACCGTTATCTAATTTGCTCGGTTCGCCAAAAAAATCCGAGGTCTTTGCCTAGCCCGGATAGTTCATATCTTTTGGTAGGGAGAAACCGCAAGAGTCCGTCTGGCTCGAAACGCGAGGCCACGCCACCAGACGGGCTCGCAGCAAGTCGCGGTAGAAAGGGTATAATCTATCCGGGCTAGGGATAGTTGGGGTTGAATTTCAGAGCGATCCCTACTCCCACCCTACCCGACGGTATCGACCCTCAAATCCCGCATGACGCTAATCCCCGGCAAGGGCACCCCCCGAATCGGCCGAGCGCCATCCTTCCGTTTGGGCCCAAATCGTTCCCGATGCTGAATAAACATCTCGTTCACGAATTTCTTCGATCCCAAAACCATTCCATCCGTAAAATGCCGTACCCGCAAGCGAAGCACTTGTCCTAAGCCCAACTCACCGCCCCGCGCCAATTCAGCTCGAATCACT
>JAYVTS010000116.1:0-5421 GCA_043788645.1 Verrucomicrobiota bacterium
CGTGTTCGGGCCGCCGGGCGGCACGCGCGATTTCGTCGCGATGGCCTCGCTCGCGCACGAGCGGCCCTACGCCAACGAGCTGATCGGAGCGCACAGCACGGGGCCGGTGACAGGCGGGGCAGATTGGGCTTGTGCGGCGACTGACCATTGGCTCTTTGCGGGCACGGGGATGCGCCGTGGTGACTCCATTCCAGGTTTGGTGGGGTGGGAATGGCATGGCGATCCCGCACCGATCCCAGGGCTGGAGGTGGTGGCGACGGGCCCGACCTTCGACGCTCCCGGCAAATTTAACGGAGGGACGTTTACGGCGACGATTTATCCGGGGCCGAGACGGAACCTCGTTTTCAATGCGGCCACGATCTGGTGGGGCGATGGTTTGAGTGAACCGCCTGGGTATCTGAGGCCGACGGTCTATTCCAAGCCGCTCGGACCGGACCGGCGGGTTCAGCAAATCACGGCCAATCTTCTCCAGCGCATGTTGGCGTGAAGCTGACGAGGCGGTATGAGGCCGCTCTCCAGAAATCTACCGAGCGGAGCAAAGTGGGGTGTGGACCGGCACCGATACCACTCAGATCATTCCAGTCAATAGATCATATATATCGCTAAATCCTCCCGTGAAAAAGCGCCAGAACTTCTGCACCGCACTCGCTCGGGTAGGAGTAGTGGGAGCAGGGTCGATTGAAATTGAGACCGAGTATTTGTGGGCCTTTGAATCGCTTGCGGGTGGTTTTGAAGAGTGTGACACTAACGAAGCGTCGTGATTTTAGCCGCCCCCTATTCGAATGAAATCCAGGGCGCCCGAGGAGAGGTCGCAGTCCCTAGACCGAGCGTAGCGGTTTTTCCACCAAAGGCGTCGACGATCGCGATAGCGGCATGGCATGCGGAAGTCCTCAACCGCTTTGAAGCGAGCGATCCGGGCTATGACGTTCAATTTTTTCCCCCACGCTCCGTACGTTCTCGGCGCGGCATCACTCGGAGGAACGGCTCAAAAGGCCAAGACATTGTGGAGGGGAATAAAAGTCAATCTGGTTTAACAGGTTCATTTCATCCCGCTTTGTCGCATCTTGCAAAAAAAGGGGATGAAATATCCGAGCTAGCCACAGGGTCGGTATCGAGCCCACACTTCCGGCCATGAAACTGGTTACGTGGAACGTAAACGGGTTGCGGGCTGTGTTGAAAAAGAATTTTCTGGAGTACCTCGAGACCGAGGGTCCCGATATATTGTGTCTGCAAGAAACCAAGTGTACGGCGGATCAAGTGGAGCAGTTGTGGCCCGCCAAATACAAGACGTTTTGGAATACCGCGCAGAAAAAGGGATATTCTGGCACGGCGATCTTTACTAAAATCAAACCGCTCGCCGTGACCTCTGGGATTAACATCGGTCATCACGATCAGGAAGGGCGGGTGCTGACCGCAGAGTACGATGAATACTATCTGGTGAACGTCTATGTACCGAATTCAAAGCGGGAGTTGACACGACTAGAATATCGACAACAATGGGATCGCGATTTCCAGGCATATCTGATGGGTTTGGAGAAAAAAAAACCGGTCATTTGTTGCGGTGATCTAAATGTGGCCCACACGGAACTAGACTTAGCCAATCCAAAGTCGAATACCAAAAATCATGGTTTTACTCCCGAGGAACGCGCTGGCTTCAGTGCGCTGATGACGACTGGATTGATCGATACCTTTCGCGAGTTTGAAAAGGGGGGTGGGCATTATACTTGGTGGAGCCCTTTATCTGGAGCTCGGGCGCGAAATGTGGGTTGGCGCATTGATTATTTCCTGGTGAGTGCGGCGCTCCGACCCCGTTTGAAGCGGGTGTATCATCAACCCGAAACTCTCGGGTCTGATCATTGTCCAGTGGTGTTAGAATTGCGATGACACCCCGAATTCAATGTTAATCGCATTGCACAAGCCGTTCGGAGTGCTGAGCCAGTTTCGGGCGGATGGCTCGATCCACCGCACCCTGGCGGCCTTCGGACTACCGCCACGGGTCTATCCCATGGGCCGACTCGACGCCGATTCAGAAGGACTCCTCTTGCTCAGCGACGAGCCGGGATTGAGCAGCCTCCTGCTTGATCCGGAACAGGGGCATCCCCGCACCTATTGGGCTCAGGTTGATCGGATCCCTACGCCCGAAAACCTGCGCCGTCTGGAGGTCGGCGTGGATTTGCAGGGCTATCGCACCCGGCCCTGCCGAGCGTGGGTTCCTGATCCCCAGCCGTCACCGCCGCCGCGAGATCCGCCGGTTCGGTATTTGCCCGGCGTGCTGGATTTGTGGATCGGGTTGGAATTGCAGGAAGGGAAGAACCGCCAAGTGCGGCGTATGACCGCCGCGATTCAACACCCGACCCTCCGCCTGATCCGTGTCCAAATCGGAGCTTTTCACCTTGGCAACCTGCCATTTGGACAATGGCGAGAGTTGACCGCATTGGAACGGAAACAGCTGTTTTCAGAATAAGATCCTCCGAATGGAGGTTGCAGTGGAGGGTCTCCGCGACCCATCCGCGGTCCGCCGAAAGGCGGCGCGATTCGGCGGACCGCGGTTGTGTCCCGAGCTTTTGACGGGATCAATCGCTGCGTGACCGCTGATCTAGGCGGTCGATGCGGGTGAGTGTACACCCTGATTCCGAGTGGCGGTTGTGTTCGGAGCTTTTTCCGTGGCTGATCGGGTGATTTTTTTGGTAGATTGCGTGCATGGTTCCATTGGAAGCCTCCCGGTTGGCGCGGCATTTGGCTCCGCCCGAACAACGTCTCCTCGCCGAACGAACTCGTCGACAAGTGTTTGCCGTCGGCCAACGGATTTTCATGGAAGGAGACTCCGGGGATGGCCTTTATGTGGTCATCGATGGAAGCGTCGAGATTGCCGCGATGTCGGTGCCGAGTCGGCAGCATCGCTTGGCGGTCATGGAACCCGGGGATTATTTTGGCGAAATGTCGGTGTTTGATGGTGGCGGCCGATCCGCTACGGCCATTGCGTTGACCGAGACGACGGTAGGATTTGTAGCGACCGAGACGGTGCGGGAAATGTTGGAGCACACCCCATTGTTGGCCGCGGCGTTGGTCCGCGATGCCTCCCTCAGAATGCGGGATTTCAATCGCCGTTTTTTACAGGAATCTCTCAAAGCTGAGCGGCTCACCTTGGTCGAACGTCTCGCTCGGACGATTGTTCATGATTTTCGAAATCCATTGAATGTCGTGGGTATTGCCGCTGATTTGGCCGCGGAGCCAGCGGCGACGGTGGAGGTTCGTCGGCGCGCCCGGGATCGCATTCGGCAACAGGTCGAGGTGATGAATCGTATGATGCAGGAGTTGCTCGATTTTACCCGAGGTGCGACCATTTCCGCGGCGCTACCGCGAGTTAATTTGGCGGCGGTGTTGCGGGATATTGTTTTCGAACTCCAAGCGGAGGCGGACCGCCGGGGAGTCGCGTTCCTTGCGGAGGGACCATTCCCCGATTTGGAGCTACGCCTAGATCCTCCTCGTTTGGTTCGGGTCTTTACGAACCTCGCCCAAAATGCATTCGACGCGATGTCGGGCCTTTCGAACGCTACATTAACGCTCCGGTGTGAGGTTGAGCCGACGGCGGTGGTAATCGAAGTGGCGGATACCGGGCCTGGGATCGCACCGGAAGTTCTGCCGCATATCTTTGAGCCGTTTGTTACCTTTGGCAAAGCGCATGGGACGGGACTTGGATTGGCCATATCAAACCGGATTATTGCCGAACATGGGGGTCGCATTACCGTAGCGAGTGAGTCGGGAACGGGCGCAACGTTCCGGATAGTCTTACCTCGGTCTAAGGTCGGCGACACAGATCGGATGATTTCTCCGGTTATCTAGTGCTTCGAAATAGAATCGTCAGGTCCTCCAAACGGAATCGGGACGCTTCACGAGATCGCCATCTTGGATGGCGTCGGTTCAAAGCCAGGTATTTATACGGCAAATCAAACAGCTCACAGCGGCGGTCCGGCCGCTCAAGGGGTGTCATCCGAAATTTCCCGGACCGGTGTAAGCGCAGAGCGCTTGGTCGCCATTGCTTTCTTCCTCTCGGTTTGACAACGTCGATGGCGCGCTACGAGGTAGCTCATGAATCGCGGCACTTCGCCCACTTCTTTACTGCTCGCCCCTGCCGAGAAACCTGTGATCGCCGCCGCGGCCAATCGGCGCGGTCTTACCCCAACCGCTTACATCAAGCGAGCCGTGCTCGACGCCGTTTCCGCCGCGCCCGACGACACCAAGCTTGTCCAGCTCTCCGCCTTGGTCGCAGTGATGCTGGAGGTCGTGGAGGACGAGCCTGACTACCGCGCGGCCACGGCGGCATGGGAGGAGCATGTCAAGGGTGGAGCCAAGCTTCTGACGGGTGAGGAGGTTTGGCGCGGGCTGGGAAGACAGGATTGAGCCTTTCTCTCTCGACCCTCTGCGGGTCCAAGCCCGGATATTTCATACTCTTTCTGCTACGACTTGCTGCTAGCCCGTTTGGCGGCGTTGGCATCGCGTTCCGAGCCGGACAGTATGACCCATAAAGCCTGGCTCGGAATCGCTTCGACCGCCTTGCCAGACGGGCTCTCGCTGCGTCTCGCGCAGAAAGAGTATGAAATATCTGGGCTAGGCCGATCGGCGGCCCGAGAAATTCGGGAGAACTTGGAGAAACGCATTCGTGGTTGCGCCGATCCTCGCGCTTTTGGCAAGCCGTTACGCGGAGAGTTGCACGGCTTTTGGCGCTACCGGGTGCCCAACTGGTGGCTCCTGTGACGGCTGGAGGATGGTCAGTAGGAGCCGAATCGGTCCACGATGACGCACTACCCCCTGATCGAAAGCGTTGGCCGATGAGCCGACCAACCGAATATCCTTGAGTCGCTCTTCAGCGAGCAGCGGAGGTTGCGACGCAAGCTGGGTCAGTACGAGTGCCTTCGTAAAACTGCCGTTGAAGTAGTTCTTGAATGCAGTGAATTCTGTCGTTTGGAAGACTCGATCTCCTTTCCCGGCTCCGTAACTCCCTGTCTTGAATTCCCATGGATCAACAATTAGCACTCTAACACTTCCTTCAGCTCCACGATACCCGGCAGCCATTTTCCACAGCCGTTCTCATTTTGAGGGGAACAGGGTGTCGCAGGATTGAGTGGCGGCGGATTTTGGATTTGAAACCGCTCGGTCGCTGCGGTGGAGTTGGTTGCTGGAGCTCAACCAAGCCCGCATCGCAGGGCGCCGAACGACCCAGAAGGCTCATACTCTACGGTAAGTTGCGCACAATCCCGTTCCCGGATATTGAGCGCACCATTCGGGGATTGTCCCCAGTTGCCAAAAACGGCGTGGGGTTACCCCAAGAGGGTCACCGTGCCGGAGAGATAACGCTCGGTGTTCTGCTGGAGCCAGCGTTTGGAGGCAGCGATTTCGCAATCCTGCTTGGTCTGACCGTCC
>JAYVTS010000117.1:0-23390 GCA_043788645.1 Verrucomicrobiota bacterium
CCCACCGCGCGTCGCTATCTCCAGGAGGCCATCCGAAAGGATCCCAGCGGTCCGAACGGTTTCGCGTCCAAAGCCCAGGCGCTCTACTTCGCACGGCGCTACCCGGAAGCCTTGCGGGAAATTGATCAAGTCTCCGAGCTGCGACCGGACTTGCGATGGAACCTGAACCTGCGCGCGCAAGTGCTTTCAGCCATGGGCAAACATGCGGGGGCCATCGAGGCGTGCGAATCGATCATCGAGCAAGTTCCAGACAAAGCGTGGCCGCGCGCGAAGCTGTTTTACACCCGGATCCTGGCCGGTCAGACCGGCGCGGACGATCCGACGTTCGCCAAACTGCTGGCCCGTTCGGACGAACCCCGCGCCGCCTTCGGCCTGGCCCTG
The DNA here is from genome assembly GCA_043788645.1 of Verrucomicrobiota bacterium. GTDB lineage: Bacteria > Verrucomicrobiota > Verrucomicrobiia > Limisphaerales > UBA9464 > CANIZL01. Next base: position 382 of record JAYVTS010000117.1, read on the forward strand.
GCCTACACCGCGCTCGGCGATCATCCCGCAGCGCTGACCAGTCTGGAGACGGCGTGCGATCGCCACGAAGCGGACACCAGTTGGATCAAGGTGGACCCGCGGTTTGATCCCCTGCGCGGCGAGCGCCGCTTCAAGGACCTGCTGAAGCGGATGAACCTGGCGTCCCCCGAACTGCCGAAGCCCATGGACCTGCAGTGAGCTCTTTCGGGGTAGGGATGGTGCGCCGTCCCAGTCCCAGTCCCGGGCGCAGCTCCGGATCGGATCTTCGCGGCGACGCGTTGACCTTCATCGACGCCGCGGTGCGAAATACCGTGCCGTTGGCGCGGGGCGTCGCCGCGCGACCGCCCTTCTTCGGCCCCCGCTCTTTTCCTAACGGACGGGCGGGCGGGTAGGATTTGATTTGAAAAACAGAAATGAATTTCTATTCTTCAAATTATGCTGAAGCGAAATCTTGGCTCATTGATCGAGAAACGTCTTCGTCAGTTTCCGGCGGTCAGCTTGATCGGCCCGCGGCAGTGCGGCAAAACGACGCTCGCCCGCAGTCTGGGGCGCCACTATTTCAACCTGGAGGACCCGGATGAACGTGTCCGCCTGGATGCCACTTCGCTCAGCCTTGGGTGGGGGCGAGCTGGGAAGGGTTTGTCATCGAGCAGATCCTGGCGGTTCGTCAGGCCCGGGGAGAATCGTTCGAGGCATTCTTTTTTCGCAGTCACGATGGGTTTGAGGCCGACTTGATCCTCGACTTCGGCCGGGTGCGGGAGGTCATCGAGATCAAGCTAACCTCCGGTCCGTCGCCCGAGGACCTGACCCGCTTGGGCAAGGTCTCCGAGCTGGTGAAGGGAACCCGACAAGTCTTGCTCTGCCGGGTCGCCAAGTCAGTCACCCAGGGTGATCGCTGGGTAACCGGGCTGGCGAACTACCTGGCGGCCTGTTCGCCCTGAAATCCCTGAAAGAATCCTCGCGTGAAGGAGCCCGATCGCATGGGGTCAACTGGGGACCACCGAAACCGAGACGGGGCAGGTCCGTAGGCACGTCGCCGTAGGAGAGGTGTCGGGGTAAACGCTTCCCCAATGGGTAATTTGCTTTCGAGATCCTTTGTGGTTGGGCGGATGGATTCTAGTCGAGAACAGATTGAATCACCGAGCCATCAACCCTCACGGCACCCGCGTCCGGAAGAACGCGACGGCCGATCCGGCGGCGACGTTCACGAAGCCGGTTCCGTCGGCACCGAGAGTGGTGCGAGCCTCCTCCAACCACTGACCTGGGAGGTTCAGATCGCCCGACCGTTCCACCACCACCTGAGTTCCGGCGGGACCGCGGATCGTCACGCGCGGTGACGCCAACGGGTTCGGCTCGATCAACACTTTCAGCCGGTCATCGGGTTCCGTGATGGTCAGAATCTGCTTCGCGTGGACGTGGGTGAGCGTCTGCTTCTTCCCGCTGGGCCAGTCGATCACGACCTCCTCAGCCTCGATTGCGTCGGCTAGGCCAAAGTGGGCGCGCAGGTCGTTCTGGCTCCAGCCTGCGCCGGTGCCGATCTCGCGGAGCTGCATGACCGTCTTGCCTTTCAGGACCGCCTTGACCCGCACCCGCGCGCCCAGAGCTGAACGGTTAGACATGGTGCCGACCAGTTTGAGCAGCAGCCAGCTGTTGGCGTTTCCCGTGTTGTGAAAGAGGTGGCTGGGGGTGCCCGAGGTAGCGAGATCCAAAAAGCCGTCGTTGTCAAAGTCCGCCCAGGCGCAGCCATAGCCATCGGCATTGTCATTGGTCACCGTTCCGGCGGCCACGCGGCTGAACGTGCCGTCACCGTTGTTGTGAAAGAGTGAATCATTACGATCGTTGTCCAGCGCGTACTGGGCGGTCCGGCTGACGAACAGGTCCAGCAAGCCATCGTTGTCATAGTCACCCCACGCCGCATTCGACGATCGCCCCGGCTCCAGCACCGGTTCGATCTCTTCGACCAGCTCGAAGTTTCCCGTGCCGTCATTCCGCAGCATCTGGCAGTTCCCTTTGCCAAAGGTAACGAACAGATCCAAATCGCCGTCATTGTCGTAGTCGGCCGCCACTGGACCGCCGATGAAGGAACCGCTGCCCGGTTGGATAAAGGGTTCAAATTTTCGCCCTCCCTGATTCTGGTAGATCATCACCGCTCCGCGGCCGAGGGCGAAGGCGATGTCCCGCCGGCCGTCGCCGTTGAAATCGCCGGCCGTCGCCCCATAACCGCTTCGTTGCAGGTCCTGGGCAAAGTCGGCGCTCAGCTCCCGCGTGAATCCACCGTCCGCCTCGGCCCAATACATGGTTTGAGGGGCATTGGAGAAATCGGCATTTAGCCTGCTTGCAAACAGGTCGAGTCGGCCATCGTTGTCGAAGTCGCCCCAGACGTCATCCATGTTGGCGAAGCCGTCAGTGGCGATCGGCGCGTTGGTCATGGACTTGAACGCACCGTTGCCCAGGCCGCGAAACAGTTGGTCGCGTTCGGCCACCTGTTCAGCCCCGGTCGGCACGAGCAGATCCAGAATGCCGTCGTTGTCGTAGTCGGCCCAGTACCCGTTCCAGACATTCAAGGAGGTGTACGTGCGTCCGGTCACCGCCTTGGCGGGGGTCGGGTTCCGCGTGAAGGTGCCGTCGCCGTTGTTGTGGTACAGAAAGCTGCTGGTCATTCCCGTGGCCATGAGGTCGGGAAACCCGTCGTTATCATAATCTCCCCACGCCATTCCATAGGTCGTATCGCGACTGACCGGACTATCGGCCAGGAACCGGAACAGCGTATTGACATCGAGCACGGCGGGCTCGCTGGTCACCGCGTTCACCGCATTGGAGACGACGACCGTGTAGCTCCCCGCTTGAAGAGTGGCGAGGTTGGTCAGCGTCAGGCTTCGGTTGGTGGCGCCGGGGACTGGTGTTCCCGCGAACTGCCACTGGTAGCTCAACGGAGTATTGCCGTCGCCGCTGGCGCTCACGGAAAGCGTGGCCTTGTCACCCAAGCTGCGGGACAGGCTGGCGGGATGCTTGGAGATGCTGGGGCCCACCTGCGCCGCCAGCGGCAGCGCCAGCAGCGCCCACAGCCACACTGGGTTGACGAGCCGCCTGCCGGAGCCGCGTATGCTCCGGTCGCGGCCGGCGGTTGTCGTGACCCCGGAGTGCCTGTTCACTTGGGGGAGGGAGTTTTGAGAATTCATGAGGTTTTGTTTTGCTTTGAGTGAGGGAAATGAGTTCAAAAACGAGGAGAGGATTACCGCCAACCGGTGGTGCGTTCCTGCAGCCAGCGGATGTCGGGATTGCCGGGCTGGAGAGCGTCGCCTTCCAAGTCGCCGTTCTTCTTCACCGGCGGGCAGCTTCGGGGGTCCACCCAGCGCCGAATCTCCGCATGTCCATCGGCGAAGGCGAGGCCGCCCGCTCGGTGGTGGTAGCTGCCCGGCCAACTGCCCCGCCAGACGCTCTTGGTCATGTTCACGCCGAACCAGCCGTCTTCGATGGACTCTTCGCGCTCATCCAAGAACACCCAAGTGCCGGCCGGCGCGGGCTCGATCAGATCCGACTGCCGGAACCGGATCCGGTATCCAGGCCCCAGTTCGGTACGCAGCCAGTCCACCAACGCCTCGTTGGCCGTGCCCAGCCAGCCGTTCATGGACATGCTCCGGACGCGCGGATACGTGCCGCCCATGAAGGTCCCGGTGCTGCGGTCGGCCGGGCACTTGTACACCCCGACCGTGCCGACAAAGGGATACAGCAGGCCCCGCCGGATCAGTGTTAGATTGGTGTTGTCCCGGTTATTGCGGGTGAAGTCGAGAAAGCCGCCCACCCAGTTGAGCTTGGGCTGGTCAGTGCCGTTGTTCGCCACCAGTCGGCCATTGTTCTCGTCGGCGTACATCTGCCAGCCGAGGCCCAGCTGGCGCATGTTGCTCATACATTGGATACCCTGCGCCTTCAGCTTCGCCCTACCCAACGTCGGCAGGAGCATCCCCGCCAGGATCGCGATGATGGCGATGACGACGAGCAATTCAATCAGCGTGAAGCCCAGGAAAGCCACGCGTGAGGAACGGTGGACGAACGCTACACCGCGGCCGACGCCCAAAGTCATTGCTGTCTTCATCTGGCCTTTTAACGCCGGCCCAGCAGTGGTCTTTCCGGAAATCTTTTGCATGCGGAATTGGCAATGCAAAATTTCAGATTCGCCTTTACCCTCCGCCCGTGCGGCGCCCCAGAGATCCAACGTCTCTAGGCCGACACCATTCGGTGGACTTTTCAAGGTGCCAATTTTTCCGTTTTTAGCCTCTGTCCGCGTCTCCGCGTGCCATTTCTGCTGAATAGTTACGGCTTAAGTTCGGCCTCATTTCACCGGCACCAGGTAGCTCTTCGTCCACGGCGGTGGGGTGAGGCCCTCAAAGCGCTCCAGCGACGCGTCGCCAGGGAACTGCTGGTTGTCGACGATGCTCTGCCATTCCTCGTCGGACAGGCGACGGGGGTTACCGGTCACTTCCAACTCGTAGTGGCTCAGGACCGGACCGGCGCAGACGAAGTGGTCACCACCATTGTCCACCTCCAGCAGAAGCAGGTTCACACGGCCCACGGCTTCGTGGAGCACGCTGCCCGGATCGCCGCCGCAATCGAGACAGGGAACGTCGGTATGCACGTCGGCCACGAGGCCGTCGAAGTGCTCGGCGCCGTGGTTTCGATGGAAATAATCGTCGTCGATGTGTTGAATTCCCCTGTAGAAGAGCTGAGGATACCACCCTGTGTAGGTGCGAATGGGACCGGATCCACCCCCGGGAGTCAGGATCTGAATGAGATTGCGCAGAAACAGTTCCTCGTCGGGGCTTAAGCACTGTTGATTCAGTTCCTTTCGCGCCAGTCCTTCCAAGCGCTGGGTGACGACCGCGAAGTTCCGCAGGTGGGTCACCTGGCGGGCCTGGATCGTCGCCAGACTGACGACATTGGTAACCGGATCCCCTGGATCGATGACTTCCCCGGAATCCGGGTCCAACACCGGCAACCGTCCAGTGAGGAAGGTGTAGGTTCCCTGGTAGTTCAATGCGCTGATCAAATCCGCAGCCTGCTCAGCCATCGTTTTGAGACGCGTCCAAAACTCAACCTGCGGCTCCACGAAACCCTTTGGATAAACGCAATCGCCCCCAGCGGTATACGACTGCTTGGCGTACAAGATCGTGTCGTGGCGGAGGTGGGTCCACGACGCGAGTTGGGTGTTGAGCGTCTTCATCGCCCACGCCCGGGTCCGCATCGACTCGGGGTAGTTCGGCGTGGTGGTCGCCGGCGACAGCTGGCGCAAGGTGTCAAGCCAGCTCAAGTAGATGTTGCTGGCCCACGCCTCTGGTTTTTGGGTGTCCATTACCGTTCGCGTGGCGGCCAGATTATGCTGATAGGCCTTGCGATCCCGGAAACGAAGCGCGTGCGGGCGGTCCAGTTCGGCGAACGTCCCGTTCATCTGGGCCACCAGTTCGGGCACCACTTGGTTGTTGCCCAGGGTCGCGAACGCCATGTCCAAGGCCCCCGGCACGCGGCGTTGGACTTTGTTCGTCGCGCCGTTCTCCACCCAGAGAATGCTGCTGAACACGGTCTGCGAGAACGCCCAACTGTCCGGCACGAACTTCTGGCCAAACACCGTGAACGTTTGCGGCAGCCCGTGGCGCTCCGCTCCTGAGAGCGGCTGACTGAACCAGTCGCTGCGGATGTTCTGCACGCCGATTTCGCCGCGCACGAGATCGGCCTGCAGGCGCTCGAGCGTCGCCACGTCCGGCACGTCGGCGAGGGTGCGGATGCCGGCCCCGACCAGCACCCCGCCAAGTTGGCCGAAGTTAAGCGAGTCCGTCCAACCCACGAAGGCCGTGATGACCCGCTCCATGTCCGCCCACGTCTGGAATTTCCCGGACTGTCGCAGCAGGTGCCAGAAGACGATCGCGGTGCCCAACTCGCGGGGCGAGGCCATCCGCACGTCGCCCGGGCAACGCTCCCACGGCCCGCCGGCCACGGGCACGTCGATCCGGCCCAGCCACATGGCGCATTGGAAGTAGCGGCCGAGGCGTTCGCTGCGGGTGTAATGCCCGCGAATCTTGAACTGCGAGAAGTCCACCATCCGGCAGAAGCCCATGAAGTCCGGCACCGGCTTCAGTTGCTCCTCACGGATGTCCGCGAGGGTTGCCGCCACCCGTGCATTCTGGCCCAGCACTGAGGCGGCCGGTGGCGCGTTGCTGCCGGCCAACAACGAACGGGCGACGGCCAGGAACCAGTCGGCATCGCGCAGGCTCTCGCGCAGCACACCGTTGCCGGCCGCGGCGTCCGCGGCTGCGACCTGTCCCGCCATGCCGTCGAGCATCCGCCCGACGGAGTTGAAGAGGTAGGTTTCCTCCAGTTCTTCCAGCATGCCGTCATAGGTGCGATGCCAGGCCTGCAGGAGGGCGTCGGTGGAGATGAAGACCGGCAGATCGTCCTTCCAGAGCCGGTAGTAGAGATCGGCGAAGGTGCCGCTGCCCAAGCGCTCGCTCACGACAAAGCCGTTGGTCTTGAAGACGGCCAGTTCCTTCGGCGTGAGCCGTGTGTCGAAGCGACGGTAGCCAGGCTGGTCCTCGGGCGTGCCGACATTATGGGCTTCGACGTCGGTATTGAACTCGTTCCAGAACTGGGCGGTGGTGGGATCCCAGGACAGCTTGGGTAGGTACGTGGCTGGATTCGGAAAGCGGGCCGCGAATTCGTCGGGCGAGATCTGGCCGATCCGGTTCAATTCGAAGTAGGGCCGCCCCAGCGCGCCGTCCGGCTGGGTGAGCGTGGCTGGCCACGACAAATCTACGGCGGGTCCGACGCGTTGGAGCAAAAGCGGCGGCACAGCGCCGGCACTTCCTCGGAGCGCGAAAGTGGCGAGCGCCAGCAGGATGAGCCCACTGTGTCCGGGGGCGAAGGTTGATGCGGTCTTCATCTAGCCTTTCAACGCCGGCCCGGCAGCGATCTTTCAGGAAATCTTTTTGCGGGATGGATTGGCCCACTCCGCCCGTGCTGCGCCCCTACGCCTTAACTATTTAGCAGAAATGGCACGCGGAGACGCGGAGAGCGCGGAGAGAGCCTGAAAGCGGAAAAACTGGTTCCCTGGAAAAGCCCACCGAATGGTGTCGGTGTCGTTGATGTTTGCAGAATCTCTTCCTCCGCGCCTCCGCGTGAACTTTCATCCCCTTTCCAACGGCATGGATGCCGGCAAAGAGCCTCGTCACGCCGACAAACTATTTCCCGACTTCCTTGAAAGAACACTCGCGGTGCGGCGTTAGAAGGACAGCATGACCGCGACCATGACGAAGGACGGACACGACTCGCTCCTCACCCGTGCCAGCCTGCTGGGGCGGTTGCAGGGGCCGGACGACGCGGACGCTTGGCAGGAGTTCTGCCGGCTCTACGGGCCGCTCATCCGCAGCTTCGCCCTCAAAGCCGGCTGCACCGACCCTGAGGCGGACGAGGTCGTACAGGAGACGTTCATCGCCGTGGCGCGGCATCTGCCGGAGTATCGGCACGACCCGGTGAAGTGCCGCTTCAAGACGTGGCTGCTCAACCAGACCGCCTGGCGCGTGAAGGATCAGCTCCGCAAACGCCGCCGGCACGACGCGGTGTTCGCTCCCGGCGGCTTGGCGGCAGACGATCCGGCACAAACCCCCACCGTCGAGCGAGTCGGTGATCGCGACGCCGGTCAACTCGATGCGCTCTGGGAGGTCGAGTGGCGGAGCAACCTGCTCGCGGCGGCGTTGGCCCGGGTAAAGCCGCAGTTCAGCCCGAAGCAGTGGCAGGTGTTCGACCTGAATGTGCTCAAAGAATGGCCGGCCGGCGAGGTGGCGCGCTCGCTCGGGATGAGCCTGGCTGGTGTTTATCTCGCCAAGCACCGCGTGGCGAAGGCGGTGAAGCAGGAAATGCAACGTTTGGAACGGCTGGAAGAGGGGTGAAAGCTCACGCGAAGAAAGAAGGGCGGCAGAAGGCGATTCTGCACTCACCGGGCGGAAGCCCGTTCGCTGCCCGGTTTAGGAGTTTATCCGCAGATTGAAGCAGATTAACACAGATTCCTTCCGTTTGGTTTGGAGCACTGCTGGGAGCCCGGTAAGTCTCTGAAATCTGCGTCAATCTGCGTTAATCTGCGGATCCAACTCCGGTTTTCAGAGTCGTTCTCCCCGTCTCCGCGCCTCTGCGGGAGTTCCTCCCCATTCGCTTGTGCATGGATACGGCTCGAATATCGGACCGCTGGTGTGAAATTTTTCATATGACCCGTCCCTTTGTATGTATCCCCTGACTTGTCGGTCATACACTACGAAGGCCCTCGTTCGAAAATCCGCCGGCAAGATGCCTCAGATTCAGGATTCGATCGCGAGTCCACACTTTACTTTTAGACGTCTATATGTAAAGTGTGAATTCATGATTGAGCGTCCGATTTGGGTGGCTCGCTTGCGTGCCGCCTGGAAGCAGGCTCCGATCGCCTGGCTCTGTGGGCCGCGGCGCGTCGGCAAGACGGTCCTCACGAAAAGCCTCCCGGACGCGGAGTACTTGAATTGCGATCTGCCGAGTGTGGCCGAACGATTGCGAGACCCGGAAACCTTCTTCAAAGCCGTCAAAAAGCCGGTCGTCATTTTAGACGAGATTCACCAGCTTTCTGATCCGAGCCGACTGCTCAAGATCGGGGCAGATGAGTTTCCCAAGCTGAAGATTCTAGCCACCGGCTCCTCGACGTTGGCTGCCACCCGGAAATTCCGCGACAGCCTTACGGGGAGAAAGCGTGTCATCGAGCTGGTTCCCGTGCTGCAGGAGGAGCTTCCGGCGTTCGGAATCACCGACCTGCAGGACAGGCTGCTGCGCGGTGGCCTACCCCCGGCACTGCTGGACGAGCGGCGGAATACCGAGTTCTACGGCGAGTGGCTTGACTCCTACTTTGCGCGTGACGTTCAGGAGCTCTTTCGTCTGGAGAAGCGGACCGAGTTCCTGCGCGTACTAGAGCTCCTGTTGCGGCAAAGCGGCGGCTTACTCGACGTCACCAAAATCGCCACCGAAAGCGGGATCAGCCGGCCCACCGTCGTGAACTGGCTGGAAGTCTATCAAGTCACGCAAGTCATCCATGTCGTACGGCCGTTCTCCGGCGGCGGACGGCGGGAAATAGTAGCCCAGCCCCGGGTGTTCGGATTCGACACTGGATTCATCGCCTACGCACGGGGTTGGGACACTCTCCGGGCAGACGATTGCGGATTGTTGTGGGAACATCTCGTGCTCGACGCCCTGGTGGCGGCCGGTGTGGCTCGATCCTACTTCTGGCGTGACAAGCAACAGCGAGAGGTGGATTTCGTTCTGCCCCACGGTCGGGACCGGGTAGACGCGATCGAATGCAAATGGAAGGCCGACGCGTTCGCTCCCCGAAACCTGTTGGCTTTTCGGACGCTTTATCCGAAGGGAAGAAACTTTGTGGTCAGTCCGCTGAATGGTCCCGGCTATACCCGAACCTTCGATGGACTGATGGTGGAGTACCTGACGCCCGGTGATCTGAGGGTTGCCGTCAGCAAACCGTAGGATGTGTGCCATGGATTGTGAGCGATCCGGCACGCAGGTCATCGGTGACAACAAATCGCTTGAGGCTGGCGATCGGGACGAATCGGTTATAGCGTCCGCGCCATGAGGTCGTTGGCCATTCGGTCCGCAGCGGATGCGTTGTCCCCGGTGGCGTCCGTGCCCAGGCCGGCCGGGGCTCCGCCGCGCCTCGCGGATTACGAACTGCTCCGGCAGATCGGCGCCGGAGCGTACGGCGAAGTGTGGCTCGGCCGCAGCACCACCGGGGCCTGGCGCGCGGTGAAGCTCGTCTATCGCGCCAGTTTCGCGGACGAGCGCCCGTTCCTGCGGGAGTTCGAGGGCATCCAGAAGTTCGAGGCGATTTCCCGCTCTCATCCCAGCCAGCTCGCCCTCTTCCACGTCGGCCGCAACGAGGCGACCGGCTGCTTCTATTACGTGATGGAGCTCGCGGATGCGGTGACGACCGCAAGTGGGCAGTCTTCCGCAATCAGTGAGCAGTCTTCAGGCGCGGAGGTTCACGCGCCGAGCGGCTCGGCGCGGAACACGGACCCGCTGATCACGGATTACTCTCCCCGCACCCTCCGCTCGGACCTTAACGCCGGTCGACTCCCCGCCGCACGGGTGCTCGAACTCGCCCTCGCGCTGACCGAGGCGCTGGGTCAATTGCACGCCAGCGGGCTGGTGCATCGCGACATCAAACCGTCGAACATCATCTTCGTGAACGGCCGACCCAAGCTGGCCGACATTGGCCTGGTGACGGACGCCACGACGGGGGACGACCGACGCTCGATTGTAGGCACCGAAGGATACCTGCCACCCGAAGGACCCGGCACGCCCGCGGCCGACCTCTTCGCGTTGGGCCGCGTGCTCTATGAAGCCCTCACCGGCTTGGATCGACGCCGATATCCCGAACTCCCTGCCGACCTTCGCACTTGGCCTGACGCCCGATTGGCGTTCGAGCTGAATGCCGTCCTGCTGAAGGCTGCCGATGCCGATGCCCGCCAACGCTATCCCAGTGCCGAGGCGATGCGGGCAGATCTCGAACGGCTCGCTGCCGGTAAGTCGGTAAAAGGGCGACAGGCCTGGCAGCGCCGCATCGATTGGGGAACGAAGCTTGCTTCGGCCGCAGGAGTTGTCGGGTTGCTGGTGGTGGGGTTCCTGCTCGCCCGAAACAGATCTGTGCCGCCCGTCGCCAGCAGCTCCCAAGTTGAAATCTTTGAGACCTCCGGAACGACCAACCACGAGGCGTATGACCTCTATCAGCTCGGGCGCAAGTGCCGCGAGGACGACACCGCGGCCGGCCATCTCAAAGCCATCGCGTACTTCGAGCGGGCGACGGCGAGGGACCCGAAGTTCGCCCGGGCCTATGCCGCGAAAGCCAGTTCCTATTCCCGGCTGGACGCAAAGGAAGAAACCAAGCCCAGCGTGTGCCGGCCGAAATCCCGCGACGCGGCGCTCCAGGCACTGGCCCTGGATGAATCGTTGAGCGAGGCCCACGTGGCCTTGGGCAGCTACAAGTTCTCTTTCGAATGGGATTGGGCGGGCGCGGAAAAATCCTATCGCCGTGCCATCGAACTGGCGCCGGGTGATCCGGGGCCTAAGGCGGAGCTTGCGTGGCTGTGCTCCTTCACCGGAAGGCATGACCAAGCGATCCAACTCATGAGGGAGATGATCGCGGCGCATCCTGACGCCGTGTGGCTCAACACCAATCTTGGCAAAGTGCTGGCCTTCGCCGGCCGGTTGGCGGAAGCCGAGGTGGCCATACGCCATCACCTGGAAATCGCGCCCAACGCACCTAGCCCGCAGTATCAGTTGGCTATGCTCCGCTGGGCCCGGGGGGACATTGATGAAGCTAGGGACTTATTTGACCGCTTCCACGTCCTCGTTAGGGGCAGGGCCGTTGAAGGCGGGGCTCACCAAGCCTACATAAAGGCGGGCCGGGGTCCGGCCGGACTGATGGCTTACTCGCGCATGCTGTTGGAAGGCCTGGAACAAGGCGCGCGCAAGGCTCGGAGCGAAGATTGGATCGCCCCCATGAATTACGCCTGGTGTCACATGCTCGCCGGCGAAACGGACGAAGCCTACCTCTGGTGGAATCGAGCGCTGGACGAACGCCAGCCAATGGCGCTGTTTGCGGTCATCGATCCGTTCTTCGCCAGTCTGTGGCGCGACCCGCGCTTCGTCGGGGTCCTGAAGCGGACCGGCCTGGACAGGTACTTTCCCGAACGGCTTCACGAGCCCGCGCAACGCGGGATCAAGCCCTGAAGCAACCCGGGAGGGGCCATGCGACGGTCGGTGCGTGGCGCACGGGTCGGCCAAGCGAACCGGCTCCAAGAATCGAGCCTTCGGCCGGCGCGGTTCCTATGGGAGGACCGCCCGGTAGAAGCGCGGGCCGGAGTTCGTGGCCGATGGGTCGAGCCACATCGCTGGCCCAGAGCCTCCACTCCAGCCACCCTGCAAGCCCGGGATTGGCCTCCAGGTTTTTAGATCCACCGAAGATTCCAGAGTGGCATCCGAGTTCGAGACGCTGCCGTCCACGAGGACCCGCCCATCACTGAGGCGTTTGATGCGATCCAGGCGAGGCTGGGAAATCGATGGCAGGTCGCCGACGATGGTCAGGCGCATCGGCACGGGCAAAGCCTCAAAGCCTTCGGCGGAGGTGATGACAACTTCGAGCGTCTCATCGAACTCGGCATCGCCGTCCGTCAGGATGGGTATGCTGACTATCTTCTCCACCTCAAGCGGGGCGAAGGTGAGCGTCCCGCTTTGGGGGAGGTAATCCTTGCCCGCAGTAGCCGTGACATCACGCGTGGCGTAGGTGACCGACGCTGCGCCGGCACTTTGCCCAAGGCGGCGGAAGATGACGTTGAAGGCCGAGGTTTGACCCGCGGCTGGTTCGCTCCTGTAGAATGGGGCCTCATACGAACCGGATTCCGGGTCGTAACTCCCTTGGGCGGATAGCTGGAGGGCTGTCTTGGGCGCGTGCCTCAGGAAGAATTCGTAAGCACCCGATTGTACAGCGATGCCGTTGACGCTTTCCATGTTGGGGCTGAATACCCGCAAGTGGTCGCCTCGAAGGGTCACCGAGAAGATCGACCGCCCATCGCCATATTTCCCGAAAGGCACGGAAGGGAAACTGGGGTCAGGTTGGCCATCGGTGCCGAAAACTTGGAGCGATTGTCTAATGAACCTGACCAGCCTGCCGTCGGGCAGGACAGCCGCGCCCCAGAAGGGCCGAATCGCGGTGAAGGAAGGGTCGGTTGAGCCGTCGGGTAGCCAGCGTATGAGTCCGATCCGTTCCTCGCCGGAGTTGGCATCGATAGTCTGATCATGGATCAGGAGCCGCCCATCCGCTTGGATGGCGAAGAGGGCTTGGTTGCCCGTTCGGGCAGGAATCGCCCGGGAACTCAGCACCGAACCGTCGAGCGCCAGATGAACCACCTCATTGCTCCGGACGCCCCAAAGACTTCCGTCACTGGCTTCGGCGACCTGGCTCAAACCCGACGGGAATGAGGTGTCCCGCGAACCGTCGTCCTTCAAACGCACGAAGAGGCGATCACTGTCCGGCACCAACAGCGCGCCGGACTGCAACACGAGCAGACGAGGGATCAGTATAAAAAAGTTGTCGCTCCAAGGAATCAGTCCTTCCGGTGGCCGGAACCCTTCGTAGAGTTCATCGTTGGCATCCATCCGGGCGAGCCCCGGACGGCGAACGCCGTTGACCCATTCGAACCCACCGACCGCCAGTTTCTTTCCGCCGGGCAAAGGCAGGAAGTTCACCTTGTCCGAAGACATCGGTTGGGTAGAGGTGTTGGTCCGGCCATTCTCGATTCGAACGTCTTCACGACCAAAGAGCACCAAGGGGCTGCCCGAGATGCGGTCATGGGTCACGTCCAGCGTCGCCGGCAGCTCGTTGTTCACGATGCCGACCGTTGCACAACACCCGTAGGCCCAGATGACCGCACCCGCCGAGGGTCTGCTGAGGATGGCCTCGAAGTAGCGCGTCTCCCGGACCTGCTCCACCTCGGCGTCATCAAGGATAGGCACCACGATGGAGCGTTTGGTCTCACCGCTGGCGAACTCGATCCGCTGATTGACAGCCTGAAAATCAACCCCGGGCACTGCTTTGAGCCCGAGGCTTTCACCGGCGCCGTCGGGATCGTCGGTCCCCACGAAACTGAGGTCCACGCTCACCGGCACATCACGGTCGCCGCGACGGATTACTTCGAGAAGCGGTCGCGAGCCGAAGTCTTCGCTCACCAACGCCTGTCCGTCAGGGAAGAGCGTCGGTGACAACTGGACCAAAAACGTTGGCGCGCTGTTGTGGATTGTCACAGTCGCCGTGGATCGCGCCCCCAGAACGGCATTGGGGCTCAGGTCGCCCAAGGTTACCTCGAAGGTCTCGTCCGGTTCGTGAACGCCGTCGTTGATCGGGGGGATGCCGACGCGCCATCTGCCATCAGACCACTTGTTGAAGTTGCCCAAGACGAGTGCCTGCCCCTCGACCGGATACTCGTAGTCGTTTCCGCGCTGGGTGGTGATGTCGGTCGTCTTGATGCGGACTTGGATGTTGTTCGTGTCGCCGGCCCTGAACGGCGGCGTGCTCGTCAGGACGAGGTCCATGTAGCCGTCGGCCTCGGTTCCCTCGTAGGTCGCCGAGGTAAACTCGATCACGTAAGGCGGTGGCGTTTGGGCTAACGCCGCCATCGCGCCGGTGAACAGTGCAATGGCAGTGAGTTGGGCAGTGAGTGTCTTCATGGCCTTGTTGAAGGAGGAATCTGTATTGCGGTAGAGTTTTTTAAATGGCCAAGCCGCCCAGTTCGATGGGTCCGTGATGAGCCAGCGCACTGCCTATGGTAAAACGGTTCGGAATCGGTAGAAGCGGGTTGGATGGTTTTTGGCGTCCCCATCCAACCCGATACGGGTATCGATCGAATCACCAAGCTCCAACCCCACCATACTCCACGCCTGCAGGTTATCTGAAGCTTCAAGGACGGCATTGCTGTCGCCCCAAGGATAAATGGAGGCGGTCCTGATCAGCACCCGGCCGTCACGCAAGCGTTTAACGTCTTGCACCCGAGGGGGAGGACGTGCACCACTCCGGTCGAGGATCACGAACTGAACGGGCGCAGGCAATGCCTCGAAGCCGCCGGCGCCCGTCACCACGACCTCGAAGATCCCGCCGGACTGATCTCCGGAATCGCCCAAGATCGGGATCAAGAGAGTCTTCTCCACTTCGAGCGGCGCGAAGGTGATCGACCCACTTTGGGCGAGGTAGTTCTTGCCGGCGATGGCCGTGCAGTCGCGCGTGGTGTAGTTGACGTACGCCGAGCCGGCGCTGCGACCCAAGCGGCGGAAGACCACGTTGAACGCTGCGTTTTCGCCCGGGTTTGGTTCTACTCGGTAGTATGGCGCTTGGAGGTCACCTGTTTTCGGGTCGTAGCTCCTTCGCGCGGCTAGCTGCACGGCTGTCTTGGACGCATTCGTGAGGACGAACTCGTAGGCACCAGGCTGCACGGAGATGCCGTTGATGGTTTCCAAGATGGGATTGTAAAGCCCTAAGCGCCTGCCTTGGAGAGTCCACCGGTACAGATACTTCCCATCACCACCTTGCTCGGCGGTAACGGGAGGGAAACTGGGGTCAATCCGGCCATCGGTGCCGAAAACCTGGAGCGTCAGTGGCCCGCCGTTGATGGGCGCACCGAACGTGACCAGTCTGCCGTCGGGCAAGACTGCCGTTTCGCCGAAACGCCGAGAAGTCTGGATCGCCGAGAAGGAAGGGTCGATTGAACCGTCGGGCAGCCAGCGGAAGAGTCCGATCAGTTCCTCCCCAGAGTTGGCATCAACCGCCTGATCGTGGATGAGGAGCCGCCCATCCGCCTGGATGGCGAAGATCGTCTGGTTGGTGGATCGGGCGGGAATCGCCCGCGAACTCAGCACCGAACCGTCCAGCGTGAGGTGAACCACCTCATTGCTCCGCACGCCCCAGAGACTTCCGTCACCGGCTTCTGCGACGTGGCTCAGCCCCGTCGAGAACGAAGTGTCCCGCGAACCATCGTCCTTCAAACGCACAAAGAGGCGGCTGCTATCCGGCACCAGCAGAGCGCCGGACTGCAACACGAGCAGCCGGGGGATCTGCAAATACCCGTTGTCACTCCAAGGTATCAGGCCCTCCGGTGGCCGGAACCCTTGGTCGAGTTCATCGTTGGCATCCAGTCGGGCCACTCCTGGACGGCGAACGCCGTTGACCAAGTCGAACCTACCGACCGCCAGTGTCTTGCCGCCGGGCAATGGCATGAAGTTCACCTCATCTGCAGGCACCGATCCGGTTTGGATATTGGTCCGGCCATCCTCGAATTGAACGTATTCAAAACCAAAGAGCACCAAGGGGCTGCCGGTGATGCGGTCGCGGGTCACGTCCAGCGTAGCCGGCAGTTCGTTGTTCACGATGCCGACCCCCGCATAGCCCCCGTAGGCCGCGATGTCTGCGCCTGCCGACGGATTGGTGAGGGTGGCCCCGAAGAAGCGCATCTCCCCCACCTGCTCCACTTCGGCGTCATCGAGGATGGGCACCACGATAGAGCGAATGGTCTCGCCACTGGCGAAGTCGACCCGTTGATTGACGGCCTGGAAATCAACCCCGGGCACGCCTTTCAGCTCGAGGTTTTCCCCGTCACCGTTCGACTCGTCTATTCCCGCGAAGGTGAGATCCACGCTCACCGGAAGTTCCCGGTCACCGCGACGAATTACTTCCAGTAGAGGTCGCGAGCCAGAATCTTCACTCACCAGGCTATATGAGCCGTCGGGAAAGAGCGCCGGCGACAACCGGACCGAAAGCGTCGGCGCGCTGTTATGGATCGTCGCGATCACCTTGGCACGCCCACCGAGAACAGCATTTGAGCTGGGTTCACTGAGGCTGACTTCAAAGGTTTCGTCCGGCTCATGAACGCCGTCGTCAAACAGTGGGATGTAGACATACCAATCTTGGGTCTGACCGTCCGGGGAAACCGCGCTCTGCAGACCACCTGAACCGAGCGTAAGCATACGCCCCTCCGCTGGGAACTGGTAGTCGCTGCCACGCTGTGCAGTGATATCACGCGAAGCGAGACGGACCCGCACTTCGTTCGTGCCCGGGAAGGTGATCGGCGGCGTACAGCGCAGAAGGAGCGTCATAGATCCCACTGCTTCGACTCCCTCGGGTGGCCCCACGAAAGGCCCCCCCGCGAACTCAATCACATAGGGTATCAGTGGCGTTTGTCCCAAGACAGTGGTGGCGGACGCGCCCATCAGCAGCGTCGCGAATATCCGGATGGCAAAGGTCTTCATTTTTTGCAGGCTAGTGGGTCAAGGCTCGATAGTAGCGGGCCGATGCCCCGGTCGGCGGGTTATCAAGGAACGTCGCGGGCGACTCGGCGGAGCCGGTGGATCGTGCTTGGTGGGTGTCTCCGAGCGGTCGCCAAATTTTCAGGTCGTCGGAGACCTCGATTCCGACCCAAAACTCCCTTCCGAGCTGACCCGAAGAGACCACCTCCAAGATCATCGCTCCCGATTCAAGCCGCCGGGTGCGGGTGATCCGCGCGCGAAAATCACCCGGCCCGGCCACAATCCGCAGCGGCGAGGGCAGCACCTCGAACCCACTGCCCCCGGTAACAGCGACCTCAAAGGCCCCGCCGACTTCCCCCTCGGGAAAGGGGATTCGGATCGCACGCTCAGTCTCCAGCGGGGCGAAGGTGAGGGTTCCTGCTTGCGGTTCGTAGTCGCGCCCCGCTTGTGCGGTGACATCACGCGTGGAATAGCTGATCGAAGCGGGCTTGGTGGTGGACCCCAGACGGCGAAACGTCACCCAACGCTCTGACGGGTCCGGTTCGCCGAATTCAAACGGAGATCCTACGAATTCGTAGTCGGACGTGCTACCAGACCAAGATTCGACGTCGCCACGGCGGCGGCCGGAGAAGATGGCCAGGGAAGTTGCCGGCGGGTTGGCGGTGTAAATACTCAGGCCCATGCCCTCCCTCGAATATCCCGCCGGGATGCCGTTTACCGAGCAAGCGCTCCCATCCCCAACAATTCGGTTGCCATTAATGCGCAGTCCAGTTTTGGAGTCGCCACAGGCACCCGAAATGAATGCCGGGTAGGAAGGGTCAAGGATCCCATCCGGATCATAGCGACGGAATGCGCCGGCTACGTAGGCGAAGAAGGAGCCATCCTCGTTCAGGATTAACTGACCGGACTGCTCGACTGGGGTGAAGGCCGAATCCTTCTGTCCGTCGGCCAATAGTCGGATGACCCGATCCGCAGAGGGTTGACGTTCCAAAATGAGAAGCTTCCCGGTGGGCTGGACGCTCAGCAATACCATGTTGGTTCCGGGACTGGCGACCAGTGTCGATGCCTGAAGATTTCCGGTCGGGCTGTAATCGACCCGAACCAGGTTACCATTGTTCTCCGACCAATGCTGGAGCCTACCGTCGGATGATTCAGCCCAAACAAACTGGAACCCATACTCAACTTGAAAGTCATCGGGATTGATTTGCCCACGACGGGAGCCATCTCGGTTCAAGATCGTTCCATTTCCTAGGATCAGCCCGCCGGACTGAAGTTCCAGGGCAAAACCGCTTTCACGATAATCTCCCGTAGGCGCGAAAGTCAGGTCAAGGTCTCCGTCCGGACGGAGCTTGGCCAGACCCAGCCGCGGCTCCCCATTGACCTCGGTGAAATCCCCATGAATCAAGGCACCACCCGAGCGAAGGAGTATCGGCTGCCAAGTGGGTGGATTGCTTGTATCCCTCGTCCCGGCGAAGTGCAGAGGTGGAGCGGGAAAACTTCGCACGTCCAAGGTTGCGGGAGCCTCGTTGTCCCGGATCCAAAATTCCCAGAGCTTGGCGCTGCTGCCGTTTGGGGCAGTGATCCGGAGCGGACTGCCGCTGGCGGTCTTGGCGTCCGTAAACTGGATCTGCACCGCCTCACTAGGGTCTTCCACGTCACCGTCGTCCAAGACCTGGACGCTGAAATAGGCGATGGTCTGGTCCGGTGCGAAGTTCAACACGCCGTTGGTGGGCACGTAGTCTTTGCCGGCCGTGGCCCAGCCCAGGCCATTGGTGCTGAGGGTGGCATAGCGGATCGAGAGGGCTTCCCCGACGGGTCCGACGCGCGTCACCGAGAATTTTGCCCGACTGTCAGGTGTCCCTTCGTAAACCAACGCTTTAGGCAGGTTGACCTGGAGGCTTTGGGGGGAAATCGGTAGCCCCACCAGCAGACCGAGGAGCGATGCCAGTCGCGGCCGCCAGCGGCCGCAGCCGGCTGCTTGGGCGGCGATTAAAGTGAAACGGAACTTTTTAAGATTTTTCATAGGCGTGGGCACCTTCGAGGTGAAGCCAGGATCTTTATCTCCGCTGGGACGCCCGCTCCTGGATCCAGACCATGTCGCGGTTGTTCGGTGAGGGAATGCCCGCGGACACCGGAAGCTGGCCGGCTTTGACCGGTGGCACGGTCCGGGCGTCTTTCCATGATTTGATCTCCGAATGTCCATCGGCGAACGAAAAGCCGCCCGCCCTGTGATGGTATCCCGCCGGCAAATCGTAGATGATGATTTGTGCCGGCTTGTCAGGAAAACTCGCGAGGTCGATGGCGAAAAATGCGTTGTTGATCGAATCTTCGCGTTCATCGAGCACTACGAAATTGGCCGAAGGTGAGGCGATGTCGCCGAGCTTTTGGAACACCGTGAAACCGGGGCCGTAGAGAGGAGTGCCGGGATCGATGCCGTGTGCGCCGCCCATGTACATGTTCATCGCCACGCTGCGGACCCGGGGCACGCTCTGACCTTTGAACAAGCCGTCGCTGGGCTTTACCCGGGACCGGTCGGCAGGGCACTTCCAAATGCCGGTTGATTTGCCGCAAAAGGGCGCGAGCAGACTCCTCGTGATGTCCTTCTCGACGTCCCAATTCGAGCGGTTGCTAGGGTCGAAATCCATGGCCCCGTTCACCCACACATACGGCTCATCCAACCCGAAAGCCCCGTCGGTTGGACCCGCGTAGGGAAGGCGATCCGCGTTCTCGTCGGCATACATCCGCCAGGCGAGCGCCAGTTGACGGTGGTTGCTCATGCAGGCGATGCCCTGTGCCTTCTGCTTCGCCTTGCCCAAGGCGGGCAAAAGCATCCCCGCCAGGATCGCGATGATGGCGATGACGACGAGCAGTTCGATAAGGGTGAAGGCGCGGCGGGCACCGGTAGTTTCCCTGGCGAACTTTGGTCTCATCACTCCCTTCAACCACGTGCCCGCCCGGTTCTTTCAGGAAATCTTCGCGGCCTGGCAAGCCGTGCTCCCGGGCGGGCGGATCCTATCCCACCGAGGCGGCTTCACCCGCTCGTAACCATGGCACCACCCGAATGCCATTCCGGGTCTGCGATTGGTCGCCGCCGTAGATCAGCGAGGTGCCGGACGCCGCCTTCCCCGCCAGCGTCCGCCAACATTCCAAGCCTTGAAAGAAGTCCGCGTTCAGGGTCTTCCCGGACTTGAGTTCGATCGCAGACAGTTTTTCGCCGTCCTCCAGGATCACATCCACTTCGTGGCCGGCGCTGTCGCGCCAGAAGAACAGCCCATCCGAAAGCCCCCGGTTGAAACGGGCCTTCCACAGCTCGCCGAGCACCCAGGTCTCGAAGAGCGGGCCGCGCAACGGATGATTCGTGACCGTGGCGGCGTCCTTGATGCCCAGCAGCCAGGCGGCGAGGCCGGCATCGAGGAAGTAGAGCTTGGCGGTCTTGACGAGCCGCTTGTTGAAGTTTCGGTGGTGCGGCGGGAGCAGGCGGATAAGCCAACTGGCCTCCAGCACCGAGATCCAAGCGCGGGCGGTGTTGTGGGTAATGCCGGCGTCGGTGGCGAGCGCGGAGAGGTTCAGCAACTGGCCGGTGCGTCCGGCGCAGAGGCGGAGGAAGCGCTGAAAGGTCGAAAGTTCGCGGACGTTGATCAGGCTCAACAGGTGGTCTTGCCCGACTGCCGAGGCCCGGTGACCACGGTTACGGGAAAGCTGGCGGCAAGGCGGCGGAGCAAGGGTTCGGCTGTCCGGAGCAGGCGCATCGCGGAAGGGTCACGGTGCCCGTGCTGATTGGCAATTCGATTTACAATCAGCATGAGATGGGGTCCAGACGATCCGCACGCCATAGTCCTCTATGGGTCACCCGGACCCGTCGCCCACGAATGGATACGAATCGAGGAAGAGTCGAATGGAAGGACCACGCGAAGTACCGGGCCTCTATCGACGGCCATTCAGGGCGCTGATGAGCAGCGCGTTTTTGTACTTCCGGTAATGCCTGCTGCTCAGGCCCTGACTCCCCTGTTCGTGCGCGGAGGGGCTTGTCCGACGATGATCATTAGCAAACAGTGGCGACGTGTGGATAGGCCTGGATCTTGCCGTCGGTGGTCACAAGTGTCAGGCGCTCTTGTCTCGCTGTGGCGATCAGCACGCGATCCGCCGGGTCACGGTGAATGGGAGGTGGCAGACTGTAGGCTTCGGCCATGATCTCGGCGTCACTTGAGCATTTCCCAGTTGTCCTCGGCCAGGCACGGATCCGTGAGGCTGCCATGGATTTGCACCGTGCCCTTCATGCAGCCGACATCTGCGGATATTGCTGACTTCGGCCCGCGCACTTTTCCTGTAAGATCGCTCGCGCGACGTGGTTTAAGAGACAGGATGACTTCAACGATGTTTCCAACTGAAAGCCCATCGCTCCGCACCCGGCCCAGCTTGGTGGCAGGCCTTCAGGCCGGCGACGAAGACCGCTGGCACGAGTTCTTCCGAACCTACAGCCCGGTGGTTCGCGGCTTCGCGCTCAAGGCCGGGTTGACCGAGACGGAGGCGGACGAAGTGGTGCAGGAGACGTACATCGGCGTGGCGCGGAACGTGGAGGAGTATCGCTATGATCCGGCGAAGTGCCGCTTCAAGACCTGGCTCCTGAACCTCGCCTCGTGGCGCGTGAAGAATCAATACCGCAAGCGCCGCCTCTGGGACGATCGCCGCCAGCGGACAGTTGAGGAGGAAGACCAGGATCTGAGCAGCGCGCTGGACACTGATTTCCTGAAACTGGCCAGTCCGGATGCACTGAGCGCGCTCTGGGAAGCCGAGTGGCGGGAGAAACTGTTGGCGGCCGCACTGGAGAAGGTGCGCGGTAATTTCAGTGCCACGCAGTTCCAGGTGTTCGACTTGAACGTGCTCAAGGAATGGCCGGCCCGCGAGGTGGCGCGCTCACTCGGGATGAGCCTGGCGGGTGTTTATCTCGCCAAGCACCGCGTGGCAAAGGCGGTGAGACAGGAGATGTACCGGCTGGAACGGCTGGAAGAGGGGTGAGAGCTCACGCGAAGAAGGAAAGGCGGCCGAAGGCGATTCTGCGCTCACCGGGCAGCAACCCGTCCGCTGCCGGTTTGGGAGTCCATCCGCGGATTAACACAGATGGACGCAGATTTCTTCGGCTCGGTTTGGAAAGGGAACCCTCACCCGGGAGGTGATCTGCCGGAAGTTCTGCAAGTCTCTGAAATCTGCGTTAATCTGCGCTAATCTGCGGATCCAACTCCAAAACAAAAAACAAGGGACAGGCGGTTTGAGAATTTGATAGTCAATATATCTAACCTGTTTTATTATGATGTGAAACCTGTCTTTTCAATTTGCCTGTCCCTTGTTTTCACGCTTCGTACTCCGAAAACGCCCAACCCTCAAAAACCTTTCATGAATGGGCCCTGGTCATCGGGCGCTCGCGATGGTTTCCGGTTGACATTTAATCCTTCGTGATACTCACTAGTATCACGATGCCTACCGCGACGGTTCGTGACTTACGTAATAATTTTGCCCGCGTCTCGCTCTGGATCGCGAATGGCGAAGCGGTGACGGTCACCAAGGATGGCCTCCCCTTCGCGACGCTTGCGCCCATCCGTGGGCAACCAAGGGCGCCCCAATGGCCTGACTTGGCGGCGCGCCGGCGGCGACTGTTTCCCTGCGGGATCAAGGGTAAGCCGTTGAGCGAGATTATTAACGAAGGCCGCGGGGAGCGATGAGGACTTATTTTGACACCGCCCTGTTGGTAAAGGCTTATGTGGAAGAACCCACCTCGCCGCTGGCGGATGCGTTGTTGAAGACTGCGACGCTGCCGGTTTCCTTCACCGAGTTACACGGACTCGAGGTCCGCACGGCCCTGCGTTTGAAACATTTTCGGGGCGAACTCAGCTCTGTCGAATTGACCGGGGCGTTGCGATCCTTGCAGGAGGATCTCGCTGCGGGTTTGCTGGCGAAGCCTGAGCTGGACCTGGGTGCGATGTTTAACCAGGCGGAAGTGCTGTCGGCACGACACGTCGGCCTGACGGGAGCGCGCAGTCTCGATATCCTGCACGTCGCCGCGGCGCTGGAACTCGACGTGGAAGCTTTCGCCTCCTTCGACGAACGCCAACGGGCGGTGGCGCAGCGCGCGGGCTTGAAGCTTTTGCCCAAGTCTC